>CAZPCM010000001.1:0-94309 GCA_964585085.1 uncultured Propionibacteriaceae bacterium
CCTGGAAATCCACCTCGGGACGACTGAAAATCCACCGTGCCAAATCCACCGTGCCCTACTCCTGTGGTGACATGACGCGGCTCATCGACAGACACCTCGCCCCAGTCGTTCGCGAGTGCCTCGACGACTTCCGGATCGTCGAGATCCAAGGTGCCCGCCAGAGCGGGAAGACGACACTCGCGCAACAGATCGCGACCGAGCGCAACGGCCGACTCGCCTCACTCGACGACCCCCTACTCCGTGCCGCGGACGCGGATGACCCTTCGCCTTGGTCGAGCAGTACCCCGACGGGCTGCTCGCGATCGAAGGCCACGGGCGAACCGTCTCCCTCGGTGAGTGCGATGTGCGCCGGCTTTGAGGTGTCGAGGTCGGGGTTCTACGACTGGCAGCGGGCCGAGCCGTCACCGCGGCAGCTGCGTCGAACCAAGATCACCCGGCACGTGCATGCCGCCTTCGAGGTCGGCCGCGGCACCTACGGTGTCCGCCGCGTCCACGCGATCCTCACCGGCAGCAGCGACCCGCAGGTGGCATCCGCCTCGGTCGACCTGGTCCGCTCGATCATGCGGCAGGAAGGTCTCGCTGCCTGTCAGCCCCGTGCGTGCAAGATCACCACCCGGCAGGACCCGAACGCCGCACGGGCTCACGATCGGGTGCACCGGGACTTCACCGCCGAGGAGCCGGGGGTGAAGCTGGTCGGGGACATGTAATGCCGACGTCGGCATTAGAAATCCTATGCCGACCTCCGGACTATGCCGATGCTGCTGGTGATGGTGCTAGTCAGCGCGTTGCTGATGCCTGGAAGGTCGGCATAGTCGTGTGACGGGTCACGCTTCAGGCACGGAGTGTCTGGAGGTGGGGTTTGTGACGAAACGATTGCTGACGGCCCGGCCGTACGCGGATCGGGTTCCGCGGGTGCCGGTGGGTCCGTTGGCGCCGACGGTGCTGGAGGAGTGCTCGCAGTGGTTGGCGGCGCAGGGGTATTCGCCGGGTTCAGCTGGCGGGGTGGTGAACCTGCTGGGCCGTTTGAGCTTGTGGATGCGGGAGGTCGGCGCGGGAGTCGATGACGTGGGCGAGGATCTCTTTGCCCGGTTCGTCGCGGCTGAGCGGGCACGCGACAACGTGTGCGTCACGGTGAAGAACTGCATGGGCACGATGCGCCGGTTCTTGACCGATGCCGGCTATCTGGGCGTGGCCAGGGCGGGACACGGGTCCGACTACACAAGCGCAGGCCTCGGTGGATGCGTGGCGTGAGTGGATTGACGACGACGCTCGAACTCTGGTCGGTTTCGACGGCCGAAAAGTGAACAGTCGTGGGGCCTGATGGCCCTGGTTGGTGGGAGTTTATCCCGGGTCGGTGCTGGTGGCGGTGCGGACGCTGGGGAGGCTGTCGATGCCCCGGTTTCGGAGTGGGTAGCTGGTGCCCTTGAGGGTGAGGACGTCGGCGTGGTGGACGATGCGGTCGATCATGGCGGCGGCGACGACTTGGTCTCCGAAGACGCCTCCCCAGCCGCTGAACGGGAGGTTGCTGGTGTTGCTGGGGGTGGGCCTGTGGTGGGCGCAGGCTGACACCGCCCGGTCCACGAGGGGGCCGGGACAGTGCCTGCGTGGGCGGCTGCGCGCGGTGGTGAGGGTTCTATTCGAGCGTTCCGAGCGGGGCCGGGCAGCCCTTGCCGACCAGATGGCCGGCCGGCTTCGCGGGGGCAGAGCTGCTCCGCAGCTCGGCGGGCTCAACGTGGCGTGAGGCAGGAACACCCCCCGTCAGCGGGCGCCGGCGCCTTCGGTTGCGCGGGCCACGATGTTCTCGGTGGCTGCCCTAAGGACCGCAGCGAAAGACAGAACCGGCCCCGACAGGCTATTTAGCCTAGTCAGAGCCAGTTTTCGAGCGCGGAGGATACGAGATTCGAACTCGTGAGGGCGTGAACCCAACCCGGTTTCCAACCGAGCGCCATAGGCCTCTAGGCGAATCCTCCGCCGACGAGGATAGCGGGTCGGCAGGGCACAACTCCAACCCAGGACCAGGACCCACGTCCAGACTGACTGAGTTGACACTTCGCGGCCGGTCTACACGCGGGGCGCCCGCGCCACCACAGGACGCGGTCGCACACGGTGTAGGGCGACGAACCTTGTCAAACTCCGGGACAGTCCTCGGCACGCAGAAGGCCTTCGTCAGGATGAGGGTCCTCCCCCGGGAGAGCACCGACAACCGCAGTCGCGCGCACCAAAACCATCACTCGATCGCCGAAACAACCCCTTTCGGTGCCCTGAGAGCAATCGAGTGCAGGAAAAGCGGCGGGCCCTGACGACGACAGGCCCGCAGACAGACCGCCGCGCACCGCACCCTCGACAACCCTGTCGACAAGCTCAGGGACCGTCAGCCGCTGAAGCGGCCCTTGGTCGAGTTCGCGGCTCGCTCGCCACCATCACCCCGGAGACAGCACCAGGGAGGCGCCGAGTGCGAGCATCACGAACGCGATGCCGGCGTCGAGGAGTCGCCAGGCCCGTGCCGTGGCGAGCCAGCGGCTCAGCAAGCGGGCGCCGTGGGCGAGTCCGAAGAACCACATGATGCTGGCCAGGGTTGCGCCGGCGGCGAAGACCCAGCGACCGTCTCCGTGAGTGGCGGAGACCGACCCGAGGAGGAAGACGGTGTCGAGGTACACGTGGGGGTTCAGCCAGGTCAGCGCGAGGGTGGTGAGCGCCACCGTGACCGCGGTGGACTGCCGGGTGAGAGTAGCCACCTGGGAACCCCCCACCACAGCCGGGGTCACCGGTGTGGCGGTGTCGACCAGCCCTTGGCCGTCCGACGTGAGGGCGCGCCGGGCGGCCAGCACGCCGTAGCCGGTCAGGAACGCGGCTCCCGCCCAGCGGACAACACCGACCAGCCAGGGCATGGCAGTGGTCGCGGCGCCGATGCCGGACACGCCCACCACGATCAGGACGGCGTCGGACGCGGCGCAGATCCCAGCCACCAGAGCGACGTGTTCGCGCCGCAGGCCCTGTCGCAGCACGAACACGTTCTGGGCGCCGATGGCGACGATGAGGGAGAAGCCAAGGAGCAGTCCGGCGAGGAGGTGGGTCACGGGATCGACGCTAGCCGTACCCACGTCCATTAGTACAGCTCACAATTCTTAGGCTGGATTAGCATTGCTGATGTGGAGATCCCGCTCGACCTTGTCCGCACGCTTGATGCCGTCGTCACCACTGGCTCGCTCGACGCGGCCGCGACCAGCCTGCACATCACGCCGTCGGCGGTTTCGCAGCGACTGAAGGCCCTCGAGACTCGGGTCGGGCGCGTCCTTCTCGTCCGCGCCAAGCCCGCACGTCCCACCGCCGCCGGCCAGGTGGTGCTGCGCCTGGCCAGACAACTCCAGTCCGCCGAGCAGGACGCGCTGGCCGCCCTCGGCCTGGTGCCGGACGGCCCGGTGGAAGTCCCCCTGGCGGTCAACGCCGACAGCTTGGCCACCTGGTTCCTGCCCGCGTTGGCACCCCTGGCCGGCGAGATCGTGTTCGACCTGCACCGCGACGACCAGGACTACACCGCCGCTCTACTGGAATCCGGTGCGGTCAGTGCGGCCGTCACATCTCAGGCCCGGCCCGTCCCGGGGTGTTCGGTCCGTCCGCTGGGTGCGATGCGCTACCTGGCCACGGCCACGCCGCAGTTCGTCACCACCTGGTTCGCCGACGGCATCACTGCCGACGCCTTCGCGCGGGCGCCGCTGGTGAACTTCGACCGTCGCGACGACCTGCAGAGCCGCCACCTGGCCACGCTGGGAGTCGACCCGCAGGCGCCGCCGCGACACCACGTGCCGGCCTCGAACGACTTCGCCACCGCGGTGCTCCTGGGGATGGGCTGGGCGCTGCTCCCCGAACACCAGGCCGCCGCGCCCCTCGCCGACGGTCGGCTGGTCCCCCTCGGCGGGCCTCCCCTGGACGTTCCGCTGCACTGGCAACGCTGGAAACTCGACTCCGCCCTGCTCGCCCGGATCGAGACGACCGTCGTCACGGGCGCCCGCGCCGCGCTGCGGCAGGATGCTCAGCCGGGCATCCCCAGCCTGGCGGCCACGTCGGGCCCGCCGATCCGCCGGACGACCTGGGGGTCGCCGACCACGATGAGCCGGTCGGTTGCCCGGGACATGCCGACGTAGAGGCGTTCGGCGCTTCGATCGCGGGTGCCGTCCTCGTTGACGCACAGCACGATCGCGGGACGCTCCAGGCCTTTGAAGCCGAGGACGTGGCCATAGAAGATGTCGTCGGACTCCCAGTACTGCTCCCAGTAGCCCTGCTGGCCGAGAGCCTCCTGACGTTCGGCCTGGACGGGGTGGCGCTTGCCGAGGGTGAGCAGGGCGATGTCCTGGGTCCGCCACCCCTCGTCGAACAGCGCCTCGACCTGGTCGTCGGCGACCTGGAGCGCGTCCTGGGTAGCGCAGACGACGAAGGTGACCTCGGGGCCCTCCCCGCCGCGCAGGTCCATCCCGGTCGGGGCCAGCGGCAGGAAGCTCTCGGCGATCTGGCGGGTGTTGCGGAGGTTGTGGTCCAGCACCAGCGGCACCAGGGCGATCGGCGGACGTCCGAACCGCGGGAACACCCGCTGGCGTTCGTCGCTGTAGGCGAACAGGCCGCCCGTCTCCTCGTCCCGCAGCGCCCGGAGCAGGCAGGTCCACCAGCCGTCGGCGAAGTCCTGCGCCTCGTCGACGATGATCGCGTCGAACCGCCGTCCGTCGGTCAGGGCGAGCGCGAGGTCGGCCATCAGGGCCGGGAGCCTCTGTTCCCAGAAGTCAGGGTCGTCGCGGCTTCCGCTCGGCGCGCCCCACAAGGAGCCCAGCTGCTCAAAGGTGCCCACGAACGCCGGACGCCGTCCGCGCGGCCCCTGAAGGAGCTCCCGTTGCAGGTGTAGCGCCAGCCCGTTGGAGTAGCAGACCACCGCGACGCGCTGCGGCACTCCGGTGAGCTTCCCCCGCGCCAGCTCGGCGGCCTGCCGGATGGCCAGGACGGTCTTGCCGCTGCCCGCTCCGCCACGGATCTCGACCCGGTTCAGCAGCCGGGTGACTCCGAGCAGGTCGGACTGCTCCCGGGTGAGCCGGTCGGCCCACTCCTGGCGGTCCCGGGCGAGGGCGACCACGTCCCGGGCCGGCAGGTACCGGCCGGTCAGGATCTCCTCGATCAGGGCCACGTCCTCGGCGTCGGGGGGCCGCGCCCCGGTCTTGTGCAGCGAGGTGGTGTCCCAGATCCGGACGCCGACCTCGCCCAGCTCGTCGGAGCCGGTCACCTGCCAGCGCGGCAGGTCGGGGGTGGCGAAGTCCGGATCCAGCCGGGTGCCGGCCAGCACCACGTGGTGACTCCACCGGACGCGGGTGCGACTGCTCTGCCAGCGCGCATCACGTTCGACGTAGTGGCGCAGGGCGTACATGGCGTCCCGTGCCTGGTCGACCGGGCGGATCTGCTGGGGCTGGCCGTAGCGCTCGATCAACCACTTCCCGTCCGGGCCGGTCCAGACGTGCCCGCCCTTGACCTCGACCACGACGATGCCGCTGCCGGGCATCAGGCACACCAGATCGGCCTCGTGGTCCTTGTGCTGGTCGCTGACCCGCAGGTTGGCCAGCACCACGCAGCCGGGCTCCAGACTCCTGGTGACCTTCTGCCACACCTGCTGCTCCGAGGCCGTCACGAACGACGGCTGGACCGGGACGCTGCGAGCTGCCATGACCCCTCCTGACCCGAACCTACTGCCCGGTAGCGAGCGCCGCAGTTGTGTCAGAGCCTCCCGCTAGGGTGCTGGCCATGTCGCAGGAAGCACTCCAAGCACTCGTTCGCGCGGTGGCGGACGCGAAACGCGACGACCCGATGGCGCCGGTGACCGTGATCGTGCCCAGCAATCTGGCAGGGCGGACGGTCGGCTGGCGGCTCGCCGCGGGGCTGGGCGACGGTCGCCGGGCGATCGCCGGCCTCCGGATCACCACGCTGCCCCGATTGGCGGAATCGGTGGCGGCGGTCCACTTCCATCCGCGGCGGCCGCTGCTGCCGTCCGTCCTCGCCGCGGCGTGGCGGGCCGAACTCGCCGCCGCGCAGGCGGCGAGCGGGTCGTGGGTCTTCGCCGACGTCTGGGATCACCCGTCGACGGTGACCGCGCTGGTGCGCGCCCATCGCGACCTTCGCGAGGTGGACGCCGCGGACCTGCCCGCCGGACCCGCGGGCACGGTCCCCGCCGAGACCATCCAGCTCGCCGGTGCCGTGCGCCGTCGGCTCGCCACCGACTGGTACGACCAGCAGGACCTCTACGCCAAGGCGTCCGAGCTCGCCCGCACGGAGCCTGGCGACTTCGCCGATCACGGGGTCCTCCTGCGCTACCTGGTCGGCGAGGACCCGCCCACCGCCCAGTCGTTCCTGGCCGCGCTGGAGTCGGCCTTCGGGGTGAGGACGATCGACGAGGCAGTGCTGGACACGGCGCCGCGGCTCGCCGATCGGGTGCTGCACGCCTCGGACTCCGACGACGAGGTCCGCCTGGTGGTCCGCGAAGTCGTCGCCGCGCTCGGCGGGCAGACGGCCGCCCGCCGGCTGGCGGTGGTGTACTCCCGTCCCGACCCCTACGTCCGGCTCCTCCACGCCCACCTTCGGGCGGCCGGGATCGAGCAGAACGGACGCGGCGGGATCGCGGTGGCCGAGATGGCGAGTTCCCGGGCGTTCCTGGGCCTGCTCGGCCTGTGGGAGCGGCACTACCCCCGTCCCCGGGTTTTCGAAGTGCTCTCGACGTGGCCGATGCGGCAGTTCGGCTCGGGCGAGCCGGTCCGCACGATCAGCTGGGAACGCGTCTCCCGAGAGGCGAACATCGCCGGGGGTGAGTCCGTGGAGGCGGTCCAGGTCGGCTGGGTCCGACGGCTCGACGACCTGATCGAACACCAGCGCGCCCGATCGGAACAGGCCGGCGAGGGCTGGCAGCGGGACCGGAGCCGGCGGGCGATCGCCGATGCCGAGGGACTTCGCACCTTCGTGACCACCCTGGACGCCCGCTTGGCCGAGCTGGACGGCGCCCGCAGTTGGGAGTCCGTCGCGCACTTGTGCCTGGCCCTCCTGAGCGAACTCTTCGGCGACGTCGACGACATCAGGGCCTGGGAGCACGACGAGAAGCGCGCCTACGTCACCTTGCGGTCGGTCGTGTCCGGCCTTGTCTCGCTGGACGCCCACGGCAGCCCGCGCGGGATCGCCGGCATCACCGACGTCCTCGCCGCGCAACTCGAGGCCGCAGTGCCACGGACGGGGAAGTTCGGCCAAGGGGTGTTCGTGGGTCCGATCGCGCAGGCGCGCGGCCTCGACCTGGATCGGATCTGGGTGGTCGGGATGTCGGAGGACCTCTACCCCGGAAGCCAGCAGGAGGACTCCCTCCTGCCGGACGATCTGCGGACCCGCACCCGCGGGCTGCTGGCCGCCCGGGACCGGGTCGCCCGGCTCCGGCGGGACTTCGACGCCGCCCTCCGCGCCGCGGGCCAGGTCACCGTGAGCTTCCCTCGCGGCGACCTGCGCCGCAGCGCCGAGCGTCTGCCCAGCCGCCTGCTTCTGCCGAGCCTTCGCCACCTCACCGGCAATCCGCACCTGGCGGCCACCTGGTGGCAGAAGGCGGCGCCGGTGAGTTCGGTGATCGACAGCCCGTCCTTCGCCGGTTCGATCACCGCCACGGACCTGCCCGCGACCGACCAGGAGTGGTCGGTGCGCCACGTCGCCGCGGTCGGTGACCGGTTCGACGACCCAGTGTTCGACGCCGGGCGCCGGCTGCGGTTCGCCCGTACCAGCACCTCGTTCACGCGCTTCGACGGCAACCTTTCCGGCGCCGACGGCCTGCCCGATCTCGCCTCGAGCGGACGGCCCACCTCGCCGACCTCGCTGGAGGGTTACGCCGTTTGCCCGTTCGCGTACTTCGTCCGACGACTGCTGCGCGTCGAGCCGATCGCCGAGCCCAGCGGCACCGGGCCCATCTCGCCACTCGACCTGGGCAACATCTTCCACTACTCGATGGACCGCTTCCTGTGCGCCGAGAAGGGCTCGGGCACGCTGCCCGGCCCGGGAGCACCGTGGCGTCCCGAGCACTACGAGCGGCTGCTCGCCGTCGCCGAGGAGGTGATCGCCGAGCACGAGCTCACCGGACGGCTCGGCCATCCCACCTTGTGGGGCTTCCTGGCACCCGATGTCCGCCGCAACCTGAGGCGGATGCTCGACGACGACAGCGAGTGGCGGGCGGGCAACGGTTCGGAGCCGGTCGACTCCGAACTCGCCTTCGGGTTCGGCGAGCGCCCGCCGGTCGAGATCCCGGTCGAGGGCGGCACCGTGCGCTTTGTGGGAAGCGCCGACAAGGTCGACCGGGCGGGCGGGACCGTCCACGTCACGGACATCAAAACCGGGCGACGCGGCGGCTTCACCAAGATCGAACGGGACGACAACCCCACGGTGGACGGGACGAAGCTGCAGTTACCCGTCTACGCCAGGGCCGCGCTCGGGGCCTATGGCGCCGACGCCGTCGAAGCCCGCTACTGGTTCGTCAGCGGACCGGACGCCGGCACCCAGATCACGCTCCCGCTCACCGCCGAGCTCGAACGCACCTTCTCCCATGTCGTCGGCACGCTCGCCGGCGGCATCGCCCGTGGCCACTTCTTCAAGAAGCCGTCGAGGACCCCGGGCTTCCTGTGGGTCGACTGCGAGTTCTGCACCCCGGGCGGCGCCGGGCATGAGAACGCTCGACGCGGCTACGAGCGGAAGCGGGCGAACCCGGAACTGCTCGACCTGCTCACCGTGATTGACCCGGAGGCCGCCGACGCCGTCCGCGCCGCTGCGGAGAACCCCGAGGAGGGGGACGCATGACCCACACCGACCAGGCCGCACGACGGGCCATCGAAGACCAGACCGGGCGTAACCTGTTCGTCGTTGCCGGCGCCGGGTCGGGGAAGACGTCCGCGCTGGTCGACCGCATCGCCACCCTCGTCGCCCGCGACGGCGTCCGGCTGGGCCACCTCGCCGCGGTCACGTTCACCGAGAAGGCCGGGGCCGAACTCCGCGACCGGCTGCGCGCACGCTTCGAACGCCTGGCCCGGGACGCAACCTCGGCCGAGGCTCGGGCACGGGCGGAGGAAGCGCTCGACGAACTCGACCTGGCGGCGATCGGGACGCTGCACTCGTTCGCCCAGCGCGTCCTGCTGCTGTACCCGATCGAGGCCGGCCTGCCGCCCGCCCTGGACGTGATGGACGAGGTCGGTTCGTCCATCACCCTGGAGGAGCAGTGGCGCCACGCGTTGGTCGCCCTACTGGAGGACCCCGCGCTCCGTCCGGCGCTGCAGCGGGCGCTTCTCTCCGGCAAGCTCGACCATTTCGAATCGCTGTTCAAGGCGCTCACCAACGACTGGGACCTGATCGAGACCCACGTCCTGCGCCAGCCACCGCCACCGCTGCGCCAGCCGATCCCCCAGGCCCTGCTGGCCGCCGCCGCTGCGCTGAACCGGGCGCGCGCCGCCTGCACGTCGCCCGACGGCCTGGCGGGGTATCTGGACAGGGCGGCCGTGCTGCTGCCCGGACTGGACGTGGCCGACGACCTGGGGCGCTACCGGACACTGATCGCAGCCGGCAGCCTCGGCACGATGCTGCGCGAAGACGGCAGCTTCAAGCGCATCGGCGCCGCCGCGAACTGGCGAGAACTCCCCGGAGGGATCGACGAGGCCAGGGCGGCCTACGAGAATTTCCGCACCGAGGCCATCCGGGCGGCGACGCAAGGGCGGACCGTCGTCCTCGCCCACATCACCACCTGGCTGGCCGGGCGCGTCCGGGCAGCCGCCGACGAACGGCGACGTAACGGCGAACTGGTCTTCCACGACCTGCTCGTCCTGGCCCGCCAGGTGCTCCGTGACAGCGCGGACGTCGCGGAAGCCTTGAGCCGGCGCTACACCCACCTGCTGCTCGACGAGTTCCAGGACACCGACCCGATCCAGATCGAGCTGGCCGTGCGCATCGCCGGAGGCGCCGCCGGCACCGCGCACACCGACTGGAGGGACATCGCGATCCCGCCCGGCTCGCTGTTCGTCGTGGGCGACCCGAAGCAGTCGATCTACCGGTTCCGGCGCGCCGACATCGGGCTGTACCTCGACGTCCACGACTGGTTCGCGTCCAGGTTCGGCGGCGAGGCGATCGTGCGGCTCGACACCAACTTCCGGTCAGTGCCGGGGATCCTGGACTGGGTCAACCACGCCTTCGGCGAACTCATCGCGGCCCAACCGGGACGCCAGCCGGCCTACGACCCGCTCCAGCCCAACCGCGTCGCTCTTCCCGCGCCGCCCTCGACCGCGGTCACCTATCTGGGCTGGTCCGGCCACAACTTTGCTCACCGCGGCAACGCCGAGGCACTCCGCGACCTGGAGGCCGCCGACGTCGCCGGGATCATCTCCCGTGCGATCGACGAGGGCTGGACGGTCGAGGAGGTCGACCCCCTCACGGGCGTGCGGAACACCCGTGGGATCCGTCGCTCCGACATCGCCGTTCTCGTCCCCGCCCGGACGTCCCTGCCCATGCTCCGCCGAGCACTGGACGAGGCCGGCATCCCCTATCGCGCCGAGGCGTCCTCGCTGGTCTACCAGAGCGAGGACGTCGCCGAACTGCTGCTGGCTGCCCAGGCCGTCGCCGACCGATCGGACCATTTCGCCCTGGTGATGACCCTGCGTTCGTCGCTGTTCGGGCTCGGGGATGACGACCTGTGGCGGTGGAAGCAGGCTGGCGGCGCGTTCTCCCTGGCCGGGTTTGTCCCTGCCGACCAGGAGGCGGACGCGCTGCGCGCCCTTCCCGTGTACCCGGCGATGGAGTACCTGCGCCAGCTGTCGTTCGAGGCGCCGCGGCTCACCCCGGCCGACCTGCTGGACCGGTTGATCCGCGACCGTCGCGTCCTGGAGGTCGTCGCCGACGCCGGAGACGCCGCCGACCGGTGGCGACGCCTGCGGTTCGTCGTCGACCAGGCGCACGCCTGGTCTCAGAACGCCCACGGCGGCATCCGCGCCTACCTCGAATGGGCCAGGCGGCAGAGCTCGGAGACCGCCCGGGTCTACGAGTCGATCCTGCCCGAGACCGACCTCGACGCCGTTCGGGTGCTGACCGTCCACGCGGCGAAAGGACTGGAGTACCCGATGGTGATCCTGTCCGGGCTCACCGCCCTGCCCCAGAAGCGGCCGGGCGTCCGACTGCTGTGGACCGCGGACGGCTGCGCCATCAGCGTGACCTCCGAGTTCCAGACCACCAACTTCACCCAAGCGCAACCACTGGACGAGCAGATGGACGATGCCGAGCGGAGGCGACTGCTCTACGTCGCGGCCACCCGAGCCCGCGACCACCTCGTCGTCTCGCTCCACCGGGCCCAGACCAGCGGCGCCCGCACCGCCGCCGAGCTGCTGCACTCGGTCGTGCCCACCGACGGCAGCCTCGCCTCCCGGTTCGAACCCGCTGAGACCAGCTCGCCCATGGCGTCCGGCCGCCGGGCGACACCGTCCCCCGAAAGCCGGGACGCGCTGCGCGTCCGGCTCGCAGCGGCGCGGACGCTGAGCGCCAGACCGCCTTCGCAGTCCGCTTCCGGCCTGGAGGGAAGTGACCCCGAGGTGGTCCTCGCCGTGGCCGGCGTGGAGGACGATCCGGGCACGACCGTCGGGCCGATCATCGCCAAGGACCAACGGGACCTGGACACGCCCTCTTACCACAAGGGGCGCGACGCGACGTCCATCGGGACCGCCGTGCACGCCGTCCTCCAGACGATCGAGCTCGCCACCGGCGCCGGCCTCGACGCCCTGGCCGAGATGCAGTGCCTCGCCGGGGGCATCCCCCACCACCTCGACCACGTGAAGGCTCTCGTCCGGCGGGCGCTGGACTCCGAGGTCGTCAGGACCGCGGCGCGACACCCGCACTGGCGCGAATCCCTCCTCGCCATGACCACCGAGGAGGGCGAGATCGTCGAGGGGTACGCCGACCTCATCTACCGCGACGCCGACGGCCACCTGGTCGTGGTCGACTACAAGACCGACGTTCTCGGCTCGGCCGCGGACCTGGCCGCACGCACCGAGTTCTACGCACCGCAGTTGCGCGCCTACGTTCGGATCCTTGAGCAGGCGACCGGGACCGACGCGTCAGCGCAGCCACTGTTTCTCGACGCGGGGCTGTAGCGCCCCCTGTGACCCAGGACAGGCCCGCCGGCCGGGAGAGCTCGGGTCGGAGTCGTTTGCGCCGGGAGCCTGCCGAACCGCGCGCCGATTCCTTCACCCTCAGACCGGTCTCGGCCGGGTTCGCGGATGTGGGTGTTGACGGTGCGGACGGAAAGGAGAAGGGTCGAGTCATGAGCAGCAGCGGGTCGCCCGAAGGGACACGTCCCCGGGTTCTGGTCGGGGTGGACGGTTCACGAGATGGAATTCGCGCCGCGATCTACGCGATGCGGGAGGCGCGGCACAGCGACGCCGACGTGTGGATCGTGCACGTCGTCGACGTCCACGCCATGGTGAGCGGTCTGTGGGATCTGGTGTCCACCTCCGAAAGCCTGAACAAGGCCGGTCAGGCCATCGTCCAGGAGGCTTTGGACGTGCTGGCGGCGGAGGGGTTCCCAACCGAACGTGTCGTGGCTGAGGTGTTGGTGGGACGCTCAGCCGACGTGCTGGCCGAACTGAGCGCCAAAGCCCGGCTGATGGTGGTGGGGCGCCGCTCGATCGGCGGCTTGGAGCGCATGTTCGTGGGCTCGACCAGCGTGTCGGTGGCCGCACGGGCTCGGTGCCCCGTGATCGTGATCTCGGCTGCTGCCACCCCTCATGAAACCGGAGGGCTGCGTGTGGTGGCGGTGGCGGTCAGCAGTTGGCCGGCTCACCGGTCGGCGCTGGAGTGGGGGGTTCGCGAAGCCGGGCTCCGCAAGGCTCGTCTGCGCGTCATCCACATCGTTCCGCACAGCCTGGGAGTGGAGGGAGCCGGGTTCGTGGCCGCCGCGAGCGCGGAGCTGGAACACCACCTTGCCTCCCTGAGGCGGGAACACCCGGAGGCCACGATTGAGGTGGAGGTGCTCTTGGGCACCCCGATCGACGATCTGGTCGCGGTCAGCAGACAGGTGGACCTCCTGATTCTCGGGATGCACCCCGGCCGTGAGGTGATGGGAGGGTCGGTCCGAGGGGTGTTGGCGCACGCACACTGCCCGGTCGGGCTCATCCACTGAAGATCGAGCCCACGCCGTCCGACTTCCCGAACGAGGGCTCTGCGGAGAGAGCGACCAATTCGGGGATTGGGCCGTGATCAGGAGGCCTGCCGACGAAGGCGGTGCCGACTGGGTCGTAAGCTGCGGCCATGACACCCCGGAGAGCCCGGTGGGCGGCACCTCTCGCGGTGGCCGTGGCGCTGGTGATGGGCGGCTGCCAGGCTGCGCCGTCCCCGTCCGCAAGTGCCCGGCCGACCACCGCCGCGACGTGCGCTGAACTGGCCGCCCGGATCGTGGACGCCGTCCAGGACTACGTCGACAGTTTCGCCCACGTGTCTGCCGGCCAGGTGAGCGACGCCGTGTCGGCACGGCAGGCCGACTTCGCCGCGGCCACCAAGACCCTGCGCGAGCGCGGTGAGTCGCTGGGCTGCAACCCGACCGAACTGGCCGACCTGATCCGCGGCGAGCTGGGACGCCTGACCGGCGGCACCCCCGTCCAGGACGCGGTGGCCGACACCTTCCGCGCCGACCCGCTGGGCACCGTGGACCCGTCCGATCTCGGGCCGGCGGAGATCCCAGTGGCCACGGCCCTACAGCTGGTCACCGCGGTCACTCGGGCCGGCAGCGGGTCGACGATCCGTCTGGCGCCGGGCACCTACGCACTCGCCGCGCCGCTGGTGACGCTGCGTCCGATCACCCTGGTCGGCGCCGGGGATGGCTCCGATCCCGAGCGGACAAGCACCATCACGTCCCTGGCGGCCGGGGCGGCCCTGATCGCCGCCACCAGCGGGAACCTCGCGCTGACCGACCTCGCCATCACCCACAAAGGTGAGCGGGCCGCCTCGGTCGTGGTCGTGGCCGGGGGCGGCTACGACTTCCAGCGCGTCCGGATCACCGGCGGGGTGGCCGAGAAGGGCGCGGGCGGCTACGGGATCGTGCTGCGGCCCTCGTCCGGCCCGCTCACCCCCACGGGGGACCGCCGCGTGCTGTCGGGGGTGACCCTGGTCGGCAACGACGGCGGCGGAGTGGTGATCGCGGGCTCGGAGCAGCCGACGATCAGCGGTGTGCGAGTGACCGGATCTGACGGCTGTGGGCTGTGCTGGGTCGAGCAGGCGGCCGGGACGGCGTCCGACCTCTCGTTGGTGGGCGCGAAGATCGGTCTGCGGATCGACAACGAGGCCTCGCCTGTCGTGACGCGCGCGCAGGTGAAGGACGCCGACGTCGGGGTGGCGCTGACCGGGTCGGGGTCGCCGCGCGTCGAGGACGCGGTGCTGACCGGAGGCGCGATCGGCCTCCAAGCCACCGGATCGGGCACGGCGACGCTGGTCGGGAACCAGGTGCTGAAGGCGAAGGAGATCGGGATCCGCTTGTCCGGGACGACCCGCACGGCCTTGGAGCGGAACTCAGTCTCCGGGGCGACCAAGGTCGGGATCGCCACGCTCGCCTCGGCCGCCTCGACGATCACCGGCGGGCAGGTCACCTCGACCGGCGATGTCGGACTGATCTGGGGTGACCAGGCCACCGGTACCGTCGCGGACGTCGTGATCCGGGGGCCGCAACTGGGGGTGCAACTGGCGGCGTCGGTGAAGGTCGACCTCACCGGCGTGGTCGCCGACGGCGCGAAGGCGGCCGCGTTGCTGGCCAGCGGGAAGGCCTCCGGCACCGTGACCCGGCTCATCTGCGGCAAGGACGAGGGCGCGGCCGTGGTGTTCACCGATACAGCCACCGTACGGCTGGTGGACAGCCCGACCTGCAAGGTGTTTCAGCGGTAGGACGGCGCCAGTCCCCGCCACGGCCACGCGGACGGGTCGAACAGCGAGAGCCAGTCGGTCGCGGGTGCGGTCAGCGGGAACAGAATCCGGTCGCGGGAACCCTGGACGCGGAGCAGTCCCAGATCGGGCTGAACCGGGCCGCCGGAGTGGATCCCGAGGTGTCCGCGCTTGTCGTGATGCCCGTGGCGGCCGCGTTCACGGTCAGTCCGGCAGCCGACGGAAGCCCGATCGAGGACCTGCAGGGTGACCAACGGCAGCAGGGACGGCCCGGGCAGAACCACCGGATCGGGAGACGGACGCACACCGTCCCGATGGCCCTCGTGATGCCGGTGCTTGCCCCGGCCCTTACGGTCCTGGGTGCCGGGCGCGCCGTCGCGGACGAAGACCGCGGAGACCGCGACGGGAAGCACCCAGGCGCTCACACCGGGTTGCGGCCACGGCAGGCCCTCGGAGGCGCTGGTCGGGAACAGGGCCGGCATCGCAAGACCGTTACCGGGCAGCCGGATCAGACGCAGGTCGCGCAGCGCCAGCCCACCGCCGGTGCTGTCGGGGCCCTGGTCGCCGCCGGGACCCTGGTGGCCGTCGAGGCCGTGGTGGCCGCCCGCACCCTGGTGGCGTCCGCGCTTGCCGTGGTGGTCACCATCGCAGCGATCCCGCTTGGTGCAGAACCGGGAGGCGGCCGGGTCCAGAAGCACCACGGTGATGACGGGGATCAGCAGTGGCGGCAGGGTCAGCTCGGGCAGGGCGTCCGGCGTCGGCTGCGGCCCGGTCGGCGAGCCGTCATGGTGATCCTTGCGCCCGTGGTCGCAGCGCGAGCAGGGCCGGTGATCGCCCCCGATGGTGTGCTGGGGGACGCCGAACACGGCGTCCAGGATCGCCGGGACCAACCAGGGCAGCATCCACGACTGGGGGGCGATCCCCGCAGGGATCAGGCCCGCGTCCTGGCCGGGCACGCCGGTCGGAGCGACCCCGTCCGTCACCACGACCGGGACCAGGGTCACCGCGGCGGTCGCGTACACACGCTTCCACGGCACGTACGCCCACGGGCCGACCTGCACCCACGGGGACCCCAGGCTGAGGCCGGGAGGGCTGACCGGCTGCGGCGGCACCGGTCCGTGGAACCCGCGACGCCCGGACGACGGGTCGGGTCCGTTGGTGAGGGCGAAGTCCCAGCTGGCGCCGTGGCGGGTGTCGGCGAAGATCAGGAAGACCGGTGAGGAACCGCCGGGCAGCAGCGTTGCGGTGCCGTCGCCGGGTTGCCCGACGCCGCCGCCGAGCGGCGAGGTCAGGGCGGGCCCGCCGTGGCCACCGCGACGAGTCTCGGTGCGGCACGTGTCGCGGCCGTTCCGGCGCTCGTCAACGTCGACCAGCAGTGCCACCGTCGACCACTCGACCGCGAACTGGGCCGCCGCGTTGAGGTCGGTGAGCAGCGGCGCCAACCCCAGCACCCCACCGAACTGAGGATGATCGCGACGGTCGCCGGAGAAGCCGTGACGATCCTCGCCCCGGCCGTGTCGGCCCTTGTGGCTCCGACTGTCGTGCTGGTTCGCACCGGTCGTGGCGTGGACGGCCAGGGTGGTGACGACCGGCACCAGCCACCAGGGCAGTGACGCGAACTCGGCGAACGAAGCGGTGCCCAGGCCGGAAGGCTGTGCCACCTCGGGCTGGTCGGCCGGCGGCCACGGGACGGGCCAGTTCAGCGCCAGCCCCACCACCGCCGGGCCGGGCACCGAGCCCAGCCACAGCGACTTCTCCAGCTCGTAGCCACGACCACTCTCACGAGCGTGCTTGTCGTCGTCGCACCGGTCGCCGTCGCGGCCGTCGCCGAGCGGCGGCACGTCCACCAGCACCGCGATCTCGACCGGCGTGACCCACGGCAGCAGAGCCAGGTCGACGAAGGCGGGGGCGCGGCTGCCGGCCCACGGCTCACCCTGGTCGAGCCAGCCGTCCACCTCCCCCGGGCCGGGCTTCCAGGCCGCTGCCTGGACCAGCGGTTCGGCCAGCGGTTCCGCCTGCGGCGTCGTGTCAGCGGCGGTCGGGACCGGATCGGCAGTCGGCGGGGCCACCGATTCCAGGGCCGGGAGCACCGAGAGTCCGGCCGCCATCACGGCGACGATCGCCAGGTTCTCCCGGGAGAACGGCTGTTCCACAACACGGCCCTGACCGTGCCCGCCGAAGCGCTCGTCACCGCGCCGGGCGTCGCCGCGGCCATCGTCGCAACCATGACCACTGCAGCGATGTCCGCCCTTGTCGTGGCGGGAATCGGGGCGTCCGGCCAGGTTCTCCACCACGTCCACGACCTGGAGGCTGACCGGGATCGCCACGGTCGTGCCGACCGTGACCAGCAGCGTGGTGACTCGCAGCAGGCACACGGGCCCGCGCTGGCCGGCCTCGCAGTCGAGCTCCTCGTCAGCGTGTTCGGCGCCCCAACCCAGGCCAGGCTTGCCGCGATCCGGAGTCCCCAGATCGGCCAGTTCCGGCACCTCGAGGAAGGTGGGCGACCAGGTCAGCGGCACTTCGCCGTTGGCCGGCTCGGCGAGCTGCTCCGACACCGGGTCGGTGAGCTGCTCGGGGATCGGGTCGGTGAACGGAACGGCCACCACCTGCGGACCGAGCGCCCTGGTCATCGCGTCGAGAGTGTCCTCCATCTCCTCCGGCACCTGACGCAGCACCGGCCACCGGGCGAACGACCCCGACGGCAGTGCGGTGGGGTCGAGGTCCCCGTCACCGTGGGTGATGTGGTCGTGGGAGTTGTTGGTGATGTAGTCGTCGTCGCCGCGTCCGCCGATGAGCTCGTCGGCGTAGGAGGCGTACTTGTCGCGGTGCTTGTTCAGGCCGAGGTCGGTCCAGGGGTCGTCGTCGCCGTTGAGCAGGTCGGAGTCCGCGCCGCCCCACATCGCGTCCTCGCCGGTCCCGCCGACCAGCCAGTCCCGACCGTCCTGTCCGAACAGGGCGTCGTCACCGTCGGTGAAGAGAAGCGGTGCGCAGCTGCGGTGTTTGCCGGGGACCGGACGGCCGTCGCCGGGGTCGTTGGTCAGGAACCAGACCAGGTCGGACGGGGGCGTCCACACCTTCACCCAGATGAAGCGCGGCTTGCAGTGACGGCCCTCGGCGCCGGCAACCGCCGGGACCGGCACCTTCACCTTGCTCCAGCCGATCTGGACCTGGGTCCCGTCCGGGTTGAGCGTGATGACGTATTCGGGGTGCTTCTCGTTGAGCAGGAGGAACTTCCCGGTGACCGGGTCGATCCCCAGCAGCCGTCCGTCGTTGAACGGACGGTTCCAGCCGGTCTCCAGCACGCCGCCGGCGTAGTCCGGAGCCCAGGACACCTCCAGCGCCTCGGCGCCCGACAGCGCGTCGTCGCCCCAGCCGCCGTCGAGAAGGTCGGCGTCCCACCCGCCGAAGATCACGTCGTTGGAGAACGCCGGACGGGCTGGCTCGACGCACCGCGCGCTGGTGGCGGCGGTGAAGGCTGCGGTGGCGGGGGCGCCGACGGTGGTGAGGAGGGACCAGGCCTCGTCGCCGTGGAGCACGTCGATGCCGGTGCCGCCGGAGATCCAGTCATGGCCCCAGCCGCCGACGACGTTGTCGTCTCCGGCGTCGGCGAACACCACGTCGTTGCCGCCACCGGCGAAGATCGCGTCGTCGCCGGACTCGCCGTGGATCTCGTCCGAACCCCAGACGTCGACCACGCCGGTGCCGGCGCCGGCCGCCGCCTCCTGGGTGATGCCGGGGAAGAGCTCCGGCCTCGCGTCCGGGCCGCCCTCGGTGTAGTCCAGCAGGACGACGACGCGCACCAGCAGACCGAGGTCGAGGGCCTGGCGCTGCGACCGCTGATCCCAGGGGGCGCGGGTGAGGACCGTGCTGTCGGCGACCACCACGCGCAGGATGTTGCCGTTGTCGCCCACGATGACGTCGGAATCGCCCAGGTGCCCGCGGGTGTCGTCGTTGCGCGCGATGTCGGTGCCCGCGCCACCGAACAGCAGGTCGCCGACGTCGGGCCGCCGGCCCACGGTGGTCAGGGAGAACATCGACGAGCTTCCGCCGATGATGTCGTCGGCGCCGAAGCCGCCGAACACGACGTCGTGGCCGCCGCCGCCCTCGATGTAGTCGTCGCCGTCGGTGGGTGCCTCGTAGGTCGGCAGCACATGCAGGTAGCCGGACGCGTCGCGCCAGGCGCCCACCTTCGCGCCGTTCACCCGGTAGTCGACGTCACCGTCGCCCTGGACCACGTCGTCACCGAGCTGCGCCCAGATCAGGTCGTCGTCGGGACCGCCGGCGAGGTAGTCGTCTCCCCAGGCCAGCGGACCGGCCGCCTGGCTGGCCAGATCGTGATCCATCAGCGCGATCCGCAGGTAGTTCAGCACCCCGGCCACCGGCGTCCCGGCAGCGGCCAGGAGGGACGCTCCGCCGTCAGCCGCCACCTGCTGAACGCTGTTCAGCGCCGGCCCGGCCTGGGGAACAGCGGGCGGGACGTAGCCGGACGCCCGGACGCGCTCCACCGCGGCGTTGTCGCCGAAGATCAGGTCGATGCCGGAGCCGCCGTCGATGTCGTCCCCGCCGGTGCCGCCGATCAGCAGGTCGTCGTCGGCCTGGCCGTAGATCAGGTCGTTCCCGCCGATGGTGTTGTCGGTCACGGTCGCGCGGTAGCCGCGCAGCACGCCGTCGATGACGATGAGGTCGAAGCCGCCGTTGTCGCCGAGCACCACGTCGTCGCCCGCCCCGGAGCGCACCAGGTCGCCCGCGGTGCCCGCGATGATCACGTCGATCCCGGTACCGGTCGTGATGGCGTCCACGCCGCCGATCGCCGGGTCGGTGGTCTCCAGCCGGGTGATCGAGACCGGCAGGATGCTCCAGTCGGGAGCGAGCCCGATGAACTCGACGAAGCGGCCGTTGTCGCCCGCAACGAAGTTGTCACCGTTGCCCGCGAAGACCACGTCGTCCCCGGTCCCGGCGATGATCACGTCGCCCCCGTCGCCGGCGGTGATGCGGTCGTTGCCGAAGAACAGCGGGTCGGTCGATTCGAGCTTGATCATGCCCGGGGCCAGGGTGAGCATGCCGTTGTCGCCCACGATGAGGTTGCGGCCATGGCCGGCGTCGATGACGTCGTCACCGGTGCCGCCAAAGATGTAGTCGTCGGCGCCGCTACCGAAGATGGTGTCGTCCTCGCCGTCGGTCCGATCGGTGGCGGCGATCTGGATCCCGGCCGTGGTCTGGATCCGCTGCAGGCGCGGGTCGGGCAGGTGCGGGTCGACCACGTCCTGCACCACACGGCCGTAATCGCCGAAGATGAGGTCCGTACCCGGCAGGAACTCGGTGCCCGGACGTCCGTCCCCGTAGAGGGTGTCCCGCCCGGTGTCGAGGTTGTCGGCGACCGGGAAGGTGGAGGTGTTCCACGACGGGACGCTCAGCGCCCGGGTCAGCACGTCCACGTTCACGCCGTTGTCGCCGAAGATGTGGTCCAGGCCGCCCTGGCCGAGGATCGTGTCGTCACCGGAACCGCCGGCCAGGTGATCCCCGGCCTGGCTGCCGATGATCGTGTCGTTCCCGGCACCGCCGTAGACGGTCAGGCCGACGGTCGGGAGGTCCGCCACGGGCACGCCGGCGAACAGGTGCGAGGCGTCGATCACGTCGTTGCCGGCGTAGTCGAACGGGTCGGCGACCGGGAACACCCAGGTCTCGTCCTCGTCAGGCACGGAGTAGAACGGGTCGAACGGCTTGAGTCCGAAGTCGCGGCCGTCCACGGTCGCCGGGTCGCCGGAGTACCAGACCCCGTCCTGGGAGGTGTCGCCGTAGATGACCAGCGGCGAGTTCGGGCCGCCGACGACGTCGCCGCACGGCACCGGGTCGCCCTGGGCGTCCGCCGCGTCGGGGTTGCACACGATGAACGTGTCGCCGCCCACCAGCACGCCACCGTCGAGGGCGGGGTCGTAGCCGAAGACGGTGATCGGCGTCGGGGTGGAGGCGTACAGGCCGGTCAGCTCAGTGCCGGCCAGCGTCAGGGTGGCGGCGTCGAGGGCGGTGATCGTGCGCGGACCGGCCACAGCGGTGATCCAGACCTGCATGCCGACCAGGAAGCCGTCGGCCACGAAGGAGCCGCCGTCGTGGCGGGTGAGCACGGTGACGGTGGGCACGTCGCCGAAGCTCGGGCCGAGCGGATCCTCGGTCAGGGTCATCGGAGCGTCGGCCTGCACCTTCAACGGCTTGGCGACATGGACGGTGCGCTCGCCGCCGGCCACGGCGCCACCGGAGAGCAGCATCACGGCACCGATGCCGCACCCGGGGAAGCCGGTCTCCCCTGGCGCCGGCGCCGGGCAGGTGGCGTCGGCGAAGCCGAGGATGACGCGGGTCGTGGCCTCACCGTCGAGCTGGACGTGCTGCCCCACGGCGAAGCCGTCGGCCGACCAGGCCAGGCCGTCCGACCGGGTCAGGGAGCCGGCCCCGCCGACCATGCTCCCGGTCAGGGTGAGCAGCGCGTTGCCGCCACCGTGGATGACCGTGATGCCGCCGTGCGACCCGGGGACCGTCGCGGTGCGGGTCCCGGCCGCGAGCGTGGCCCCTTCGAGGGTGAGCACGAGGGCGCTGACCGCAACGACCCGCCAGGTGCCGGTCAGACCGGAGAGCATCACCTGTTGCCCGGCGACGAACCCGTCGGTGATCCAGCTGCCGCCGGCCCGGGTGAGAGTCCCCCCAGTGGCGGTGCCGGCGGCCACGCCGCTGCCCGCGATGACCGGGTCGCCGGTGGTGAGGGCGTCGCCGCCGGGAGCGCCCCACGCCGGGTTGAGGGTGCCCTGCACGTCGAGGTGGTCGTTGCCCTGGCCGAGGAGGATGTTGAGCACCTCGATGGTGGAGGTCGCGCCGTCGGTGACGAACTGGGTGCCGTTCCAGGCCAGGGAGCCGAAACTGATGCCGCCGGGGAAGGTGGTCGGCTCGCCGAAGGGGTTGCTGCCTTCGAGGGTCAGGTCGCCGGCCATGCCGAACCCGGACAGGTTCGTCGAGGTCAGCACGCCTGAGGTGTTCTGCTGGCTGGAGTCGTTGAAGATGTTGAGGACGTCGATCTGGCGGGACTCGGGAGCCTGGGCCGCGATCGAGTAGCTGGGGCCGTCCTTTTCGCCGGGGAGCTTCACCGCGACGCGCAGGGAGCGGTCAGCGCCGGTGACGCCACCCTCGACCGAGAGCGGGCCCTGAATCCGGGACAGCAGGTGGGTGGTGGCCGGGTAAACCTTGGAGCCCTGGCGGACGAGCGGCTGGGAGTACAGCGGGTCGGCCTTGAGCACCACACTCTGCTCGGCGTACCAGTTGGTCGGATCGAAGGTGGCCACCGCAGCCAGCCGGACCACGTCGAACGCGGTGGCCGTGGTCCACCAGGCGGGGGTGGCGCCCTCGGCGGTGAACTGCAGGGTCTCGTCGAAGGTGGCGTTGAGGCCGCGGATGATCGCGATCTTCAGGTCGACGAACTCCGCGAGGTTGTCGGCGTTGTACACCCGGACGCGCTGGCCCTCGCTGAACCCGTCGGCCAGCCACGAGGAGGAGTCGTCGCGGGTGATCCGGCGTCCGCCCAGGCCGGAGGGGTCGGACGGTTCGGGGTCGGCGGCAGCGGTGGCCTCGCCGGACCACTGGCCGGCGTCCGGCTGGCCGATCTCGGCGATGACCACTGGGGCGCCGCCGATGGAGACGACGTCGGTCAGACCGTCGGTGAGCACCGCGATGGTGACGGTCCCGTCCGGGCGCTTGGTCAGCCGGATCGTGTAGGAGTCCTGGCTGGTGGCCAGGAGGGTCTCGTCGGCCGCGGTGTTCGGGTCGTCGCCGATGACGATGGTGCTGCCGCCGGTCTGGGTCAGGACCACGCCGGGCGTCTCGTTGTCGATGACCGTGACGTCCACCCGCGCGACGCTGGAGCGCAGGTTGGCCAGGGCGAAGCCGGTGCCGGCACCGCACGTGGCCGGGGAAGCGCACGCGAACCCGAGGACGGCGGTCTGCGGGTCTTCGGAGCGGTTGTCGTCGGAGGCGCGAAGGAGGAGGCGAATGGCGTCGTCCCAGGTGCCGCCCGGCCCGCCGGTGAAGGTGAGGGTCAGGTCGGCGGCGTTCCAGCGCGGGTCGGCCGAGGACACGATGACGGCCTGCGCGCTCGCGGCGTCCAGGTTGAGGCCGACCACCACGGTCACGCCGGCGCCCGGATCGGTCGCCAGCTGGACGAGGATCTCGTCGTCACGGCCGGTGTAGGCGCCGCCGGCGGCCGGGTCGTTCCTGCCCTCGATGACCAGGCTGGTGCCGTCCTCGGTGGAGGTGCCGGGGGTGACCTCGGTGAGGAGGAGGCCCGGGGTGTCGTTGTCGCGGATGGTCACCTCGACGTTGCGCACGATCAGTCCGTCGTAGCGGGCGTCGGCCGACAGCACGCTGTGCTGCAGCACGTGGACGCGATCGCCCTCGGCGCGCGGGTCGACTTCGCTGGCGGGGGTGCCCAGGACGGTGTCGGCGAACGCGTCGACGGCGTAGACGTAGACCCACTGCGGCGCGTCGTAGTCGCCCGGGGTGAAGGTGAGGACCAGGGCGCGGTTGTCGACCGCGGTCAGCACGCCGTTGACGTAGACGTAACGGCGGAACTCGGTCGGGTCGTCGCAGGCGGCCGACGTCGCACCCGTGCATAGCCAGACGGTGTCGCCGCGTCCGATGGCCAGGCTCTGGGCGAGATTGGCGGCGTTGACGCTGGCGGCGTTGTCGGCCTCCTCCTGCGGCGAGCCGGCCGCGGAGATGGTCACGTAGACGTTGGCGGTCGGGATCTTGGCCAGCCGGATCGAGTAGGCGTCGATCTGCACCGGACCGCCTTCGCGGACCGCGGTGAACCCGCCGGTCTCCTCGATCACGACAAGGCCGTCGTCGCGCACGGTGCTGGTCTCGATGCCGCCGGCGTTGAGGCCGTCGTAGCCGACGTCGGTGCCGGACTGGACGAGGTGGTTGACCGTCCCGGGCAGCCCCTCGATCTGGCGCACGACGATGTCCTCGGTCACGTCGCCAGCGACGTTGATCGTGTCGCTGCCCAGGCCGCCGATCACCCGGTAGGCCACGCCGAAAGCCGTCGACAGGACGAAGAACTCGTCGTCGCCCTCCAGGCCGTCGACCTCGACGATCTCGACGTGCGCGTAGCGGACGTTGACGCCGCCGCCGCTGACGCCGGTGTCGGTGATCACGATGTCGTCGGGGAACTCCGTGCCGAGGACGACCACCTTGTCGATGCCGGTTCCGCCGTCCACCGAGACCGGGGCGTTGAGGTTGTACTGCACCTCGTCGTCGCCGCCGCCGGTGCGGATGTCGAGCGGACGGTCGGTGGTCAGCGCCTGGCTGCCGATGATCGGCATCGGACGGCCGTTGGCGTCGAGCAGGAGCAGGTCGTCGGTCCAGGTCGCCGTCCGCGGCGTGCCGGGAACGTCGCACACCCCGCCGCCGTCGACGTCGTCGCAGGTCTGCGCCAGGGCGAAGGCGCGGACCACGAACAGGTCGGAGTCGTCGTCTCCCTCGAGGCGCAGCTCGGCCTGGTTGGCGTAGACGGTGAACGAGTCGTTGCCAGTTCCGCCGGTGGCCAGCAGCGGGGCGTGGGTGCCGGGGCTCAGCCAGCCGCGCGTGGTGGCGATCAGGTCGGGGAACAGGTCCTGCGGACGGACCCCGCCGGAGGCCTCGTCGCGCTTGGTGCCGAAGATCTGGCCGATCTGGAAGGTGTCGAAGCCGGCGCCGCCGTCCAGGGTGATCGTCGCGGTGGTGTCGTCGACGTAGAAGTGGTCGTTGCCGCCCAGGCCGTAGACCGACAGCCGTCCGTTGAGCGCGCGGTCGTAGTTGATCCGCTGGACGGCGGTGGTCGGTTCGTTGCCCTGGATCAGGTCGGCGTAGGTGCCCACCGAGCCGTGCAGCACGGCGACGAACGCCGGCCGGTTCGCGCTCTCGGTGGCGCCGGTGCAGTCGTAGCCGCCCGCGGCCGGGATGCAGGTCGAGGCGCGCAGCAGGAACACGTCGTCGTTGGGGGCGGTGGTGGCGGTGCCCGGCAGGTAGCCGTTGAACGCCGGGTCGGTGTTGTCGATGCCGTAGATGGCGGCTTCGTCGACGCCGTCAGCGGGGGCGCCGGTGTCGAGGATGTTGATCACGTAGTCACGGACGCCGCTGGCGACGGCCCGGCTGCCGGTGGTGTAGATCGTGTAGGAGTCCGAACCTGCCTGGCCGTCGAGGGTCAGGGTGTGGCCGGCTGCGACGTTCATGGTCTGCAGGAAGAAGACGGAGATCCGGTCCTCGCCGTCCGCCTCGTCGAGGGCGGAGAGGTTGTCACTGCCGTACACCCGGGTCTGTGAGCCGAGGTGGAGGTAGCCAGGGTCGCCCAGGACGTTGCCCATACCGATGCCGGTGGGGTCGCCGAACCAGATGGTGTCGACGTCGGTGTCGCCCCAGATGTTGGTCAGATACGGCGGGCTGTTCGAGCCGACGACCAGGTAGCCGGCGGTGATGTCGCCGCGGAAGACCATGGTCGAGCCGTAGTTCGCATCCAGGTTCGTCCAGTCGCCGAAGATGTCGATGTTCGCCGTCGCCCAGATGACGCTGTTGGCGTGGGTGTCGATGTCGTCACCGACGCGCAGCCGCACGTTCCCGGACGCCGGCGCGACGCCGTTGGCGAAGATCATCCCGTTGGGGACGTTCCGCGGCGAATCGGGCCCGGATTCGCTGAACAGCACGCTGCCGGCCTCGACCAGGTACAGGTCCTCGTCGGCGGCGGACGCGGTCTCCCGCACGGTGATCCGGATGTTCCCGTCCTCGGCGTGAGCCAGCACAAGGCGCAGGTAGGAGTCGGTCTCGGTGACGAAGATCGAGCCGGACGCCTCCAGGCCGACATCGTTGGAGGCGAACGGGCCGGAAACGGAGGAGTCGATCTCCAGGTCGTTGAGACCCAGCGGATCGCCGATGCTGCCGCCGTTGGCGTCCAGGTCGATCGAGCGACCCTGGATGTTCCAGGCGTCGTCGCCGGCGCCACCGTTGCGGGCGTCGATGATCGAGCCAGCCCGGGTGGTGAGGGTGACGTCGCCCGTCCGGGAGATCACGGTGTCCAGGCGCAGGTCGTCGACGGAGGCGGCGAGACCGTCGATCTCGGTGAGATAGATGCTCAGCAGCGCGTCGATGTTGACGAGGCCGTTCGACAGGGTGCCGTCGGCGTTGGAGGAGTCGATCTCGAGGAAGTTCGTGGTGCCGCCGACGCCGCCCAGCGGGGACAGCAGGGTCACGTTGACGCCGACGACGTCCGCGCCGAAGTCCCCGGTGCTGGCGGCGGCGTCGGCGCCGGTGGGGGCGTCCACGATGCCGCCCAGCTGCGAGGTGAGCAGCACGTCGCCGCCGCGGGAGCGGATCATCCCGGCGCGCAGGTCGCCGGCCACCTCGGTCAGCGTGACGTCGCCGTCCACGCTGGTGTCGATGTGACCCAGGCCGGTGACGTCGGTGAAGCCGACCAGGGTGGTCACCGGGGCGGCCAGGCCGGCGCTGCCGCTGGTCGTCCAGTTCGCGTCGCCTTGGACGTCGGCGACGATGATGTTGCCGTCCGCGCCCGGGGTGCCGGCAGTGATGCCCGGGGTGCCCGCGGTCGCGAAGGGGGTCAGGGTGCGGTTCAGCCCGAACGCCGCGAGACCGGTCAACGGATGGGTACCCAGGACGCGGGCGGCCAGGGACGCGGTGCGCTCGAACGTCCAGGTCGAGTCGATCAGCACACTGTCGGTGCCGAGATAGGCGGCGGGGTCGCGGTAGCTGTCCGCGCCGTCGGGACGGAAGTGGCTGGAGTAGTTCTGGTCGTGCGGTTCCTTGTCCACGACGACCCGGGTCTCGGCCACCAGGCTGGTGCCCTCCTGGCGCACGGAATCGTCCAGGACCAGGTCGGCATGCCGTCCGGCGATCACGGCGTCGATGTCCACGTCCAGGGCGGTGGTCGGCAGCGGGGACGAAGTGGGGTTCACCCGGTCTGCGGCCTGCAGGTGCAGGTAGGTGTCCACGCCGGCGGTCACGAACAGGCGCAGCGTCCGAAGGGTGTCGTCGCTGGTGGCCGGCAGGTCGCCGCGGTTGATGGACTGCACGAGCCGGACGTGGAGGCGGGCCGAGGCGGCGTTGCCCACGCTGCCTCGGGTGGCTTCGAGGTCGGCCACGTTGGTCTCGATCCAGGCGCTGTTGCTGCCGGAGCGGATGTCGCCGTCGGTGTTGAGGATCCGGGTCCACCCGATCGGGTTGACGATGGAGCCGTCCACCACGATGTCGGCGTCACTGCGAGCGACGTCGCCGTCGCGCTGGATCTTCTGCACGTCCACGCTGCCGCCCTCGGGGGTGAGGTTGCGCCACAGGTCGAACTGCATCGTCGTGGTGCCCTCGGCGACCACCGTGGAGGACAAGCTGCGCCGGATGAACTGGACCAGCGGGATGTCGGTGCCGCGGTAGATCACGTCGATGCCGGTGATGTGCATCTCCTGGCTCGAATGGTCGAGGATCAGCACGCTCTCGAGGTTGTCGCGGAAGGTGAACAGCGGCATCGCGCCGACCGGGTTCTGGTTGGTGTCGGAGACGAAGGCCACGTCACCGAAGCCGTCGTTGGCCACCGAGACGTAGTAGTCGCCGTCGGAGATCGTGGCGCCGACCGCCAGCTCGCTCGAGGCGGCGTCATCACGGACGGTGACGTTGCGGAGCACCTTGATCTGGCCCGAGGAGTCGATGACGAGCTCCGGCGCACCGCCGCGCCCGCCGAGGATCGTGACGTCGGCGCCCCAGGTGATGACACCGTCGGAGCTGCCCGACAGGGAGGTCGTCGTCTGGTTGTGGGCGTCGACGTAGAGCGCCAGCGCCGGCGACGCCTGCGAGATCCCCTGGGTGGTGCCGTTGACCAGCCCGGTCTCGGCGGTGCGGCCGTTGTCCCGGACCCCCGCGGTGACAAGGCCACCGGCGTCGGAGGTGACGTCGTTGTTGAGGTTGGTGGAGCCCTCCTCGTAGCTGTCCTGCGGCGGGATGAGCGCGACCGCCAGGGAGTAGGCGTCGCGGACGACGGTGATGCCGGTGTGCACGGCCCGAATGTCGACGCCGCTGAGGCCCTTGATGCGGGTGGCGGCGCCGTTGATGTCCACCGTGGCTTGTGAGTCGATCTGCACCTTGGCGTTGGCGAACGCGGTCGCGACTCCCAACAGGATCGGGCTGTAGGCCACCGCGGAGGCGCTGGCCTTGCCGACCATCTTCACCACGATCGCGTTGAGCGCCACCGAACGTCCGGTGATGATCGCGCCGTTGTTGACCGTCACCGTGGTGGTGGCGTTGATGTAGGCGCCGTGGTCGCTGTTGGTGTAGTCGGAGTCCGCGCCGGCGCCGACGCCGACCGAGTAGGTGTCGGTGCTGGTCTGGACGTCGGAGGTGGACAGTGCCTGCACCTGCAGCGCGTCCCCGGCGGTGAGCTTGGCAGTGCCGTTGACGGTGACCGTGGTGGTGAAGGTGAGCTTGGCGGTGGTTTCGGCGATCTTGCCGCTGATCGCGCCGCCGCCGCGGGACTTGGCGGTGGCCGAGACCACGTGGTCGGAGTCGGCGGTGACTGTGAGGTCGTCGGACGCGGTGAGCACGGTGCCGGTGCCGATCGTGACCGAGGTGACCACGGCGTTCCCGGCGCCCTGCCCGGTCAGGGTGTCGGCGTGCGCCTCTCCGATCGACAGCGCGCCGCCGCCGGCGGTGTCGGCGTAGGTGGTCTGGGTGGACTCAGACAGGGCCTCGACGGTGAGGTCGCCGCCGGCGCTGATCGAGGTCGCGTTCACCGCCACCGTCACCGAGGACGAGGACTCCAGGCGCGCGGTCGGGAAGGCGAAGTCGCCCACGCCGCCGGAGGCGCCCTTGGCGGTCGCGCCGGACAGGCCGTCGCCCGGCGGCGGGTAGATCGCCGAGAGCGTGACGCCGCCGGCGCCGGTGAGCTTCTGGGTGCCGGAGCCGGCGGAGGTCAGGTCGAGCCGGAGCGCCTCGGTCGCGTCCGCGCCGGTGCGCAGGTCGATGCCGAGCGTCCCGATGTAGTGGGTGCCGCCCCGAGTCGTGACCGTGGAGTTCACCGCGTTGCCGTTGTGGCGGTACAGCGTGACCGTCTGCGTGGTGCTGATTGCGATCGGGGCGCCGCCGCGGGTCAGCGACAGGGCCACCGAAGCGGGGGTCGAGGTGTCGGAGTCGACGATGTAGTAGGTGCGTCCGTCCTCAAGTCCGCTCAGGACGCGGGCCAGGCTGTGGGAGTTGCCCTGGTTGCCGGAGCTGGTGAGGCCGAGGGCGGTCTGCGCGATCGGATCGATGTCGTCGGTGGTGTCGCTCGGGGTGCCGTTGTCCGTCCCCGCGTAGCCCACCGCGTGGTAGTAGCTGTCGGCGAGCTTGATGACGTCGGCGTCGAGGCGGATCACGTAGTAGGTGGCGCCGTCGCTCAGGCCCAGGCCGCTGCCGTGGTAGACGACCGCGTCACCGGTGGAGAACCCGTGGCTGGGGACGAGGATGTTGTTGGCGCTGTTGTTGTGGACGACGTCCCCGGTGCTGCAGTTGCGGTCGGCCACCCGCGGGTTACTGCCCGAGACCAGGTCGCAGTCGCTGTCGTCGTTGACGACGGTGACGTCAACACCTTCGGTGAGGAACTCCACAGAGGCACCGGCGCGGTAGGTGACGGACTGGCCGACGGCGAAGTACGGGGTGCCGAAGGTGATGTGGAAGTCGCCGCCGATCGAGCTGAAGCCGCGCAGCAGAGAGCTCTCCGACGCGGTGGCCGCGGCATAGGTGTCGACGAGCCGGATCCGCAGCGGATCGATCTCGGTGGGGTCGGTGACGTCGCCGCTGATCGAGGTGGACAGCAGCACGCCACGCACGTACAGCACCGCATTGGGGTTCACATACAGCGGGTCGCTGGTCGGCAGGCTCGTCTGCCACGGCTCCACGATGCTCAGCCCGCCGCCAGGAAGGTAGTACACCGCGTCGCCGGACCGGAAGTTGTGCGGGCTGCTGAACGTGATGATGTCGAAGTTGGCGTCGACGCTGGCCACCGAGAAGGTGCTCTCGAAGGCGATCCTGCCGGGGCTGACCACGGTGACGTTGTAGGGACGGCAGTCGGTCAGCGACGTGCAGGCGTCCAGGCCGCCGATCTCGCCGCCGGAGGTGGTGTAGCTGACCACGTCGCCGGTCTGCAGCGGGAAGTCGACGGTCACCGTGTTGCTGGCGGGGTCGCCCGTGGTGTTGCCGGTGTTGACCGACTCGATCACGTCGCTCGGCGGCGTCTGCAGCGGGGTGCGGGTCAACCTGGCCCGGACGGTCACGTCGCCGTCGGCGGCGACGACCGTGCCGGTGCCGACCGTGACCGCCACGCTCGGGTCGACCACGGACTTCGCCGAGGACGCACCCGCGGTGATGGCGCCGCCGCCGTAGACCTTGGCGGTGGAGTCGGCTTCGGCCCGTCCGATCGCCTCGACGGTGAGGTCTCCGCCGATCCCTCCCGCGGCGGCGACCGTGATGTCGGCGCCGGCGCCGATGCCCGCGCTGACCGACGGCGTGCTGGTCGACTCGGCGTACGGCGTCCCGACGTTCACCACGCCGCCGGTGCTGATCGTGGTGGAGGTGAGCGCCGAGGAGCCGGCGATCTCAGCGGTCACCGACAGGTTCCGGGCGGTGGTGATCTTGACGGCCGCTCCCACCGACGCGCCGACGCTGCCCAGCACCTTGGCCTTGGCGTTGAGGTCGGACACCGAGATGGCACCGCCGCCGGCCCGGTCGGAGGTGGACTTGGCGTACTGGCTGCCAGTGGCGGTGATGGTGATGTCGCCGGTGCTGCTGACGGTGGTGCGTCCCGAGAGCGGCAGGGTGGCCGCTCCGGCCGGGCCGAGGCGGGCGATGACGCTGGTGTTGACCAGGGTGTTCGACTCGCCCGTGGCCACGGTGATCGCGCCGCCGCCGCTGGAGTCCATCGTGGCCAGCGCGTTGCTCTCGCCGGTCGCGGTGATGCTGAGGCTGCCCACGATGAGGTCGGCGCCCTCGTCGGCGACGGCCGAGACCGGCGCCGCGGTGCCGGTGGTACCGATCGAGGCGATGGCGGTGAGGGTGGACACGTCGACGAACCCTCCGGAGCCGGCGACCGTGGTGGCCAGGGCACCCTGCACCACGTGGGCGTTGACGATCGTGGCCTGGGTGGTGGTGACCGTGGCGTTGCCGATCCGAGCCGCCGCGCTGCCGGTGATGATGGCCTCCGCCTTGAGGTTGGTGACGGCGGCGATGCCACCCGTCCCGCCGGAGAGGACGGCGTTGGCGTTGCGGGTCGCCGGGGCGGACGCGTCGAGGTCGCCCACCTGCACCCGCAGGCTCTGGGCGGTGACCGTGGCGCCGTCGCCGACCTGGGCCAGCAGCGCGTCGGCGATGGTGGCGGTGCCGTTGACCGTGGTCACCGCGACGCCGATGACGCCGCTGCCGCCGGCCATGACGGCACTGGCCGCGGAGGCCGAAGTCGCGGCGACATCGACACCGCCGGCCGAGGCGGTGACGTCGGCTCCGTTGTCCAACCGGGCCTGCGTGCTGCCGCCGATCGTGGTGACCGCCTTGACCGTCGCCGTGCTGACACCCAGGGCGATGCCCACGGCGATGGTCAGGGTCTCGGCGTGCGCCAGGGCGTCCGTCCGGGCCTTGACGCTGACGCCGCTGGTGGTGGACGTGACGCCGCCGGCGATGACCGCCTCGACCGCGCTGCCGATGGTGTTCTGGGTGAACGAGTCGGCGCCGGCGCCGCCCACGAAGCCGGCGGCGACCGACACCGTGGGAAGCACGGCGACGATGCTGGAGGTGTCGTGCGCGGTCACGCTCACGGCGCCGTGCGCGGTGACGGAGCCGGCGCCGATGGACGCCCGCGTCCGCGAGGTTGTCGTGTTCACGGCCTTGGTGCCGGCGCCACTGAACGCACCGAGGCCTCCGGCCACGGCGGCGGCGACGGTGTAGGCGCTGATCGTGGCGCGCGAGACCTGCAGCGTCCCGGCCACCCAGCGCAGCAGGTAGGCGCGGCCGGCGGCGATGTCGACCAGGTGCCACACCGCGTCGGTGGTCACCGTGGTCAGGTCGAGGAGGCCGGCCGCCGAGAGCGGCTCCCCCTGGGCGGCGAAGAGACTGCCCAGCGTGGTGAGGGTGCTGCTGGCACCGGCGTTGAGCTGGGCCTTCGTGGGCAGACCCGAGGACAGGGTGAACAGCGCGGGCGACTGGGTGATCGCCGCGACCGTGACGCCGCCGGTGGTGGCCTCCAGCCCGGTGTCGGTGTTGCGAATGAACGCGGCGGTGTCGGTGCCGATCTCGTTGGTGGCCAGCGCGACCGCGATGGCGAGCGAGGCGCCCAGGGGGGCGATCGACAGGGCGACCGCCACCGCCCCGGTGGTGGCCGTGATCGACGTCGTGCTGGTCGCGGTCACCGAGACGGACGCGGCCGAGATGCCGGTGGCGCCGTCGCCGTCGATGGACGCCCACACCTGGGTGGCGATCCGGTTGGTGGCCTGGGCGCCCGCGCCAGCACCGGCCAGCGCGACGCCGAAGCTGGCGGCGGCCGCCACCGAACCTGCGGCGACGAGGGCGTTGATCGAGGAGGTGTCGGCGGCCGAGACGGTCAGCGCGCCGCCGGCGTCCACGCTGGTGTCGTCGAGGAACGCCTTGACCTGGTTCGGGCCCTCCTCGACCCACAGGGACGCGTTGGTGTAGTCCTGCGTGCCGAGGTTGCGGGACGCGCGCGGGCCGAGGTAGCGGTAGACCGCACCCGGGGTGCCGCCGCCGGCGTAGCCGTCCGCGAGCCGCACCTTGTCGCCGTACAGCACGGTCTTGGTGCCGGACGCGGTGGTGTAGGCGTAGTCCCAGCCGAGGATGTTGCGGGCGATCGCCGCGCCGATCGCCAGGGCACCGCCGCCCAGGACGCCGCCGGAGACACTGGCCGACAGGACCGCGATGGTGGCCAGGATCCGGGCGGTGTTGGTGGCGGTCACCGACACCGCGCCGGTGGCGCCGAGGTCGGCGTCCGCGGCGGAGGAGCGGACGGCGGAGAGGATGACGTTCTCGGCGATCGCACCGGCGCCGCTGATGGTCAGGCTGATCGCGCCGAGGGCGGCGCTGATCGCCGCGGCGACGGTGAGCGACTCGATGGACGCCGCTTCGGTGGCACTGATGGCCAGCGCCCCGGCCTCGGCCTCGACCGAGGCGTCGCTGACGAAGGCCTCGATGCGGTCGTCGATGGTGTTGGTCGCCAGCGCCACCGCGATCGACACCGCACCGGCCACCCCGCCGACGCCGCCGGCGATGGCCACGGCGCCCACGTCCACCTTGATCGTGGACGTGTCGGTGGCGGTCAGGCTGACAGCGCTCGCCGTGATGATGTCGTCGATCCCGGCCACGCCGTCGCCGGCGATGAAGGCGGCCACGTCGACCGCGATCCGGTTCTCGGCACTGGCGCCCGCGCCCGCGCCGCCCAGGCCGACCAGACCGCCGGCGACCGCCGCGGAGCCGGCCACCACGATCGCGGCGATGGTCTGCCGTCCGGTCGCCTGGACGGTCAGCGCCCCGGTGGCGTCCACGCTGCTGTCGAGCAGGTAGGCGCGCACCTGGGCGGCGTTGCGGGTCCGGACCTCGCGCCACAGCGTCGGGTCGGTGAAGTCGACACCGGTGTAGCTGCTCACCGCGGGCGTGCCGACGTAGCGGAACACCTTGCCGCTGAGCGGGCCGACGTCGACCAGAACCGTGTCGCCGGTGACGATCGTCTCGCCGCCGGTCAGGCCGTCGCTCACCACGTGGTCGGCCACGGTGCCGTCCCCGGCGTCGTAACCGATGATGTTGCGCGCGATCGCCACGCCGATGGAGACGGCGACGCCGGCGATCCCGCCGCCCAGGGCCACCGACACCGAGACCACCGTGGCCAGGATCGCGGAGCTGGAGTCGGCGGTGAGGCCGACGGCCCCGCCGCTGGTGATGGTGCTGCGGGCGGCGTAGGCGTTGGTGGTGGAGGTGACGGTGTTCGCCGCCAGGGCTCCGGCGCCGCTGATCGCGATGCCGACCAGGCCGATACCGGCGGCCAGGGACGCGGCCACGGTGACGGCGTCGATGCTGGAGGCCACCACGTCGTAGCCGGTGGCTGTCTTGCGGATCACCCAGCTGCGGCCCGAGGCCACGTCGCGCAGCGCCCACTCGGTGCCCTGGGCCAGGACGGTAACCGCAAGGGTGTCCGAGAGCGCCAGGGCGGACAGCGCGCTCTTGATGGCATTGCGGGTGACGGCGGTGAGGCCGCCGGAGGACGACACGTCCGCGCCCTGGGACGCCGCCGTGGTCAGGGTGGAGCCGAGGCTCCCGGAGCCGACGGTGAGGACGGGGCCGGCGCCGGTGGTGGCCTTGATCTCCAGGGAGGAGACGTCGACCTCGGCGACGTCGGCCAGGTAGGCGGCGACGTCATTGGCCACCTCGTTGCGAGCCAGCGCGACTGCGATGGAGACGCTGACACCCACCACGCCGGCGGCCACCCCGAGGGACGCCGCGCCGACGATCGCCAGGATCCGGGAGGTGTCGGTGGCCCAGATCTTCGTCGTCCCGGCGTCGACGGAGGTGGCGGCGGCATCGGACGGATCACCCTGGACGTAGGCATGGACGATGGTCTGGATGCGGTTGTCCGCGGTGGACCCGGCGCCGGTCAGTGTCCCGGCCACGGCACCGCCGGCCAGCGCGACGGAGAACGCCACCACGATCGCGTCGATGGTGCCCGACTCGGAGGCGCTCAGGAGGAGGTCACCGGCGGCGTCCACGGTGGACCGCAGGATGAACGCCTGCACTTCGGCCGGCGAGCTGACCGGGGTCAGGCCGTCCAGCGCCCAGCCGATCAGGTTGCGGGCGATGGAGAGCCCGACCGTGGCGCTGACCCCGACGAAGCCGCCGGAGATCGCCGCGGACGCCGCCGCCACGACCGCCTTGATCGAGGCGGAGTCGGTGGCGGTGACACTCACGTCACCCGAGGTTCCGGACGCGGTCGTGGTGAGGTCGCTGTCGGTGACGTGCGCGAGGGTGTGGTTGAGGATGACGTTGGTGGCCACGGCGCCGGCGCCGCTGATGCCGATGCCGACCAGGCCGCCGCCGGCCGCAAGCGAGGCCGCGATGGCCAGGCTGTCGATAGCAGAGGAGTTGGTGGCTGCGATCGTCACCTCGCCGGCGCCGACCCCGTCGCCGACCCCGTCGATGCCGGCGGTGGTGGTGACGTCGATGGTGTTCTGGGCCAGCGAGACGCCCACCGACACGGCCACCGCGGCGACCCCCGCGAAGGCCGCGGCCAGGGAGGCGCCGAGGGTCAGCGCCCGGATCCAGGAGGCGTTGGTCGCGGTCACCGTCAGGGTCGCGGCGCTGATTCCGGTGAGGGCCTGGGCGGCCGGGGCGTCGCCGCTGATGGTGGCGGCGATGTCGGCGACGATGGTGTTGAAGGCGACCGCACCGGCGCCGCTGACCCCGACACCGACCGTCCCGCTGCCGGCGACCGCGGCCGAGGCGGCGATGACCAGCGCGCTGATCGTCTGCTCCGCGGACGCGGTCACCTCGAGGGCGCCGTCCGCGTCCACCGAGGTGGTGGTGAGGGCGGCAGCGACCTCGTAGGGCACCCGGTCGCCCTGGTCGTCGTAGCCGCCGATGGCGTTCTCGGCGATGGCCACGCCGATGGAGACGCCGATGCCGGCGGTGCCGCCGATGGCGAAGGAGGCCGAGGCCGACACAATGGTGGCCACCACGGACGCGGTGCCCTCGGCGGTGACCTCGACGCCGGCCGCGCTGGTCAGCGCGCTGTCGGCGGCCCACGCGTGGGTGGAGCCGGCGATCTCGTTGCGGGCGTAAGCGCCGGCGCCGGAGACCGACACCCCGACCGACCCACCGATCGCCACCGCCAGGGACGCGGCGACGGCGACGGCGCTGATCGTGGGCCGCGAGACGCGGTAGACGGTCCCGCTGCCCGTGACCACCTTGGTGATCAGGTAGACGTCGGTGCCCGAAGTGAGCTGCCACGCCTGGCCGGGCTTCACGATGGTCAGGGCCGGTGGGACGTAGGTCCACACCGTCGGTGAGGACGCGTACGCCTGCGCGTTGAGGTTGAGCAGGTCGGGGGTGCTGTCGCCATTACCGAGGTAGCGGTAGGACAGGCCGGTGGCGGTGTTGCGGACCACTTCGCCGTTCTTGACGATGACCCAGGTGCCCTGCTTCCAGTCGCTCCCGGTGAAGTCGACCGCGCCCAGGTCGACCCCGGTGGCGTCCGCGCCGGAGTAGATGTACACCTCGCCGGCCGTACCGCCGGCCGCGTGCCCGGCCGCGACCCGGACGGCGTCGCCTGCGGTCAGGTCGACCGTCCCGGCCAGTGTGGTGAACACCGGCTTGACGACGTCGCTGGTGGAGTGCGCGCCGGCGGTGAGCGGGACGCCGTTGCTGTTGAACTGCTGCTCGATGCCGTTGAGGATGGCCGCGTCGGCAGCGGCGTCCACCGTCTGCTCGTTGACCCCGGTGTTCGGGTCGTCGTCGGCGCCGGTGGCGGCGTCGTCGAGGGTGGCGGCCGGATTGGCGCCGAGCCCGCCGGTGCTCAGGTCGAACAGGTGCGAGCCGCGCGAGGTGGCCTTGATGACCAGGGCGTCGGCTGTGCTGGTGGTGGTGACAGTGGCGGCGATCACGGCCGCCTCGACGTCGACGTCGAGGGAGTTCAGTGCGATCGACAGGCCGATGGAGACGGCCACGCCGGTCGACCCGCCGACCCCGGCAGCGACGGACGCGGCACCGGCGATGACCCGGATCTGGGAGGCGTCGTCGGCGGTCACATTGAGCGATCCGACAGAGATGGTGACCGGGGCGGTGGGGTCGCCGCCGTCGATGATCGCCCTGGTGGCCCCGTTGATCCGGTTCTCGGTGTAGACCCCGGCTCCGGACAGGCCGACCCCGGTGGACCCGCCGCCGCTGACGGCGACGGCGCCGGCCAGGACGATCGCGTCGATGGTCTGATTGGACGATGCGGTGACTGCCACCGCACCGGTGGCGTGGACGTCGGCGCCGGAGACGCGTGCCTCGACGGCGGCCGTGCTGGGGTCGAGCCCCACCCGCGTCCACGCGGACGGGTCTGAGTAGTCGATGGTGGACAGGTCGGCGCTGGCCACCGGTGGGCCGCGGTAGCTGTAGACCTCGCCGTCCAGCACCCCGCCGACGATCCGGACCGTGTCGCCGGTGTTGAGCGCGACCGCGGTCTGGTCGGAGGTGTGATCGGAGGTGACCGCCACCTCGCTCCAGCCGATGATGTTGCGGGCCACCGAGACGCCCAGGGCCAGTCCGGCGGAGGTCCCGGTGCCGAAGCTGATCGAACCGGCGACGGCCAGGACGAGAGCCTTGATACTGCCGACGGAGGACGCGGAGATGGTGACGTCCTCGACGGGGTCGTCGACCGTGCCGAGCGAGCCGCCGCTGACGCCGGCGCGGGTGGTGGAGACGATGGTGTTGGTGGACTCGGAGCCGCCGCCTGCCAGGGCCAGGGCGGGGTTGCCGCCGGCGACCGCGACCGAAACGGCGACCGCGATCGACTGCACCAGGATCTGGGCGTTGTTGGTGGCGGTGATGACCACGCCGTCGGGGGCGATGACCGTCCCGGGCGTGGCGACCAGGGCGAGCACCTGAGTGTCGATGGTGTTGTGCGCCAACGACAGCCCGACCGACCCGGCCCCGCCCTTGCCGCCGGAGAGGCTGGCGGCGACGGCCGCGGCCCGGGCGTCCGCGGTGATCGTGGAGGTATCGGACGCGGTGACCGCGAACGCGTGGCCGGTCTCGATCGAGGTGCTGGTGGCCGAGGCCTCGATCCGGGTGCCGATCTTGTTGTCGGTCCACAGCCCGCCGATGGAGACCGCGAACGCGCTGTCGGTGGAGGCCGCGATCGCGACCGCGGTGGCCTCGACGACGGCGGTGATGGACGCGGTGCTCGTGGCCGAGATGGTGATGTCGTCGCCGGCGATGAGCTCGGCCGAGATCGCCCGGGCCTTGACCTCGATCGGGGTGACGCCGCCGTACTCGGCCCAGCCGATCAGGTTCCGGGCCAGCGAGAAGCCGATGGCGATGCCGGGCGTGGTCCCGGTCACGCCGCCGCCGATCGCGACCGCCAGCGCCGAGACCAGCGCGTCGATGCCGGCCGAGATCGCGGTGGTGATGTCCAGCGTCCCGCCCGCCTCCAGCTTGGCCGAGGTGACGGTGGCATTGGTGTGACCCTTGATCAGATTGACCGCGGTGGCGCCGCCGCCGGAGAAGGCGATGCTGCCCTTGACGCTGATGGCCACTGTGATCGCCGAGGCGGTGGAAGTGGCGTCGATCAGCATGGCATCGGACGCGGCGACCTGGATGTTGCCGCTGGCCTTGGCCCACGGCACGTCGGTGACTTCGGCGTCGGTGGCGACCCGGACGTCGTTGCGGGAGATGCTCACGGCGACGCCGACACTGGTGCCGTCCTTGACGGCCAGCGACACCGCGGTGACCGGCGCCTCGACGAAGGAGGTGATGACGGCGCTGTCGGTGGCGGTGACGACCAGGTCTCCACCCTTGGCGTCGACCGACGGGGCGGGAACCGACGGCGGCAGCACGACCGCCGGGGCATCCTCCAGGATCGCCTGGGTCTTCGTGCTCACCTTGTTCATGGCCACCACGGCGTCCACGGAGACGGCGGTCGCCGAGCCGGTGAAGCCCTTGTCGAAGGTGGCGGCCGAGGTGGCGATGTGGGCGTTGATGGTGGCGTGGTTGACCGCGGTGACCGCGATCCCGCCGCCGGCGCTGAGGGTGCTGTCGGTGACGTGCGCGATCGTCTCAGCGGGCTTCTGGGTGCCGATATCGAGGCCGAGCAGGGCGTCGGCGAAGTTGAACGCGATGTTCTGGGAGTCCCAGCCGATGGTGTTGAACGCCAGGGTGACGCCGACACCAGCGGTGGTGGCCTTGGTCTCGCTGGTGATCACCGCGGTGATGAACGAGGTGTTGGAGGCACCGACGACCACGCCGCCGCTGGTCGCGACGAGGTCCGCGCCGTCGACGGTTGCGTGCGCGCCGCTGAGGACGAGGTTGGTGGCGATGATCCCGTTGTAGGCCGACGAGCCGGAGCCGCCCTCGGCGGTGATCAGGCTGACGTCGGTGGCCTGGATGACCGCGCGCTCGCTGGCGGTCACGGTGATCCCGGCACCGGCGGTGACGTCGACGTCGAGAATCTCGGCGGTGACGCCGCCGCGGACGTCGTTGACGACCGCGATCCCTCCACCCGCGGTCGCCTTGGTCTTGAAGCTGAAGCCGATGTTGTCGAAGGACTGCAGGATCAGCTTGTCCCACGGCCCGGTGGAGTAGTTGACCGCACCGAGGTCGATGGACGCGGTCGGGCCGGTGTACTCGAAGATGAACCCGGCTTCGGGGCAGGTGGCCAGGCCGCACCCGGTGTAGTCGTCGGCGACCCGGACGAGCTCGCCGTCGGTCAGCGTGCGCACCCCGGAGTTGGAGGTGTAGCCGTAGTCGAGGAAGGCGGCCTCCAGCAGGCCCTTGACCAGGCTGAGGCCGAAGTCGTTGACGGTCTGGGCCAGCACCTCGAGGGTGACGTCGGCGTGGATCTCGGCGATCTCGTCCGCGGTGACACTGACCGCTCCCCCGGCCTGGACGCTCAAGGGGTCGCCGGTGGATTCCAGGGCGGCCCGGGTGGACACGTTGACCATGTTCTTCGCGATCGCGATGCCGACGGCCAGGCCCTCCGACCCGTAGACCATGACCACCACGGAGGAGGCCTGGTTGGTGACCTCAGCGTTGATGACCGCCTCGTTGACCGCCGCCACGGCGACCTCGCCGCCGGCGTCCACGCTGGAGTCGATGATCAGCGCCTCGACCAGGGCCGGATCCTGATTGCCGAAGGCGTCGGCGATCAGCGGGTCGCCCAGGATCGCGTCCACCAGGTTGAACAGGAAGTTCTGCGACTTCCAGCCGATGGAGTTGAACGCCAGGACCACGCCGACCGTCTGCCCGGCCGACTCCAGCGCCGCCTTGGTGGTGGCGTCCATCTGGGAGAGGTTCTCGGCGTCGACGATCACGTCGCCGGCGGTGGTGATCGTCGAGTCCGTGATGGTTGCGCGGGCCTCGGAGAGGACGACGTTGGTGGCGATGACCCCGCCGGCGGCGATCGAGTCGCCGTCGATCGGGAACGAGCTGCCACCGGAGGAGGTGATCGAGGCGTCCGCGATTGCCCGCATCAGCGCCAGCTCGACCGCGCGGACGGTAAGGGCCGCGGCGTCCACGGTCATCGCGTCGATGTGGGCGGTGGCCTCGCTTCGGATGTCGTTCATGACCACTAGGCCGCCGGCGGCGATCGCGTCCGAGCCGCTGACGTTGATGCCGCTGGGCAGCAGGCCGGTCACGGGCAGCGGCTTCCACCAGCCGAGATCGTCGTAGGGGTGCGCGGGGGTGCCGAGGTCGACGCTGGTGGTCGGGCCCATCCACTCGTAGATGACGCCCTCGTCGCCGCCGAGAGGCTGCCAGGTCGCGGTGTCGGTGTAGTCGACCAGGCCGAGGTCGAGGGTGACGTCGGCGCCGAGGTAGCGGTAGGCACGTCCGTCCTCGCCGGCGATGAGCGCCCACAGGGCGGTGTCGGTGTAGTCCTGGGCACCCAGGTCGAGACGGGCGGTCTCGCCGACGTAGCGGTAGGTGGCGCCCGCGGTGCCGCCGCCGGCGTACCCGGTCGCCACCGTCACCGCGTCACCGGCGAGGACGATGCGGTTGCCGGAGCCGGTGGTGAACCGGGCGTCGGCGTAGCCGTCCTCGACCCGGACGACCTGGCCGTTGGTCAAGTCGACCTCACCGTCGGCGCTGGTGAAATCGTCGTCGATGGCGGCGATCTGGACGGTGTCGCCGAACGCCAGGGTGCGGACGCCTTCGCTGGAGAGGTAATCGGCCGGGGTGAGGTTGTTGATCATCTTCTGGGCCACCGAGAACCCGCCGTCGTTGGAGGTCGTCGCGGAGGTCACCAGAGTGATGTTGGCGTAGATGCCGGCGTTGTCGGTGGCGATGACCGTCACGTCGCCGGTGGCGGTCACCGTCTCCTGGGCGGTGCCCGCGGTGCTGGCGATGAAGGCGTCCGCCCGCGAGGAGACCTTGTTGGACGCGATGAGCCCGCCGACCGCCTTGCCGGTGGCGCCGTACAACGCGGAGGCGGCCGAGGTGGCAGCGTTGCTGAGGGTGGCATTCAGCTGGGCGGAGTTCTGAGCGTCGACGATGACGTTGGTGGCAGTCACCTCGGTGTCAACGATGGACGCGACTGCCTTGGACGGCTGCTCACCACCGAAGGCCCCCGAGATCAGCGGGTCACCCAGCAGCGCGTCGACGGTGTTGAACAGGAAGTTCTGCGACTTCCAGCCGACGGTGTTGAAAGCCAGGGTGATCCCGACTCCGGTGTCGCCGCTGGTGACCGCCGACAGCACGGTGGCGTCGATCCCGGAGGTGTTGAGCGCGGTGACACGCACATCACCGTCGACCGTCAGCACCGAGTCCTCTATGGTCGCCGTGGCCGAGGCCAGCACCACGTTGGTCGCGATCTGCCCGCCGACCGCCAGCACGGTTCCGCTGCCGTAGAAGCTGCCGCCCGACGCGGTGACGTTGAGCAGGCCTTGCGCCTGCAGCCAGGCGTTCTCGATCGCGCTGACCTCGACCGAGGCGGCGGTGACGTCGGCGTTGCTGATCCGCGCCGCCACGTTCGAGCGCAGATCGTTCATCACGACGAGGATGCCCACCGCGCGTGCATCGGAGTTGGTGAAGTTGCCGATGCCGGGGTAGTACTGCCCGACGTTATTGCTGTCGCCGACGATCCGCTCCCACAGCAGGGTGTCGGTGTAGGTGGCCGCGCCGAGGTCGACCAGGGCGTCCGCGCCGAGGTACTGGTACACGTCGCCGACCACGACACCGACGCCGGAGTAGCTGGAGCCGATCCGGACGTAGTCGCCGGCCTCGAGCGAGCGCACCCCGGAGGCGGTGGTGAAGTCGTAGTCGCCGGGGACGAGGACCTGGTTGACGATCTCGACGATCCCCTCCATGGTGTTCCCGGTCGTCACGTCCTGCACCACGGTGCTGGAGGCATTGATCCCGGCGTCGTCGCGGGCCGCCACGGTGACCGGGCCGCCGGCGTCGATGGTGCCTTGGGCTCCGGTGAACTCGATGAAGGCCTCGGCGCCGCTGGAGACCTTGTTGGAGGCCAGGATTCCGCCGCCGGCCAGACCGCTGGCACCGTAGCCCTCGGTCTTGCTTGAGGTCTTGCCCGTCTTGGCATCGGTGGAGGTGGTGGTGGTCTGGGCGCCGGTGAACAGCAGGTCGAGGACGGCCTCGACGACGTTCTCGTTGCCTGCCACCGCGTTCAGCTGGGACGCCGAGGTCGCGGTCACCGAGATCGCGCCGCCGGCGTCTACCGTGGTGTCGCGGATGTACGCCAGCGCGTCGGAGGGCTGCTCGCCATTGAAGGCCGTGGAGATCAGCGGGTCGCCGAGCAGCGCGTCGAGGGCCTGGAACAGGATGTTCGACGGCTTCCAGCCGATCGAGTTGAACGCCACCACCGCGCTGATCGCCGTCCACGCCTCGATCGATGAGTAGGCGCTGGCATCGATCTGGGCAACGTTCTCAGCCTGGACGGAGAGGTCGCCGCTGGTCGTGATCGTGCTGTCGACGATGTGCGCGTCGGCATCAGCCAACACCGTGTTGGTCACGATAACCGCGCCGAATCCCCCCCAGGGGACGATGACGCTCTCGTCGCTGACGGCGATGCTGCCCAGCCCGAGGGCCTGGACGCTCACCGACGCGGCGGTCAGGTCGACCTTGCGCAGGTACGCCTCCACCACCGAGCGGACGTCGTTGTAGTCGACCAGCCCGTAGTAGGAGGTGGACGACCCGACCAGCCCATCCTTCTTCAACGCCGTGCCGGCTTCGGAGAGGACCGCGTAGGTCACCGAACCGTTGATCAGGTTGGTGGGGGTGAGTTCCTTCCAGAGCTCGAAGTCGCTGTAGTCCTGGGTCCCCAGGTCGACCGAGCTGCCGTCCAGACCCATCCACTCGAAGACCTTGCCGGCAGCATCGAAGGCCGGGTCGACCACGTACGTGCCGGCGAAGTCCTCGGCGACCCGCACCTTGTCCCCGAACACCAGGCTCTTGACGCCGGACCGGTTGGTGTAGTTGTACTGGTCGAGCAGCAGTTGGGCGAAGTTGTTGATGATGCCCGCCCCGGCGTCGTTGGTCGGCGAGACCTCCCCGTACATCGCGGTGTTCGCGGTGATGACGGACGAGTTCACGGCGATCACCTCGACGGCTCCGCCGGCGCTCACGGGCAACAGACTCGTCGAGGACGTTTCCGGAGCCACGTACGCGCTGGCCTTCGCGGAGACCTTGTTGCTGGAGACGACCATCCCGACGCTGGTGCCGCCGGCACCGAAGAGGGCGGCCGGCGCTGAGGTCGCCGCGTTCGAGACCAGCGCGTTGATCTGCGCATCGGTGGTGGCGCTGACCAGGATGTCACCGGCAACCGTGAGCGGTGTCCCGGTGATGAAGGCCAGCGTCGCCACCGGGTTCTCACCGTCGTAGGCGTCCGAGATCAGCGGGTCGCCGATGAGCGCATCGATCAGCGCGAAGAAGGTCGGCGACGGGTTCCACCCGACGGTGTTGAACGCGAGGACGAGCCCGACGGACTTGGCACCCGAGGCGGCCGCCACGAGGTTCGTGGCGTCGATGACCGAGAGGTTCTCCGCCGAGACCGCGAGGTCGCCGCTGGTGTTCTCGTTCGCGGCTGTCGCCGGGTCGTCGGTGCGCGTGGTCACGGTGCTGTCGGTGATGGACGCCGTGGCGCTGCCGAGCACCCGGTTGGTGGCGATCACGGCCGAAATCGCGGACGACGTGCCCTGGCCGTCCCAGGAGCTTCCACCCGACGACGAGGTAGTCACGTCTGCGACGGCGCGGATGACGGCCTGCTCCACAGCACGCACCTCGACGCTGCCCGCAGTCACCGTCGAGTCGACCACGGACGACTCCACAGTGCTCACCACGTCGTTGAGCACGATCGTGCCGCCCATGGCGCTGGAGTCCGAGTTGGTGATGTTGAAGGTCGGGAAGATCTGCGTCTCGGCAACCGGTCGCCAGTAGCCCAGGTCGGTGTAGTTCTGGGTGGCCAGGTTCACGTTGGTCGCAGTCTGGCCCAGGTACTCATAAACGGTGCCCGCGGTACCGGCGAGCTCGGTCCACAACGACGCGTCGCCGAAGTCGGTGGAGTTGATGTCGATCGTCGCGTCCGGCCCGAGATAGGCGTACACGCCCCCGGCGTTCCCGCCGACGGGCTTCCACAGCGAGGTGTCGCGGTAGTCCACCGACCCGAGGTCGAGACGAGCGTTCGGACCCACATAGCGGTACGTGACGCCCCAGTCGCCGCCGGCGAGGTACCCATCCTCGACCGTGACGTTGTCGCCCAGGGTGAGCAGTCGGATCCCCGACGCCGTGGTGAGGGTGGAAGCCGCGTAGCCGGCATGCAGTTCGACGTTGTGACCAGCCGTCAACGCCACCGGCTGAAGGCCGATGCTGCTCGTGGTCGCGACCGGCGAGCCGAAGTTCGAGTCGATCCGCACCCGATCGCCGAAGCTGAGCACGGAGGCGATCTCGGAACTGGCGAAGTCGGCGTCCACGGAGCTCTTGATCTGGCCGCTGATCACGTCGATGGCCCCGCTGTTGGTGGTGACCGAGGAGCCGACGATCTTGACGTTGGAGTACACGCCCGCGTCGTCGGAGGCGAGGACGGTCATCGCGCCACCGGCGGTGACCTGCGACCGCTCGACCAGGGCTTCGGCGCGGCTGGAGACCTTGTTGCTGGCGAAGATCGCGTTCTTGGTGCCTCCGGTCACCAGGAACAGCCCGTCCGCGGCGGAGCTGGCCGCGTTCGACACCGTCGCGTTGAGGATGGCCGCGTTCACGGCGCTGACGGTGAGGTCGCCGGTGAGGACGACCTCGGAGTCGATCAGCGACGCGATCGCTGCCGCGGGCCGGGTCTCGTCCGCCGGTGACTGCCCGAGGAAGGTGTCGAGGGTGTTCTCGAAGATGTTCTGCGGCTTCCAGCCCAGCAGGTTGAACGCGAGCGTCGCCCCGAGGGCCGTGGTGGTCGTTGCGGCCGTGGACAGCAGCGTCGCGTCGATGCCCGAGCGGTTGGCGGCCTCGACGGTCAGCGACGCGGCCTCGACCGAAGAGTCGGTCACCGACGCCGTGGCGGTCGCGAGCACCACGTTGGTGACGATCTGGATGCTCTTGGCCGAGCCGTTGAACAGCAGGCCCAGCAGGAAGCCGAACCCGATCGGCGAATCGCTCAGGGCGCCAACCGTGCTGGTCGCCTCGGCAGTGAGAAGGGCGTCCTCGATCGCCGACACGGTGACATCGCCGCCCGCGTCGACCTGGGCGTTGGCCAGGGTCGCCGTCACGTCGCCGCGGACGTCGTTCATCGCCACCAGGATGCCCATGGCCTTCGCCTTGGACAGGGTGATGCTGCCGATGCCGGGGTAGAGGCTTTCGAGGTTGTCCGCGCCTGCCTCCAGCCGGTCCCACAGCAGGGTGTCGCCGTAGTTCGCCGAGCCGAGCGGCACGACCGTCCCGGTCGCCCCGAGGAACTCGTACACCGAACCGGCGAGTCCGCCGCCGGCGTAGCCGGCGCCGAGGCGGACGCGATCACCCTGCACCAGGGTCTGCGTCCCTGACGCTGTCGTGTAGTCGTAGTCGTTCGGCAGGAGCTCGTCGTTGACGGTCTGGATCAGCTTGGTGGGGTCGTTCTGGGCCTCGGCGGACTGGACCAGAACGATGCTGGAGTTGATGCCGGCGGCGTCCTTGGACTGGATCGTGACGTCGCCGCCGGCGGTGACCTCGCCACCGGCGAGGGTGAAGGCGATGGCGGCCTGGGCCTGGCTGGAGACCTTGTTGGACGCAAGGATCAGGCCGGTGACCGATGCGTTCTGGCCGAACCCGGTGACTGATCCCTGCTGCCCGGCTTCGGGGAGGACGACGCCCGCGATCGCGGCGACGTTGTTCGCGTTCTCCGCGGACGCGTTGATCTGCGTGGCCGAGGTGGCCCGGACGCTGATGCTGCCGGCGATGTCGAGAGCGGAGTCGGTGACCTGGGCGAGAGCCTGAGCCGGTTGTTCGCTCCCCCAGTCCTGGGTCTTGCCGAGGAAGGCCTCGATGGCGCCGAAGACGATGTTGGTCGGGGTCCATCCGATCGAGTTGAACGCCAGGATGGCACTGGTGCCGTCCCCGTCCTCGATCCGGGTGGTGGCGGTCGCGTCGATCCGTCCGTTCTGGTCGGCGCTGACGGAGAGGTCACCGCCGGCCGTGGTGGTGATCGGGCTGCTGGTGACGAGGGCCTCGGCAGTGGAAAGGACCACGTTGCTGACGATGACTGCACCGCTACCGCCGCCGGAAACCTCACTGGAGTCGTTGGCGACGATGGACGCGGCATCGGCGGCGGTCACCGCGACGGCTCCCGCGGCGGCGATCTCGGTGCCGGCGATCGAGGCGACCACGGCGGAGTTCACGGTGTTGGTCGTCAAGAGGACGAACGTGGTGCTGCCCGCACCACCCAGGAACAAGGTCTGCAGCCACACCGCACGGCTGGCCAGATCCTCGTAGCTCATCGAGTCGTTGACGAGGTTGGTGGGGGTCAGTTCTTTCCAGAGCGCGTAGTCGGTGTAGTCGGTGCCCGCGAGGTTGATCGCCTGGGGGGTACCCATCCACTGGTACACCCGCCCCGCCGCGGCGGCGTTGCCGTAGTCGTCGGCCACCCGAACGCGGTCGCCGAAGGCGAGGTTCTGGGTGCCGGAGTTGCTGGTGTACTCGTAATCGCCGAGAACGTCGGCGGCCCATTGGTTGAGGATGCCGGAGGCGGCATCACTGTCCGAGGAGACCTCGGAGCTGAGGGTGCTGGTCGAGTCGATGGTGGCGTTGTTGTGAGCTTCCACCGTGACACCGGCGGCGATGACCAGGTCGACGCGGCGCCAGTCTGCGGAGCTGAAGTCTTCGTTGGCCAGTCCGCCGGCCGGGGGCGCGCGTCCGGCTCCGACGAACTCGTAGACCTCGCCGGCGGACAGCCGGACCCGATCGCCGGGAGCCAGCAGCGCCGGGTTGGACGCCAACGTCAGGTCGCCGGGCAGGTCGCTGTCGATGATGGAGGCGTTGGCGCCGCTGCTGACCCGATTCGCGGTGAGCACGCCAGCGGCGTTCATGGCGCCGAACCCGAACAGAGTCGCCGGCGCTGAGGTCGCGTCGTTGCCGACCGAGGCGCGGATCGTCGCCGCGGTGACGGCGGTCACGTGGACGACGCCGCCAGCCGTGACCGGGCTGTTCGCCAGCGTGGCGTTCGATTCGACCGGAGTCTCGCCGCTGAACGCCTCGTTCTGGATCAGCGGGTCGCCGATCAGCGCGTCGACGGTGGCGAAGAACACGTTGGTGGGCTGCCAGCCGATGGTGTTGAAGGCCAGGATCACGCCGATGGCCGTAGCGCTTCCGGCCATCGCCGCGCGCACCGAGGCCTGGATCTCGGCGACGTTGCTGGCATCCACCACGATGTCGCCGGTCGCGCTCACGACACTGTTGGCGACTGTTGCCGACGCCCCGCCCAGCACCCGGTTCGTCGCGATGATGCCGTTGGCCGCCAGCGCCAGCCCGCCGCTGAACGAACTGCCGCCCGAGGCGGTGGCGGTCACGTCCACGTCGGCCCGGACGAAGGCTTGCTCCAGTGCCTGTACCAGCAGGTCGTGTACCTCGATCTCGGCGTCGGTGACGGAGGCCGCCACGTCGCTGCGGACGTCATTGAGCACGACCACGGCCGCGACCGCGACAGAGGGCGAGGTGGTGACGTTGAAACCCTGGGGGAAGTAGTCGGTGGCGCCGACCGGCTTCCAGTAGCCGAGATCCTCGTAATCGGCGGTGAGGAGGTCGACCAGCGTCGGCGTGTTCGGGCCCATCCACTGGTAGACACTCCCGTCCGCCAGCACCGTGTCCCCGAACACCAGGCTCTGCAGGCCGTCGCTGCTCTCGTAGGTCGGATCGATGAGGAGATCGAGGACGGTGCCCAGCGCGTGGACGCCGCCGTCGTTGGTGGTGACCGAGGACGCCACCAACTTGACGTTGGAGTAGATGCCGGCCGCGTCGTCGGCCAGCACCGACAGGGCTCCTCCGGCCGTCAGGTTGACGCGCTGCGAGGTCGTGGAGTCGACCAGCGCACGGGCTGCGCTGCTGATCTTGTTGCTGGCCAGAACCGCACCGGCCCCGGCCGAGAAGGTGCCGAACATCCCGGCCGCGGTCGAGGAGGCGGTGTTGCTGACCGTGGCGTTGATCACCTCGGCGCTGCGCGCCGAGATCGTGAGGTCGGCGTCGGCGGTCAGGTCGGAGTCGATCGCGGAGGCGGTGACGTCCCAGGTCTCCTCGCTGCCGGCGCCGAAGTCGGTGCCGAGCAGGGCGTCGATGGCGCCGAGAAAGGCGCTCAACGCGGTGTGGGTGACGGCCCAGCCGATGAAGTTCACCGCTAGCGCGACGCCAAGGGTGAGCTTGGGCAGGAGCTCCAGTGCGGACGTGCCGGTGGCGGCGACCGCGCTGACCTGAGAGGTGGCGTCGATCAGAGCCTGCTCGGCGAGGGCCGCGACGAGGACGTCGGCGGCGTCGACGGTGCTGCCGATGACCGCCGCCGACACGTCCCCACGGAGCACGTTGGCCGCGAACAGAGCCGCGACGGCCGCGACGTCGGTGGTGATGAGCGCGCCGGGATTCAGGGCGATCGACGCCGCGGTGGTGTCAGAGACCAGGGTCGCGTCGGCGAGTGCCCGCACCGCCACGTCGCCGAGGGCGTCGATGCTGGAGTTCTCGACGGCGGCGCGGACGGTGCGGTCCAGCAGGTTCCACGCCAGCGCTGCGGTGGCGGTGACCAGCGGGGTGCCGGGGACGAGGATCTGGTCGCCGGCGTGGGCCCGCAGGGTGGACAGGTCCTGCGCGGTGATCGCGACGCCGCCGGTGCCGGCGGTGACGGTGCTGCCGGTCACCGACGCGAGGGTCTGACCGGTGACGTCGTTGCGCGCGTCCTTCGCGCTGGCCTCGAAGCTGCCGGACGTGGTGGCGTTGATCTCCAGCCCGCCGACGTTCAGCGCGGCGCCGGTCAACGAGGCCACCGCGTCGTCGACGGGGACGGTGTGGCGGGCGATGCCGACCAGGTCGGAGGTGACGGTGCTCTCGATCGTTCCCTGGTTCCGTGCCCGGACGGCCACGACGCCGGTGCTCACGACGTCCGCGGCCAGGGTGGCCCGGGTGTCACGCGAGAGCGTGACCAGCGCCTGGAGGTTGTCGAAGCTGAACTGCGCCCCGGAGTTGACGCCCGGGACCAGCGTGCCGAGCCGGTCCGCGCTGCCGTCGGCGATGGTGATGGCGACCGAGGTGTCGTCCAGCGCCGAGACCAGCACGGTGGCCGGCTCGGTGCCGGAGATGGGAGTGCCGCCCACGGTGAGGGTCGCGCCGTCGAGGATCCGCGCCGTGGTGGAGTTCGTCACAGCCACGTTCACCGTCGCGTCAACGGACAGCGGCCCGACCCCGAACCAGGGGGTGGTGGTCGGGGCCGTGCCGACGTAGACGACATCGACGAGGGTCTGGGCGATGGCCTGCAGGGTTGCGGCCACGATGCTCGCGGTACCCGTGATCTCGGCCAGGGCGTTCGAGGTGAGCGCGATGCTCACCGGGCCAGAGGCGATCTGGGCGAGCAGGTTCACCGTCTGCTCGGTGGTCGCCCGCACGATCACGTCGCGCCCGGTGATCGAGCCGTTCACCTGGGCAGTGGCCGACAGGTTCGTCGTCGTCGCGCCGACCGGGTTGGACGCCCGTGCGTCGAGGGTGACGTCGCCAGTGGTGACGAGAGACCCGTCGACGACGATCGTCTCGGCCGTGATGGTCACCGGGATGGCGCCGAAGTCCAGGACCCCGAACGTGTTCGCGACCGTGACCGAGTCCAGGCCGTCCAGACCGTCGACGAGCAGTGAGACCGACGGCCGTTCGAAGTCGATGGTCTCGAAGGTGACTCCGGAGAAGGTGAACCAACCCGGCAGGGTGACGTGGGCGGTCAAGGTCGCGACGTCGTCGCCGAGGGAGCCGTTCACGGTCAGGTTGGTGGGGCCGGTGATCGAGATGGGCTCAAGGCCGGTGTAGGCGTAACGGACTCCGTCGATCGCGATCACGCCGGAGTGCGGGTCGTAGGCGAGCGCCGAGACCGAACCGCCCGCGGCGTCCAGAGCCAGGCTGTCGTAGCCGCCCGCACCCCCGTCGACGACTCCGGCGATCCGGCCGCCGCGAGCGAAGGCGAAGGTGTCTTGGTTGTTCTCGGCGCCGGTCAGGTTCTCGAAGCCCTCGAAGGCCACCCCGGCGACCGATCCTGCGCCGTCACCGGTCACCTGCCACGTCTGGTCGCCCGACGGGCCGACGAGGGTGTCGACGCCGCCGCCGCCCAGCACCCGCAGCGCCCGCAGCCCGGCCTGGCCCACCAGGACCAGCGTGTCGGCCAGCGACCCGCCGGCCACCTCGAACGAGGCCGCCTCGGGGGCCTCGTCGAGGTCCAGGGCATCCGCCAGGCTGACCAGCGACACCGCATCGGTGTCGAGACGCAGCGCGTGCGCGAAGAATTCATCATTTCCGACGGACGCGGTCGCGGTGACGCCGTCCGAGGCCCAGCGGGTCAGCCGGCCGGACAGGTCCACCGTCAGCCCCCCGCCGAACGACAGCTTGGCCGTCCGCTTGCCTGCGCGGCCCGCGGCCAGGGTGACCGTCACCGTCGCCGACTGCCCCGGAGCCAGGGTGGCCGGGACCGGCCCGACCACGAACGACCCGGCCGGGTCATCGAGCACCGCACCGCTGAGCACGATGGTGTCGGTCCCGTTGTTCGTCAGCGTGATGGTCTGGCTGGCTCCCGAGGACGGCTGGACGCGACCGAAGTCGAGCGCGGTCGTGCTCACCGAAACGCCGGGGGTCGTGCCTCCCGTGGCGCGGACGTCGGACGGCGGCACGAACGCCGGATCGGCACTCGTGGAACCGGTCGGCGCGGACGCAGGGTCGGAGGCCGGGTTCCCGCTGGGATCGGGGGTGTCCCCGGAGTCGGCGGAACCCGCCGCGGAGGCGGACGGGGTGCCGGAGCTCTCCGACAGGGCAGGCTCAGGATCGGTCGCCGGCTCAGGTTCGGCTGCCGTCTCGGCGGCGGGTTCGGGCGCTGCCTCAGCCGTCGCCTCCGGCGCCGGAGCGGGATCAGCCTTCGCCTCTGGTGCGGGGTCGCTCTTCGGCTCCTCTTTCGCCTCGGGTGTGGGATCGGCCTTCTCCGCCGGAGCGGGATCGGCCTTCGGCTCAGGAGCGGGATCGGCCTTCTCCGCCGGAGCGGGATCAGCCTTCGGCTCAGGAGCGGGATCAGCCTTGGGCTTGGACTCGGGCTCCGGTTCGCTGACCGCCTCCTCGTCCTCCAGGGGCAGGAGTTCGGGCGCCGTCAACGCCATCCCCGGGCCGTCCCCGGCCATCCGCGGGAGACCGTCCGGGACAGCAACGGGGAAGTCCGTGCCGGGCTCGAGCGTCTCACCCATCAGGCCTGACGTGGCGTGCCCGTACCCGAGCGCGTGCCCCACCTCATGGCGAAGCACGGTCACCAACGACATCCGCGACCAGCCCCAGCCGGCCGCATCGTCGTCGATCGCAACGTCCTTCCCCTGAGCCAAGCCCAGGAGTTGGCCGGGAAGGTCACGAACGGAGACGGTGATCCCCGTCGTGTCCGCGCCGGTCGCCCGCCAGTCCGCGGTCGCCTGGCCGAACGCCGTCCTCAGCTCTCCCTCGCTGAGGGAGTCGTCCGAGGCGGTCTCGGGCGCGCGAGCGGGCAGCAAGGCCCGATCAGCCGGGAGCACCGAGGACCAGAAGGACCGCGACTGGTGGAAGACATCGCCGAGTTGGACCGGGGAAAGCCCGGCGTTCGCAGTGGTCGGGGCACTCATCGCCACAGCAGCCGAGGTGCCATAGGGGAGGGAAAGGCCGAGCACCAGCCCGGCGACGACGGTCCGGAAGCACACCCCGCCGACCCCAGCGCGCCGCCACGACGAGCCGCAGCTGGCTGCGACGCGTGGGTTCGCCTGCGATCCAGTCACAGAAGGGCTCCCGGGGTGGGTCGGACTTGACAAACGCAACACTGGCACTTCGTCCGCCCGCTGGGAAGATCCCCACATGAAGAGAATCTGAGATGTTGTGCGTAGTTCAACCCATTGCGCCGACACCGTTGGTCCGGGGTGAGGGTCGAACCAAAGGGGATCGAGTGCAGGACTAGAAGCGGAGCAAGGTCCCCCGGCTGGTGATCGCGAGGCGGTGCTCGGTGAACCTGATGAGGTCCAGCACCTCGCGTTCCTTCATCGTGGCGCTGACCGACGTGGCGACGGTAGGTGGGCCACGAGACGTCAGGCGCAGCCGCAGGAGCGACGGATCACCGGCTTGGTTGGATACGGCACCGGCATCGTCACCGCTTGCTCACCCAGGACACGGGCGACCGCGTCGCGGGCCATTTCGGCCATGGGCACCTCGACCGTGGTCAGCGGGGGGACGGTGAACTCCGACTCCGGCGAGCCGTCGAACGACACCACGGCCAGATCTTCGGGGACCCGCCGCCCCGCCAGCTGGGTCCCCGACAACAGGCCGGTGGCCTGCTGGTCGGAGGTGACGAAGACCCCGGTCACGTCGGGGTGCTCGGTGATCAGCGTGCGGGCGGCCTCCCGTCCACCTGCCATCGACCAGGGCACCCGCAACACGACGGACGGGTCCTGGCCGGACTCGACGAGCACGTCCCGCCAGGCGCGTTCTCGTTCTTCGACGACCTCCGACCCGGTGACCAGCGCGATCCTGTCGTGGCGGTGCGCCTCCACCAAGTGCTGGACCATCGCACGGGCGCCCTGGTAGAAGTCCGGGGCCAGGGACGGGAAGGGCCCCATCCCCCCGCCGAGGCTGAAGACGATGATCGGCACCCGTTGGCGGGCGAGCTCCAGGACGACATCAGGCGGTGCCGAGGCAGCGGTGATCACCCCCATCACGAGCCGGCCGCCGAGGGCCTCGACCACTTTGGCAAGCCCGGTGGGGCTCGACTGCGCGAGCACCAGGGTCAAGCCGCGTTCACGTGCCGCTACCTCGACCTCCTGCGCCATGGCGGCGAAGTACGGGTTGCCGACATCCGGGACGATCAGGCCCAGCAGGTCTGCACGTCCGGTGATCAGCGAGCGAGCCGCCGCGTTGGGCTGGTAGCCGAGCTTTTCGATGGCGTCGAGCACACGCTCGCGGGTCGCCGCGGCCACCGGCCTGGGACCGTTGTTCACCACGTAGCTGACGACCGCCGTGCTCACGCCGGCGAGTCTGGCCACGTCGTCGCGCGTGGCACTGCGCCGACCGTCCGCCGTCTCCGCCATGATCCCCCCGCCGCAGTGGTTCGGCTCACAGGCTAGCCTGCCGCCGGACCCCCCTGAGGAGGCTCAGGAGGTGGCTTCCACAACGAACAGCACTGCGTGGTCGGGATTGATCGGAGCGTGCATCAGGCCGACTCCGGACAGCAGGCTGCCCGGCAGGTCGAGCCCCGCCGAGTCGCCGACGGACGCGAACCGGGGGGCGTGCCCGGCGGCCAGTTCGGCGAGTTCGTCCTCAACCACTCGCTCGATGCCCCACCATCGCGGTGGGAGCAATCCGGTCGGCGCCTCGCCGAGCAGCAGCGGGGTGACCCGGTAGCGGCGCTCGGGATCCAGCCCCGGGAACCGCAGCCGGCCGAGCAACGCCACCTCGGAACGATCGACGCTGGCGAAGGAGTAGATCGCACGGCTGCGATCCGAGGCGAGGACCGCCGAGGCGGTCAGCGACGGGTCGGGGAAGTCGATGCGGAGGAGGTCCCCGCCGAGCAGCAGGTCGCGGTGCTCCTTGTAGAACGTGACCCACTGAGCCAGTTCGGCCAGGTCCGTCGCCGAAGCCCGGCGCAAGTCCCACTCGATCCCGAGGTGACCGAAGATCGCCGTCCCGGCCCGGAAGTTGAGGTCATGGGTGCGGCCGGTGGTGTGCGACTTCTCCGAAGCGATATGGGAACCCATCATCTCCGGCGGGATCAGCTGGCCGGTCCAGCGCAGCATCATCTGTCGCTCGTGCGGGTCGATGCAGTCCGACACCCACACGCGCTCGGTGCGTTGCAGGATGCCGAGGTCGACGCGTGCGCCGCCGGAGGAGCAGGACTCGATCTCCAGCCCGGGATGGGCCGCCTTGATTTCATCAATGAGTCGGTAGAGCGCCTCGGTCTGGGCATGGACGCCGGGACGGCCCTGCGGCTGCGTGCCGGCGTCGATGAGGTCGCGGTTGTGGTCCCACTTGAGGTAGGAGATGTCGTATTCGGCGAGGATCGCGAAGATCGCGTCCCGGATGTAGGCGTAGCACTCGGGGATGCCGAGATTGATCACGTGCTGGTGTCGCGACAGCACCGGGAGCCGATCCCCGGTGGCCATGACCCAATCCGGGTGCGCCCGGGCGGTGTCGGAGTCGAGGTTGATCATCTCCGGCTCGAACCACAGCCCGAACTCCATGCCGAGTTCTTTCACCTTGTCAACGAGCGGATGCAGGCCGTTGGGCCAGACGTCGCCGGAGACCCACCAGTCGCCCAGGCCGGCGAAGTCGTCGCGCCGCGAGCCGAACCAGCCGTCGTCCAACACGTAGCGCTCGACGCCGACCGCCGCCGCCTTCTCGGCCAGTTCGATGAGCGGCGCCAGGGTGTGGTTGAAGTAGACGGCCTCCCAGACGTTGATGGTGACCGGTCGCTTGGACGACGGGTGGCCCGGACGCGAGCGAAGGTAGCGGTGGAAGCGCCGGGCGACGGCGTCCAGGCCGAGGCCGTAGGAGCCGTACAGCCAGGGTGTGGTGTAGGTCTCACCCTCGCCGAGGATCACTTCTCCGGGCAGCAGCAATTCACCGCCACCGATCAACTGCTCGCCGGTGGACAGCCGCTCGGCGTAGTGGGTGTGGTTGCCGCTCCAGCCGGTGTGCACCGCCCACACCTCGCCTTCGGCGAAGGAGAACCCCGGCGTCCCGGCATGCAGCACGGTCGCGGCGTCCGGCCCGGTGCGGCCCTTGCGCCCCTCACGCAGGTGAACACCGACGGTGAAGTCCCGGCGTTGAGGGGCGCGCTCGCGGCCCCAGCGACCGGCCAGGTCGAGCAGCTCACGGGCCACCGGCGGGACCGGGTAGGCAAGCACCAGGTCGTCGAGGGTGTAGGAGTCCGCGGCCAGGTTGGTGACCTCCGCCTGGGATCGCAGCACGCCGCCGGGAAGCAGTTCGATGCGCACCGACAGGCCGAGCTGGGCGGACGCGTCGATGGCGTCCACCTCGACCAGGGCGCAGCCGGCGGTGACCAGGGACGGCTGCCCGTCCCCGGGGGCCACCGCGTCGCCGTCGAGCCGCACCGCGGTCGTGGTGAACTTCGGCGACCAGTCTCGGCCTCCGCGTGAGCCGCTGATCCCGGGACGGCCGACCCAGCCCGTCCAGTGCTCGGGCAGCACGGACACCCGGACCGGGTCGTCGACCAGGTTCGGGGCGATGGGGTGGACGCCGGCGCGGATGAGGGCGACGGCGTCCTCGGCGGCGACGTCCCCCACGTCGGCGCCCCAGTGGACGATGGCGGGCAGTTGGCCGTCGGTCAGGTCGAGGACGACACCCACCCCCTCGGAGCGCAGGACGATGCAGGTGTTCACGGGCGTGGCCATGGTTTCCTCTCGGGATGGTGCTGGCGTTGGTGCGGTGCTGGTGGGTGCTGGTGGTCAGGGTGTAAGGGTGATCGCCGGGTCAGAGGCGTTCCGACCCGCGGGCTGGTAGGGGCAGCCGCAGGAGCTGCGGATGACCACGTCGGTCTTGAGCTCGACGTGTCGGCCCTCGGAGTCCAGCGGGAGACGGACCAGGTCCATCGCTGCCGCCGCCATCTGGGCGAGGGGCTGCCGGGCGACGGTGAGCGGCGGCCAGCAGTATTCGCTCTCCATGGTGCCGTCGAACGCGACCACAGCCACGTCCTCGGGGATGCGGAGACCCTGCTCATGGATCGCCCGGAGCAGGCCGATCGCCAGTTGGTCGGAGGTGGCGAAGATCGCCTCGGGGCGCGGGTCCAGCGCCAGCAACTCCAGGCCGCCGGCGTAACCGCCTTCACGGCTGAACGGCACATGCACCGTCGGGCCCAGGGGTAGGCGAGCCGTGCGCAGGGCGTGCTGCCAGCCCACGTCGCGCGGATCGGGGTGGCCGTAGCCGGATTCCCCGACGATGATCCCGATCCGTCGAAAGCCGTGGACGTCGATGAGGTGCGCCACCAACTCGTACGCGCCCTGCTCAGCGGTGGAACCCACGGTCAAACGCCCGGGAACCGGACCTGGGCAATCGATGAGGACCAGTGGGACGCCTCGGGCGTGAGCCCAGAACGACGGATCGGAGCGGGCCGTGTCGCTGGCCAGGAGCAGGCCGTCGACCTGGCGAGCGACCAACTCCTCGACCAGCTCCTCGGTGCTCGCGTCGTGACAGGAGTCGGCAACGAGCAGTCGCTGGCCCGTCGCTGCAGCCGCCCGGACCAGCTCGGAGGTGTACTCGGTGAAGAAGGGGTTCAGGCTGTCGGCGACGATCAGGCCCAGGATCTCGGTCGTGCCGCGGCGGAGCGCGCGTGCCGAACTGTTGGGGCGGTAGTCGAGCAGCTTCATGGCTTCGCGCACGCGCATCGCCGTCTGCTCGGCGACGGGACGGGGACCGTTGTTGAGGACGTAGCTGACGACGGCGGTGCTGACCCCGGCCAACCGGGCCACCTCGGCCCGAGTCACTCGTCGCCGAGGCGGACGCGGCGCCGACGCGGGCCGCTCCACGAGCTGACGCGCGGCGGTGGCTTCGGAACTCATGTGGCACCCCCCGGTTCTGTTCGACCGGTAGGAATCTACACCAATAGATAGTGCCTGTAAACCGGGATTCCGGGCTCTCTGCGCCTAAGAAATGATCTCGGATTGCCCCTTGCGTAGGAAGGGTCTACTCGTGTAGCGTTCCTGAACAGCAACCGCCGAACCCCGTCGCAGAGAGCGCCGGGCTGATCCCAAAGAAGGGAATGTGGTGACCGCGAAACCCGCCGAGCCTTCCGTGCGCAAAGGACCCGCGACGTCGGGCCGCACAGCCAAGACCAGATCGACAGCACCCGCCTCACGGTCCGACCTCAAGACCGCCTTGGTCTTCATCGCACCGGCGGCGATCGGCTTCCTGGTCTTCTACCTCTACCCCAGCATCCGGGGCTTCTACTTCAGCCTCACCCAGTACAACCTGCTGGGCCAGCCCAAGTTCATCGGCTTCGACAACTTCACCAAGCTGTTCGCCGACAAGCTCTTCTGGAACTCACTGCTGGTCACCGGGGAGTACGTCCTGCTCAACATCGGCTTCCAGACGGTGCTCGCCGTCGGACTGGCCGTCCTCATGCACCGGCTGACCAAGTCGACGATCCTGCGCGGCGCGCTGCTGATGCCGTGGCTGATCTCGAACGTCATCGCGGCCATGCTCTGGTTCTGGCTGCTGGACTACCAGATCGGCCTGGTGAACATGTTCTTCGAGACGGTGGGCATCCCGAAGATCGCCTTCTTCGGCGACGAAACCTGGGCCATCCCGACGATCGCGTTCGTCAACGTGTGGCGGCACATGGGCTACACCGCCCTGCTCGTCTTCGCCGGCCTGCAGACCATCCCCGAGTACGTCTACGAAGCGGCCTCCCTCGACGGCAGCGGCGAGTGGTCCTCGTTCTGGCGGATCACGCTCCCGCTGCTGCGCCCGGTGCTGGCCCTGGTGCTGGTGATGACCGTCACCGGCTCGTTCCAGGTCTTCGACACCGTCGCGGTCACCACCAGGGGCGGACCGGTCAACGCCACCCGGGTGATCCAGTACTACATCTACCAAAAGGGCTTCGCCGAAGGGCAGTTCGGTTACGCCAGCGCCCTCTCAGTGATCCTGTTCGCCATCCTCGCCTTCGTCGCGTTCGTCCAGATGCGCCTGCTGCGCGCTGGCGAATCGGACCTCGCCTAGGAGCCCGCCATGTCCGCCGCCACCACCACCATGTCCGAGACCGCCACGACCAAGCGCCGCAAGCTCAGCCCCGGACGGATCGCCGCCTGGACAGCGCTGATCGCGATCCTGCTGCTCTCGCTGTTCCCCTTCTACTGGATGATCCGCACCGCGTTCTCCACCACCCGCTCCCTGCCGTCCGATCCGGGGTCGCTGCTCCCGGTCGACTTCACCTGGGGCGCGTTCAAGCGGGTGCTGGGGCTGTCCTCCACCGAGCAGGCCATCGCCGAGGGCGGCTCAGGCGCCTCGGTCAACTTCTGGCTCTACCTACGCAACTCGCTGATCTACTCCACGCTGGTCACCTTGGGCCAAGTGATGTTCTGTTCGCTGGCCGCCTACGCGTTCGCCCGGCTCCAGTGGCCCGGACGCGACAAGGTGTTCGCCCTCTTCCTGTCCGCCCTGCTGGTGCCGCCGATCTTCACCAGCCTGCCCAACTTCATCCTGATCAAGAACATGGGGCTGCTGAACACCTGGCCGGGCCTGATCGCGCCCAGCTTCCTGATGACCCCGTTCGCGATCTTCTTCATGCGCCAGTTCTTCCTCGGCATCAACCGCGAGATCGAGGAGTCGGCCGCCATCGACGGGGCCGGACGATGGCGCATCTTCTTCCAGATCGTCGTCCCGATGAGCACCGCCCCGATCGCGACGCTGAGCATTCTCACCTTCATCGGCACCTGGAACGACTACTTCTGGCCGCTGCTGGTGGGCAACGCCGAGGGGACCAAGGTGCTCACCGTCGCCCTGGGTGTCTTCCGCTCCCAGACCCCGCAGGGTGCCCCCGACTGGGCCGGCCTAATGGCCGCCACCCTGGTCGCGGCGCTGCCCGTCCTCATCCTGTTCTTCGCTGCCGGCAAGAAGGTGGTCAACTCCATCGGCTACTCCGGCATGAAGTAGCTCTACCGACTCTCACTACATCCCTAGGAAAGGAAACACCAGTGGGCAACAAGTCCAAGCTGGCAGCAGTGGCAACCGCTGCGGCCATGGCTCTCACCCTGACGGCCTGCGGCGGCGCCGAAACCCCGCAGGCCAGCGGCAGCGCCGCCGGCGCAGCCTCCGGAACCGTCAGCTACTGGCTCTGGGACGCGAACCAGCTCCCCGCGTACCAGGCCTGCGCCGACGCGTTCACCAAGGCCAACCCCGACATCAAGATCGAGATCACCCAGGCGGGCTGGGACGACTACTGGACGAAGGTCACCAACGGCTTCGTCGCCGGGACCGCCCCGGACGTCTTCACCGACCACCTCTCGAAGTACCCCGAGTTCATCTCCCAAGGCCAGCTCGAACCGCTGGACGACGTGAAGCTCGACACCTACCAGCCGGGTCTCGCCGACCTCTGGGTGGGCCAGGACGGCCAGCGCTACGGCGTGCCGAAGGACTTCGACACCGTCGCCATCTTCTACAACAAGAAGCTGGTGAAGGACGCCGGCATCGATGAGGCGTCGCTCCAGACCATGGCCTGGAATCCGGACGACGGTGGCACCTACGAGAAGCTGATCGCCCACCTCACCGTCGACGCCAACGGCAAGCGCGGCGACGAGTCCGGCTTCGACAAGAGCAAGGTGAAGGTCTACGGTCTCGGCCTCGACGGCGGCTCCGGCGGCGCCAACGGCCAGACCCAGTGGAGCATGTACACCGGCACCACCGGCTGGACCGTGACCGACAAGAACCCGTGGGGAACCCACTACAACTACGATGACGAGCGCTTCCAGAAGACCCAGGCGTGGATGTACAGCCTGATCCAGAAGGGCTACATGCCGTCCCTGGCCGCGACCACCGGTCAGAGCTCGGCCGACATCTTCGGGGCCGGCAAGTACGCGATGATCACCCAGGGCTCCTGGATGACCAGCACCTTCTTCTCCTTCAAGGGCATCGAGACCGGCCTCGCGCCGACCCCGGTGGGCCCGTCCGGCAAGCGCGCCAGCATGTACAACGGTCTGGCCGACTCCATCTGGGTGGGCTCGAAGAACAAGCCGGCCGCGAAGAAGTGGGTCGAGTACCTCGGCGGGGCCGAGTGCCAGAAGATCGTGGGCAGCAAGGCTGTCGTGTTCCCGGCCGTCCCGACCGGCACGGACGCCGCCGAGGCCGCGTTCAAGGCCAAGGGCATCGACGTCACGGCCTTCCTGGTGCATGTCAAGGACCAGACGACCTTCCTGTTCCCGATCACCGACCACGCCTCCCAGGTCGGCGGCATCATGCAGCCGGCGATGGACGCGGTGTACTCGGGGAAGGCTCCGGCGTCCTCGTTGACCGAAGCCAACACCCAGGTGAACGCCCTGTTCGGCTGAGCCTCTCCGCTGTCGTGGGCCTGGTGCGCACTCACCCGGCCCACGACAGCCCGCTCTACCTCTACTCCCCCACCTCTCTCCCCCCACCCCTACTCCCCTACCTCTCTCCCCCCACCACTCAGCACCCGGAGGAAAGAACGTCCCCCATGATCGACACCGCACCGCTCTCCCGGTTCTTCCAGGCGGCCTTCGGCGCCGCGCCGTCCGGCTTCTGGGCCGGTCCCGGCCGGGTCAACCTGATCGGTGAGCACACCGACTACAACGACGGGTTCGTCCTGCCGTTCGCGATCGACCGCTGGGCGGTGGCCGGGTTGCGGCTGCGGTCGGACCGGACGATCCGGCTGGCGACCGACTTCGTCGACGGCATCGTGACCGCCGACCTCGACTCCATCGGCACCGCACCGGTGTCGGGGTGGTCGGCCCACCCGCTGGGGGTGGTCTGGGCTTTGGGCGAGTTCGGCGCTGACCTGGGCTCGGTGCCCGGCTTCGACCTGGCTCTGACCTCAGACGTCCCCGTGGGGGCCGGGTTGTCGTCCTCGGCGGCGATCGAGAGCGCGGTGGGGATGGCCCTCAACGACGCGTGGGCGCTGGGTCTGGACCGTCGGACGCTGGCCCGGGTCGGCCAGCGGGCCGAGAACGTGGTCGTCGGCGCCCCGACGGGGATCATGGACCAGTCGGCGTCCCTGCTGGGCGAGCCGGACTGCGCAGTGTTCCTGGACTGCCGCACCCTGGACGCCGAGGTCGTCCCCCTGGGCCTGGCCGACACCAGTCTGGAGGTGCTGGTCGTCGACACCCGCGTCAGCCACGCGCACGCCGACGGCGGGTACGGCTCCCGCCGGGCCGCCTGCGAGGCGGGGGCCCGCGCGCTGGGCGTACCCAGCCTGCGGGAGGTCTCGGTGGCCGACCTGGATCGGGCCCGCGAGATTCTGGACGATGTCACCTTCCGCCGGGTGCGGCACGTGGTGACGGAGAACCAGCGGGTCCTGGACACCGTCCAGCTGCTCCGCACCGCCGGCCCGCGTGCGATCGGCGACCTGCTGGACGCCTCGCACGCCTCGATGCGTGACGACTTCGAAATCTCCACCCCCGAACTCGACCTGGCCGTCGACACTGCCCGCGCGCACGGGGCGGTCGGGGCCCGGATGACCGGCGGCGGCTTCGGCGGCTGCGCGATCGCCATCGTCCCCGCCGTGGCCATCGGCACGGTGACCCGGGAGGTCGAGGCGGCGTTCGACGCTGCCGGGTTCACCGCGCCTCGGGTGTTCACCGTTCGCGCGGTCGCGGGCGCGGGCGCACTGGAGGTGACCGCATGAGAAGCACCTGGCTGGTCACCGGCGGCGCCGGCTACATCGGGGCCCACGTGGCCCGGGTCTTCGCCAAGCGCGGATTCGGCGTCGTCGTGGTGGACGACCTGTCGAGCGGGCACCGCGAGTTCGTGGCACCGGGTGTCCCGTTCGTCCAGGGCTCGATCCTGGACGGCGCCCTGCTGCGTGCGACCTTCGCCGAGCACCCGATCGAGGGCGTGATCCACATCGCCGGGTTCAAGTACGCTGGCGAGTCGGTGAAGCGCCCGCTGCACACCTACCGGCAGAACGTGGTCGGCACCATGGTGCTGCTGGAGGAAATGCAGCGGGCCGGGGTCGACAAGATCGTGTTCTCCTCCTCAGCCGCGGTGTACGGCACCCCCGACGTCGACCTGGTCACCGAGGACACTCCCAAGAACCCGCAGTCGCCCTACGGTGAGTCGAAGCTGATCGGCGAGTGGCTGCTGGCCGACCAGGGCGTGGCCGCCGGGCTCGCGCACACCTCGCTGCGCTACTTCAACGTGGTCGGCGCGGGCTACCCCGAGATCTACGACACCAGCCCGCACAACCTGTTCCCGTTGGTCTTCGACGCCCTGCTCACCGGCCGCACCCCCAGGATCTTCGGCGACGACTACCCCACCCCCGACGGCACCTGCGTCCGTGACTACCTCCACGTCCACGACCTCGCGGTTTCCCACGTCGCTGCCGCCGAGCGGCTGACCGCCGGGGACACCCTCGCCCCCGCCTACAACCTGGGCAGCGGCGCCGGCGTGTCGGTCGGCGAGATCATGACCACCATCGCCGAGGTCACCGGCATCGGCTTCACACCCCAGGTCGCCCCACGCCGTCCGGGAGACCCGCCCCGGATCGTCGCCAACGGCGACCAGGCCGCCCGCGACATCGACTGGACGATGCGCCACACCCTGGCCGAGATGGTCGCCAGCGCCTGGCAGGCCCGCCGGAAGGGAGACGACCGGTGAGCCGGGACGGACTCGCCCAGGCCGTGGCGAAGATGCGCGGCGCCGGCCAGGACGAAACCGCGGTCGCGGTCTTCGCGCACTACTACTCCCTGGCCGCTTCCGGAGCGACCGGCCTGATCGGCGAGGATACGATCAAGCCGCTGGCCGACCTCCCCCGGATCACCGACCTGCGCGTCGACGACACCCAAGCCCGGGAGGCATTCGCGCACACCGCGATCATCAGACTGAACGGCGGCCTGGGCACCTCGATGGGCCTCAACCGGGCCAAAACCCTGCTCCCGGTCCGCGACGGCCTGACCTTCCTCGACCTCATCGTCGCCCAGGTGCAGCACGCCCGGCAGCACCACCAGGTGCGGCTGCCGCTGCTGTTCATGAACAGCTTCCGCACCCGCACCGACACTCTGGCCCACCTGGAGCGCTACCCCGACCTCGCCGTCGACGGACTGCCGCTTGACTTCCTGCAAAGCGCCGAACCGAAGATCCGCGTCGACGACCTCACCCCAATCGCCTGGCCCGACGACCCGTCCCTGGAATGGTGCCCACCCGGTCACGGCGAGGTCTACACCCGGCTGGCCTCCTCCGGCCTGCTCACCGCACTCATCGACCGGGGCTACCGCTACGCGAGCATCGCCAACGGCGACAACCTCGGCGCCGCCCCCGACCCGAGGTTGGCCGGCTGGTTCGCCGCCTCCGGCGCCCCCTACGCCGCCGAGGTGTGCGTCCGGACCGCCAACGACCGCAAGGGCGGGCACCTCGCCGTCCGGCGCAGCGACGGACAGCTGATCCTGCGCGATACCGCGCAGACCCCCGCCGACCAGCTGCACTACTTCACCGACGAACACCGCCACCGCTACTTCCACTGCAACAACCTGTGGCTCGACCTCACCCGTCTCCACGACCGTCTGGCGCGGTCCGGGCCCGTGCTCGGGCTGCCACTGATCCGCAACGAGAAGACCGTCGACCCCAGCGACCCCGGCTCCCCCGCCGTCCTGCAACTGGAGACCGCGATGGGCGCCGCCATCGAGGTCTTCCCCGGCGCCCAGGCGATCGCCGTCGAACGCGACCGCTTCCTGCCGGTGAAGACCACCAACGAGCTGACGCTGCTCCGCTCCGACGTGTTCACCCTCGGAGCAGACGGCCGGCTAACCGCCACCGTGCCCCGGCTGCCTGAAATCGACCTCGACCCGCGCTACTTCAAGACCATCGACCAATTCGACGCACGCGTGCCCGTCGTCCCGTCCCTGCGCCACGCGCACTCCCTGCGGATCCGCGGCGACTGGACCTTCGACCAGCCCGTCAGCGTGGTCGGGGACGGCGTTCTGGACGACCCCGGTTCGCCGCAGAGCGTGGTTCCCGGGTCACTTGGTTGACCAAGTCGGGCCGGTGATCGACGAAGTCGGCCCCGCGTGCCACTCTGGAAATCGGGACAAGGAGGAGCGATGAGCAGAACGAGACAACAGGCCGCCCCCCACGCGACCTACTCCGACCCGCCAGCGACGCAGCGACTGCGCAACGCGGCCTGCTCCGGCGCCTTGGTGGCCACGGCGGCGGTGGCTGGTTCGATCGCGAGCCGGCCCAACGATGAGTGGTACCGCACCCTGGACAAGCCTGCCTGGCAGCCGCCCCCGATCGCGTTCCCCATCGTGTGGACCGCCCTGTACGCCGACATCGCCGGCACCTCGGCCGCCGTGTTGAGCGAACTCGAACGTCGTGGGGACCATGACGGGGCCGCGCAGCATCGCAAGGCACTGGCGACGAACATGGCGCTCAACGCTGCCTGGAGTTGGCTGTTCTTCCGCTGGCACAACCTGCCCGCGGCGACCTTCGGTGCTGGCGTGCTCGCGCTCAGCTCGATCCGGCTGGCCAAGCGCGCGAGTCGGGTGGATCCGCGGTTCGGCCGGTTGCTCGCCCCGTACGCCGCCTGGACGTCGTTCGCCACCGTCCTGGCCGGGGTGGTCTGGTCGCGCAACCGCGACCGGGAGACCTGAGCCCCGGAGCGGACGCGTCCGCGCGCGTCGAGCCGGTCGGCGGGCCAGGCCACTGGAACAGGCCAGTGGCAAGACGCGACGGTGGCGACTCTCGATGGGAATCGCGAGGCCTCGCCGAGCGAGGGCCCGGTCATCGAGTGTCGCCATCGTCACACCGGCGACACTCCCGACCGTAGCGACACTCCCGACCGTGCTCACGCGGGCGCTCGCGGCGGTGTTCTCCAGCACGATCCTCTTGACTTCCCGTGTCAACTGGCCGACCCGACCGCAGGGGCAGATACGGTCGCCGACGCGCCCATCAGGAGTATTTTGTCGGGGACGTGAACAAACCCCTTGACAGGTGGCCGCCGCAGGCCCCAAGATGAAGCCACGGCTGATGCAAAGCGCTTAGACAAAGCGCATTGACCAACGAGGAGGTCCGCCGTGGTGACGATGCAGGACGTGGCCCGCCGCGCGGGCGTCTCGGCCGCGACGGTCTCCTTCGCCTTGAACAACACCCGTCCGGTGGCGCCGGCCACGCGGCAGCGCATCGAGGCCGCGATGGCCGAACTGGGATTCCGCCGGAACGCGCTGGCTCGAGGGCTCGCGTCGCGTCGGAGTCGCATCCTCGCGCTCGCCCTGCCCGCGGGGCGGTCGGGGCTCAACTCCACGGTCATGGAGTTTGTCGCCGGCGTGACGGAATCGGCTCGCAGCCACGGCTACCACCTCGTCCTGTGGCCCCTGGGCCACGACCAGGCCGACGAACTCTCCAACCTGTGCCGCCAGGGCCTTAGCGACGGCGTGATCCTGATGGACGTCCACCTCCAGGACCGCCGGGTGGACGCGGTCCTGGCCGAGCGGGTCCCGGCGATGCTCATCGGTCGCACCGCGGATCTGAGCATCCCCCATGTCGACGTCGACTTCGAGGCGACCGCGCGCGACGCCGTCCGCTACCTGGCCAACCTCGGCCACGCTCGACTCGGCTTCATCAACCATTCCCAACGCGCCTTCGAAGCCGGCTACGGACCCGCCGTCCGCGTCGTCGACGGGCTGGTCCGTGCCGCGGCTGAAGCGGGCGTGACCTGCGAACAGCGCTTCGCCGACGAGTCGGCCGAATCCGGTCGGGTCACCGTCCACCACCTGCTGGACGAGCACCCGGAGATCACCGGGATCATCGTGATGAATGACGACGCCAGCTTCGGCGTCCTCCAGGCCGCTCGGGAGCGGGACCTCAGGGTCCCCGACGACCTGTCGATCCTGTCCATCGTCTCCTCGCCCGGCAGCAGCGAGCAAACCTTCCCGGCGCTGACCACCTTCCACGCCCCAGGCCTGGAACTGGGTCGCCTGTCGGCGACCGCCCTCATCGGCCTTCTGGAACATCCGAACGATCCGACACCGCGATCCGCACTCTTGCCCTGCACCCTCGCCGAGGGACACAGCACGGCGCCCGCACCAGACCGTCCCTGACCACCACCGCACCGATCACCGATAGGAGAACAACCCATGCCCTCATCTCGCAGACTCCGAGGTCTCGCGGCCGCGAGCCTCGCCCTACTCCTGCCCCTGGCCGCCTGCTCGTCCGGCCCCTCGACGACGACCGCCGCCAGCGGTGACTCGCTGACCGTCTGGCATTACGAGAGCGACGAGTCCGCGATGGCCAAGGCCTGGAACAAGGCCATAGACATCTTCAAAGCCGAGCACCCCGGGGTGACCGTGAAGGTGGAAAAGCAGACCTTCGAGCAGATCCAGAAGAACGCCAAGATCGTGCTGGCCGGCGACTCCGTTCCCGACGTCATGGAGTACAACAAGGGCAACGCGACCGCAGGCGTCCTGGCGTCGGAGGAACTCGTCACGCCGCTGACCGCAGAAGCCACCAAGCGCGGCTGGGACGCCAAACTCCCAGGCGCCCTGCAGACCACCGCCCGGTACTCCGCACAGGGCCTGATGGGCTCGGGCGACTGGTTCGGCGTCCCGAACTACGGCGAGTACGTCACCGTCTACTACAACAAGGATCTGTTCGCCAAGCACGGCGTGAAGGTGCCGACCACGCTCGCCGAGTTCGAGTCGGCCATGGACACCTTCGCCAAGAAGGGCGTCACTCCGCTCGCCGCCGCCGGCGCGGAGTACCCGATGCAGCAGGTCTGGTACCAGTTGGTGCTGGCTAACGCGAACCGTGACTTCGTCAACAACTTCCAGCTCTTCGCCTCCGACGTCGACTTCCACGGCCCCGAGATGACCAAAGCCGCCGAGACCCTCGACTCCTGGGTCAAGAAGGGCTACGTCTCCAAGAACTCCGCAGGCTTGAAGGCTGAGGACATGGGCGTGTCGTTCATCAACGGCAAGTTCCCGATGATGATTTCCGGTTCCTGGTGGTTCGGCCGGCTCAAGAGCGAGATCTCCTTCAACTGGGGCTCGTTCCTGTTCCCGGGCAACACGCTCAACACCGGCGCGACGGGCAACCTGTGGGTCGTCCCCGAGAACGCCAAGGCCAAGGGCCTGGCCTACGACTTCATCGACATCACCCTGCGCCCTGAGATCCAGAACGTGCTCGGCGCCGAGGGCGGCCTGCCCCTGGCCGGTGACTCGTCAGCGATCAGCGACCCCCAGGTGCGGGCGTTCACCGAGGACTTCGGCAAGGTGCTCAAGGCCGACGGCCTCGCGTTCTACCCCGACTGGCCGGTCGCCGGGTACTACGACGTGCTCGTCTCGGGCTTCCAGTCGCTGATCAACCAGACCAAGTCGCCGAGCGAGGTGCTCGACTTCATCGCCAAGCCGTACGCCGAAGGCAAGGCCGAGATCAAGGGCTGAGCCGAGACCGGATCGGGTGGAGCCGGCCCCACGGCTCCACCCACCACGCGCCGCAGGAGAACAACATGACCCAACTCGCCGCACCGCCGGCCGTCCGCGAGCGTCGGCACCGCGCCACTTCCACGAACCGCTCGGCCGGCTACTGGCCCTACCTGGTGCCCGGCGCGATCGCCTTCCTCGTCGTCATCGTCATTCCGTTCGGGATGAACTTCTACTACTCGCTCACCGAATGGAAGGGCGGACGACGCCCTCCGGTGTTCGTCGGGGCCCAGAACTACCTGGACCTGCTGTCGGACGCCAACTTCTGGATCTCGTTCCGCACCTCGCTGGCCATGATCGTCGCCATGGTGATCCTGCCGACGCTGATCGGCCTGATCCTGGCCGCGGTGCTGTTCGACTACATCGGCAAGAAATTCAACGGCAAGGTGGCATCGTTCCTGCGGGGTGCCTACTACCTGCCGCAGGTGCTGCCGGTGGCGGTCGCCGGTGTGCTGTGGGGCTGGATCCTCAACGCCGAGACCGGTGCCCTCAACATGGTCCTGCGCACGATCGGAGTCGCCGACCCGCCCAACTGGCTGGGCGACGTCTCGACCGCGTTGCCGTCGGTGATGATGGTCATGGTCTGGGTCCAGATCGGATACCCGGTGGTCATCTTCATGTCCGCCCTGGAGCGGGTCGATCCCGAACTGTACGAGGCCGCCGAGATCGACGGCGCCGGCTGGTGGCAGCGCTTCCGCGCGATCACCCTGCCCCAGATCAAGCCCGAGACATTCGTCATCGTCCTGACCTGCACGATCGCCGCCCTGAAGGTGTTCGGCCCTATCTACGTCCTGACCTCGGGCGGGCCGGAGAGTTCCACGCTGGTGCCGTCGTACTACTCGTACCTGAACTTCTTCCCCAAGTCGAAGGTCGGCTACGGCGCCGCCATCGCCAACGTGCTGACCGTCCTGATCATCGTCGTCTCGGTGGTCATCACCAGCCTGCAGAACCGTTCCGCCCGCAAGGAAGAAGAGGGCCACTGACATGACCGCCATCGCGCAAGCCGACCGGCACCATCGTGGCGCTCTGCGCTGGATCATCCTCGCCGGCGCCGTGGTCGCCGCGATCCTGATGCTCGTCCCGTTCGGGATCATGGTGCTCAACGCCTTCAAGGCTCCCGCGGACTACTCCGCCAACGGTCCGCTCAGCTGGCCGCAGGAGTTCTACACCCAAGGCCTGGTGACCTTCTGGAATCGCACCAATTTCCCGGTGAAGATGTGGAACTCGTTCTTCATCTCCGGCATGGTCGCCGTCCTGGCCGCCCTGATCTCGCTGCTCAACGCCTTCGCCCTGGGCATCGGACGGGTGAAGGGGAACATGGGCATCGTCACGCTCTTCCTGCTGGCCAACATGCTCCCCCAGGAAGTGCTGATCTACCCACTGTTCAAGATGGCCCAGGCAGTCGGGCTGGGTGACAACCCGTGGTCGGTGATCATCATCTTCAGGGTGATCCAGTCCGCCTTCGGTACCTACCTGCTGGCCTCGGTGCTGGGGACCTTCCCCAAGCCGCTGCTCGAAGCGGCCGCCCTCGACGGCGCCGGACGCTGGCGGATCCTGTGGCAGGTCGTCTACCCCGTGGTCCGGCCGACCGTGGTCGTGCTGATGATCTTCTTCTTCATCTGGACGTGGAACGAGTTCTTCATCCCCCTGGTCATGCTGACCACCCCGGACAACCAGACCGTGCCCATCGCCCTGGCTTCGCTGCAGGGCGACCGGCTGATGGACGCGCCCACCACCAACGCCGGTTCACTGCTGTCGGTGATCCCGGCCGTGGTCTTCTTCTTCCTCTTCCAGCGCTCACTGACCCGCGGCATCACCGCCGGGGCCGTCAAGTAACCCACGAAGGATCGTCATGAAGTTCACCGACGGCTACTGGATGCTGGCCGACGGCGTCCAAGCCACCTACGCCACCCATGTCCGTGACCTGGAGACCGACGGCAGTTCGCTGACCGCCTACGCCCCGTCCGCTCTCATCACCTCGCGGGGCGACACCTTGAACCGTCCGCTTCTCACCGTGCGCTACTCGACGCCGATGCCCGACGTGATCCGGGTCCAGGTGACCCACCACGCCGGCGGGATCGACCCCGGACCGCGGTTCGAACTCCACCGGCAGCCGGTCGAGCCCGAGATCCGCATCGACGCGGACGAGGGGGTGCTCACCTCCGGAGGCCTGACCCTGCGCCTGCAGCGCGGGGACCGCTGGGCGGCCGGTTTCGAAGCCGGCGGGCGCACCCTCGTCCGCGAAGCCGACAAGTCGGCGGCCCTGATGACCATGCCGGACGGCGCCGTCCACACCCGCGCGCAGCTGGTGCTCGGGGTCGGCGACCTGGTCTACGGGCTGGGCGAACGATTCGGTCCGGTGGTCAAGAACGGCCAGCGGGTCGACATCTGGAACGCCGACGGCGGCACCAGCTCCGAACAGGCCTACAAGAACGTTCCGTTCTTCCTCACCAACGCTGGCTACGGCGTGTTCGTCAACCACCCCGAGCAGGTTTCGTTCGAGGTCGGCAGCGAGGCGGTTTCGCGGGTCCAGTTCTCGGTCCCCGGGCAGGGCCTGGACTATTTCATCATTCATGGGCCTTCGCCGAAGGAGATTCTCAGCCGCTACACCGCGCTGACAGGGCGGCCGCCCCAGGTGCCCGCTTGGTCGTACGGACTGTGGCTGACCACCTCGTTCACCACCAGCTACGACGAGGCGACGGTGACCTCCTTCGTCGACGGCATGGCCGAGCGCGGCATCCCGCTCAGCGTGTTCCACTTCGACTGCTTCTGGATGCGCGAGTTCCACTGGTGCGACTTCGTCTGGGACCCGGCCACGTTCCCCGACCCGCCCGGCATGCTGGCCCGGTTGCACGAACGCGGACTGCGGGTGTGCGTGTGGATCAACCCCTACATCGCCCAGCGCTCAGAGCTGTTCGACGAGGGCCGCCGGCTCGGCTACCTGGTGCGACGACCGGACGGCAGCGTCTGGCAGTGGGATCTGTGGCAAGCGGGGATGGGCCTGGTCGATTTCACCAATCCCGACGCCACGGCGTGGTTCCAGGCGAAGCTGGCGACCCTGCTGGACATGGGCGTCGACTGCTTCAAGACCGACTTCGGCGAACGCATCCCCACCGACGTGGCGTGGTTCGACGGCTCGGACCCGGCGGGGATGCACAACTACTACACCCAGCTCTACAACGAGGCGGTGTTCGAGGTGCTCCGGGAGCGCCGGGGCGAGGGCGAGGCCGTCCTGTTCGCCCGGTCGGCGACCGCCGGCGGGCAGCAGTTCCCGGTCCATTGGGGCGGTGACTGCGACTCCAGTTGGGAGTCGATGGCCGAGACCCTGCGCGGCGGCCTGTCACTGGCTTACAGCGGCTTCGGCTACTGGAGCCACGACATCGGCGGGTTCGAGGGCACCCCGGACGTCGGTGTCTTCAAACGCTGGCTCACTTTCGGCCTGCTGTCGAGCCATTCCCGACTGCACGGGTCCGGCTCCTACCGGGTCCCCTGGGCCTTCGACGACGAGGCCGTCGAGATCACCCGCCGCTTCACCCGACTGAAGGCGCGGCTGATGCCTTACCTGTTGGAGCAGGCGCGGGCCGTCACCGCCGAGGGATGGCCGCTGTTGCGGCCGATGCTGCTGGAGTTCCCCGACGACCCGGCCGTGGAGCATCTCGACCGGCAGTACCTGCTCGGCTCATCGCTGCTCGTCGCCCCGGTGTTCAATGCCGAGGGGACCGTCCGCTTCTACGTGCCCGCCGGCCCCTGGACGAACCTGCTCACCGGTGAACGCCTGGTCGGCCCCCGCTGGGTGACCCAGACCCACGGGTTCGACACGCTGCCGCTGCTCGTGCGCCCCGACTCGGTGCTGCCGCTCGGCGCAGGTGAGGACGGTCCCGTCTACGACTGGGCCGACGGCGCCGAACTGCTGCTGCACGAACTGGCAGACGGGCACCGCTCGACGGTGGTCGTGCCGGGCGCTGCGGGAGACCGGAGCTTCCAGGTGACAAGGACGGGCAGCCGCATCGAGGTCACCGCAGGCGGCTCGCAGCCGTGGTCGGTGCGGCTGCCGGGCGGCGACCCGGTGACCGCCCCGGCAGGCACTTCGTCGATCGTCCTCGACCTGGACGGGGCCTGAGCCGGCCCTGGGCGGGGCGGGCCGCTCGCCGGTGAGCCCCGCTCAGCCTGCGATGGAGGCAGGGTCGGCGAGCAGCGGCGCGAACGCCAGGCCGGCGGCGCCGATCATCAGGAGGTTCGACCCCAGTTCCGACGCCGCGATCTGGACGCCCTCCAGTGAGGGGTTGAGCGTTGAGGCGGCCACCGCGCGCTCCAGGAGGTCCTGATCGTAGGCCAGCAGAGCCGCCAGGAAGCCGCCGAGCACGACGAGCTGGGGATTGAAGACGTTGATCGCCGCGGCGAGAGCCGTGCCGAGATGGCCCAGCTGACGTTCGACCACAGCGGCGATCCGCGGCGATCTGTCCGCCAGCAAGGCGGCCTCGAATTCGCTGGGCTCCGCCCGCGTCAGGGCCAGGGCTTCTAGCAGTTCCGCCCGGGTGACCTCGGCCTCCAGCGTTCCGGCGATCCCGGCGGAGTCGGTCACGGCGGAACTGGACACCCGGATGTGGCCGAGCTCCCCCGCGTACCCGGCCGCCCCCATGAGCGCCGACCCGGCCACGATCACGCCGCCACCGATGCCGGAAGCCCCGCCGTTGACGTAGATCAGGTGATCCTTGCCCCGGCCTGCGCCGAACTCGTGCTCCGCCAGCGCTCCCAGTGAGGCGTCGTTGGCGACCCGCACCGGAAAGCCGGTCGCCGCCGCCAACGGCTGCGCAAACGGCTCGTCGTGCCAGTCCAGGTGCGGCGCGTTGCGCACGAGCCCGTCCTCGGTGCGCACCTGCCCCGGCACCGCGACGCCGATCCCGACCACGAGCAACTGCTCCAGTTCCACTTCCATGCCGGCCACCACCGCGGCGGTGATGCTGAGCACCTCGGCGGCGGTGGGGATCCGGTCGTACTCGTGCCTGATCGTCCGCCGGATCTGCCCGTCCAGGCCGACCAATCCGATGGTCAGTGCGTCGATCTCGGGGTTCACCGCTATCGCGACCACCTCGGGACGGATGCTCACGACCGGGCTGGGCCGTCCCACGTGACCCTGGGGATCCGGATCACGCTCGGCGACGAGCCCCAGTTCGGCCAGGTCGCCGACCAGGCTGGCGATGGTCGAGCGGTTCCTCCCGGTGCGCTTGCTCAGCTGTGCCCGTGACGCCGGCCCCTGACGATGCAGTATCCGAAGGATCGCCGAGAGGTTGGAACGTCGAACGTCCTCGGTGGTCACTGCCTCCATCGCGCTGCGCCTCTCTCGGTGCTGTTCTGCCGCGTCGGAGGCTGGCCGTCTGCCGCCTTCCAGGTCGTGCACGAGGCAGGGCTGTGTTTGTCCCACGCACCAACATAAACGGTGGCGCGTCGCACGGCAACGACGAATCACTCAGCCTGCCTGCGAGCTCTGGGTGGCCCGGAAGCGCGATTCGATGTTGGTACTGGACAAGCGGTGCTTCCCGCTATAAGTTGTGAGCAACAACATTTAATCCGCGTGATTGGACTCCCATGAGCCTCGCTCCAACTCCCTCCGACAAGTTCACCTTCGGCCTGTGGACGGTCGGCTACAACGGCACCGACCCCTTCGGCGGGCCGACCCGCAAGCCGCTCGACGTCGTGCACGTGGTGGAGAAACTGGCGTCCTACGGTGCCTACGGCCTCACCCTGCACGACGACGACCTGTTCGCATTCGGTTCCACCGACGCCGGGCGGCGCACCCAGATCGACCGGCTCAAGGCCGCCTGCGCCACCACGGGGCTCGAGGTGCCGATGGTCACCACCAACCTGTTCAGCGCACCGGTCTTCAAGGACGGCGGCTTCACCTCCAACGACCGGGCGGTGCGCCGGTTCGCCCTGCGCAAGGTGCTGCGCAACCTCGACTTGGCCGCCGAACTTGGTGCGTCCACCTTCGTGATGTGGGGCGGCCGCGAGGGCGCGGAGTACGACGCGGCCAAGGACGTCCGCGCCGCGCTCGAGCGCTACCGGGAGGCGGTCAACCTGCTCGTCCAGTACGTGCTCGACAAGGGGTACGGACTCAAGTTCGCGATCGAGCCGAAGCCGAACGAGCCCCGGGGCGACATCCTGCTGCCGACGGTCGGCCACGCGCTGGCGTTCATCGAGTCCCTGGAGCGCCCGGAGATGGTGGGCCTCAACCCCGAGGTCGGGCACGAGCAGATGGCCGGGCTGAACTTCGCAGCGGCGATCGCGCAGGCGCTCTACGCGGGCAAGCTGTTCCACATCGACCTCAACGGCCAGCGCGGCATCAAGTACGACCAGGACCTGGTCTTCGGCCACGGCGACCTGCACAACGCGTTCGCCCTGGTCGACCTGCTGGAGAACGGCGGCCCCGCCGGCGGGCAGGCCTACACCGGCATGCGGCACTTCGACTACAAGCCCTCCCGCACCGAGGACGAGACCGGGGTCTGGGACTCCGTGCAGGCGAACATGCGCACGTACCTGCTGCTCAAGGAGCGGGCCAGGGCGTTCCGCGCCGACGCCGAGGTGCAGCAGGCACTCGCCGAGGCCAAGGTGGCGGAACTGGCGGTGCCGACCCTGGGTGAGGGCGAGGACTACGCCGAGCTGCTGGCCGACCGCTCCGCGTTCGAAGACTTCGACGCCGATGCCTACCTCGGCGGCAAGGGCTTCGGGTTCGTCCGGCTGCAGCAGCTGGCCACCGAGCACCTGCTCGGCGCGCGCTGATCTCGATCCTGCAACGACAAGGGGTTTCAGCCATGACCCAGGTGATCGGGGTCGACTCCTCGACCCAGAGTTGCAAGGTCGTCGTCCGCGACATCGACACCGGCGACCTGCTCAGAACCGGACGGGCCTCCCACCCGGCAGGTACCGAGGTCGACCCCGAGTACTGGTGGGCGGCCCTGCAGACCGCCCTGGCCGAGGCCGGGGGTCTTGATCCGGTGGCGGCGGTCAGCATCGCCGGCCAGCAGCACGGGATGGTCGCCCTCGACGCGGCCGGCCGGGTGATCCGTCCCGCGTTGCTGTGGAACGACACCCGCTCGGCCCGGGCGGCAGCCGAGTTGGTGGCCGAGGCGGGGGCGGACGTCTACGCGTCCCGCACCGGCCTGGTCCCGGTCGCCTCCTTCACCGCCACCAAGCTCCGTTGGCTGCGCGACGCCGAACCTGACAACGCCGCCCGGGTGGCCGCGGTGTGCCTGCCGCACGACTGGCTCACCTGGCGCCTCCGAGGCTTCGGACCGACCGGCGCATCCGTGCTCGGCCCAGAGCTGTCCGAGCTGGTCACCGACCGTTCGGACGCCTCCGGCACCGCGTACTGGTCACCGGCCACCGGCGACTACGACCGCGACCTGTTGGCCCTGGCGCTGGGTCACGATGCGATCGTGCCGCGCGTGCTGGGGCCGTCCGACCCGGTACCGGGCCCCGGCTTCGAAGTCGGTCCGGGTGCGGGAGACAACGCCGCCGCCGCGCTGGGCCTGGACGCCCGGCCCGGCGACGTCGTGGTCTCGCTCGGCACGTCGGGCACCGTGTTCGCAGCCACGACCTCGCCCGTTGCCGACCCGACCGGCACTGTGGCCGGGTTCGCCGACGCCACCGGCGGCTTCCTGCCCCTGGTGTGCACCCTCAATGCCGCACGGGTCCTGGACGCGATCGGCGGCCTGCTCGGCGTGGATCACACCGAACTCGCCCGGCTCGCCCTCCAGGCCGAAGCCGGTGCGGGCGGGGCCGTCCTGGTGCCCTACTTCGAGGGCGAACGCACCCCCAACCTGCCGGACGCGACCGCCACCCTCGCCGGACTGACGCTTTCCAACACCACCCGACCCAACCTGGCCCGGGCCGCCGTCGAGGGGATGCTCTGCGGACTCGCCGCCGGCCTCGACGCGCTCCGTGACGTCGGCGTCGCCACCCGCCGCATCCTGTTGATCGGCGGCGCCGCCGCCAACCCCGCCGTCGCCAGGATCGCCGGCGAGGTCTTCGACCTGCCCGTGCACCTGCCCAGCCCCGGCGAGTATGTCGCCGACGGCGCAGCCCGCCAGGCCGCCTGGGCGCTCACCGGGCAGCGTCCGGCCTGGCAGGTGCACGAGGAGGCCGCCCCGCGGCCCGGACACCGGCCGCTCATCGCCGGTCAATACCACCACTTCGCCGACCGCTACCGCTGACACGGCGTGCGGGCCGGCCCTCCCGGAAGGCCGGCCCGCACGCGTCGGTTTCGGTCAGAACGTCAGCAGCGCTTTGATGGCGCGGCGTTCGTCCATGGCGGCGAAGGCGTCGGCCGCCCGGTCGAAGGGGAGTTCGAGGTCGAACACCTTGCCGGGATCGATCCGGCGGGTCATGATCCGCTCGATCAGGTCGGGCAGGTAGTCCCGGACGGGGGCCGGGCCGCCGTGCAGGTGGACGTGGGAGAAGAACAGCTCAAGCCCGGGCAGGAGGACGTCATGGGAGACGCCGACGTAGCCGACGTGGCCGCCGCGCCTGGTCGCGCGGATGGCCTGCATCATCGATTCCTGGGTGCCGACAGCTTCGAGGGCGCTGTGGACACCGAGCCCGCCCGTCATCTCCTTGATCTTCGCGACGCCCTCGTCCCCGCGTTCGGTGACGATGTCGGTGGCGCCGAACTCGATCGCCAACTTCTGGCGGGCTTCGTGACGGCTCATCGCGATGATCCGCTCCGCCCCCAGTTCCTTGGCGGCGAGGACGGCGAGCAGCCCGACCGCGCCGTCCCCGACCACGGCGACGGTCTTGCCGGGCCCGACCTCGGCGGCCTTCGCGGCGAACCAGCCGGTGCCGAGCACGTCCGAGGCCGCGAGTAGGGACGGGATCAGGTCCGCCTCGGGCATGCCCGGGGTGGCGACCAGGGTGCCGTCGGCGAGCGGGACGCGCAGGTACTCGGCCTGGCAGTTCTCCGCGCCCATGCCGCGCCGGTCCACGCAACCGCTCTGGTAGCCGGACCGGCAGATCTCGCAGGTGTTGTCGGAGGCGAAGAACGAGCCGACCACGAAGTCGCCGGGCTTCACGTTCCGTACGCTCGGCCCGACCTCCTGCACGACACCGCAGTACTCGTGCCCCACCGTGATGGGCTCGGTGATCGGGTCGATTCCGCGGTAGGCCCACAGGTCGGAGCCGCACACGCAGGCGGCGGCGAGCTTGATGATCGCGTCACCGTCCTCGACGATCACCGGCATCGGGACCTCGTCGACGCGCACGTCGCGCGTCCCGTACAGCTTCACTGCTCGCATGGTGGTTCCTCTCGGTCTCTGGGTCTCAGGCTGTCATCCACTCAACCGTGTTTCGCGCCGGTGTGGGAGTCCCTCTGGATGGGTGTACTGAGAGTGCACCCCACGGCGGCTGTTTCGGCCCGCGTGGTGGTAGCCACGGACGACCGTCGCTCGTCCAGGCGTCTGCAGGCCGGTGCACCTCTGTGCGGTTCCGGCATCGTCCACGGTGGCGACTCGTCGATGGCCTCGACCATGATGGTGCCGTGACCTGGACGAACGGACGCCAGCTGGGTGCCGACCCGCGCGTCGTGTGCGTCGTCGCCGCAGCGGGTGTTCTGGTCGTCGGCTGGGCGGGTCTGACCGGTGGGGGCGCGATCGTGCACGGCCACCCGCTCTACGCCGTCCTGCTCGTCGCGACCCTCCTCGGCGCCGGGTTCGGCTGCTGGCGGTCGGGTCGCCCCCGGACCCCCCGGACTCGAGGGCGTCGCATCGTCAGGATCGCCCTGCTCCTCGCAGGGCTGGCCTGGATCGCGCTGATGGCGTGGCTGCGCCCGTTCTCCGCAGTGGAGCCCGCCGTGGCCGCGATGAGCACCGACGCCAGAATCACCGTCACCGACTACCCGACCCGGATCGTCATGTCCCCGACCGGATCCGCCAGCCACACCGGCGTCTTCTTCCAGCCCGGCGCGAGGGTCGACGCGCGCGCCTATGCGGCCATCCTTCGCCCGCTCGCCGACGCGGGGCACGTCGTCGTCATCGCGAAACAACCCCTGGGCATCGCGTTCCTGTCCATGTCCGACTTCGACGCGACCAGATCGGACTTCCCGTTCCTGACTCGCTGGGTCGTGGGCGGCCACTCCCTGGGCGGAACCGTCGCCGCGATGCAAGCAGACTCCGGGGACGGCGACCCCGCCGCACCGGTCGTCGGCCTGCTCCTGTTCGCCTCCTACCCGGCCAACGACATCAGCACCTCGCTCCACGCGAGCGTCCTGTCCATCTCCGGCAGCCATGACGGACTCGCCACGCCCGACAAGATCGAGGCCTCCAAGGCCACACTGCCCGCCCACTCGGCGTTCATCACGATCCAGGGGGCCGTGCACTCTTCCTTCGGCGACTACGGACCGCAACCCGGGGACGGAATCCCCACGACCAGCCGCGACGACGCCCGGGCGCAGATCTCCCGTGCCGCCGTCGACTTCGTCACCACCCTGAGCACCTGAGCCCCCCAGCGCATGCGCCACCAGCCCGAAGCCGGGACAAGACGCCGACGCGAGGGGACGAAGGCCGCGGGCGTGTCGGGGATGTGGGTGGTGTCAAGGCCATCGCTGGCCGGGTGGCGGCATTTCAGTCGCGGAGGACACCGCCTTCGCCGAGCACCCCCGGGGCGGGACCCCCCACGGTTACAGTGGTTTCACGGCGTCCATTGCCCACCGCGCCGCAGGCGATACAGACAACGAGGTCGCCATGTCGCAGTCACCCGGTCCTCGGGGCGGCGGCCGCGGGTGGCTCATCCGCGGCTCCCTCGCCTTCCTGCTGCTGCCCCTGCTGGCGGTCCTGAGCGCTGCGGCCGTCGCGGCCCGTCCGGCGGCACCCCCGCCCGCGGGGCCGGGGGTGCCGGTTCTACCCCGGGAGGTGCCTCAGGCCCCCGACTGCCAGGCAGGTGGCCTGCCGGCCGGCTTCGAGGGTTGGGAGGACACCAGCGTCAAGGAGCGGCGGCTGACCCACGATGTAGCCACGGACGTGATCAAGGCAGCGACCGGTGAATTCATCTCCTGGCGCTGCGCCTACTCGACCAAACCGGTGGGTTCGGGGTGGGGGGTGAGCGCCACGGTCCTGGCGTGGGTCGAGTACGACTGCCAACCGGACACCTTCCTGCAGACGCAGTACGTGTGGCAGAAGCGCGACAACGACATCTTCGGCCTCCCAGACATCCCGGTGACCGGACGGACGGCCACGTCGGTGTCCGGACGGTCCTCGGCCTACCAGGACGGCGGACGCCACCTCATCTACGATGCGACAAGGGTGGTTGTCGCGCCGCTCGGCCGGCTGTGGGTGTTCGTCCGCACTGAGAGCGTCAACCCGCCCGCGCCCAGCCCGATGGAGGCGGCGGAGTTCGTGGACATGGGTACCACGATGGTCCGGCAGTACATGCCGGTCGACACCCTGGGCAAGCGCTGCGGGCTCACCCCGACGGCGTCGGTCAGCTCGACGCCCGGCACCACGCTGGGGGTGACGCTCGCCTGCCAGAGCAACTTCAGCGACCCCGGGCTGGTCGTCTGCACCGCCACCCCCGTCAACGCCCCGGCCGGCGCGACGATCACGTATCAGTGGAGCCTGGACGGACGGCTCCAGGCCGGTACAGGAAGCGAATTGCGGCTCACCGACGTGTCCGCCGGCCGCCACACCGTCACGGTGCGGGCCACCGACACCGGCAGCGGACAGGCGTCCGAGCCGGAGAGCGTCACCGTCGACACCGGTGGCGCGGGCAGGCCGGGCGAGCAGAGCTCCCCTCTCGACTCCCTCATCCCGGTCCTGCTCGGCGCTGCCGGGGCGGGACTTGCCGCGGTGGCGGTCGTCGTGATCATCCGCAACACCCGCGGGAAGCCGTCCAAGCCGACGGGCCCGTCCTCGGGTGGCCCCTCCTCGGGCGGGACGCCGTCAGGTGGGCCGTCCTCAGGTGGCCGGCCCGCAAGTGGCCCCTCCGCAGGGGGGACGCCCTCAGGCGGGTCGACAACAAGGCCGCAGACCGGGGGCGGCCCTGCAGGCGGCCCTGCGGGCGGATGGCCCTCCGCGGCACCGCCGTCCCGCCCAACCGGGCTTCCTGAGTCCCGGCCGGCCGGCGGGGCACCGTCGGACGGCGGCGCGCCGGGTCTGCCGCCGCGGCCATCCACCCTGCCCGAGGCCGGCCCGCCCTCCTGGCCGGGCTTGCCGTCGGGTGGCGGGGGTGTCGGCCCGACCGCCGGCGCCCCAGTTGGTGGCGGTGCTTCCGGCGTCGTCCCGACTGCCGGCGGCGCAGGTGGCGGCGTCCTCGCCACCGCGACCGCGTCCGTCCTGCCGCTGGGCGCGCCCTTGCTGACCTCCCCGCCCTCGCCGCTGGCCTCCTCCCAGCAGCGCGCCGAGTACTGGTTCGAGGCCGACCCGGCCGCGATCACCGTCCGCGGCGACGCCAGGGACATGGCCAACCTCAGCATCCGGGTCTGGAAGCGCGTCGGCACGCTGGTCACCGACGCCGCCGGGGAGGTGCAGGTCTCCGTCCGCCCCTCCGTGCGGCAGAAGATCAAGCTGGAGAAGGCGGCCGGCGGGCTGCAGGTGGAGGTCCGCGGCCTTCACCTGGGCACCGCCCCCTACGACGGCGCGATCGAGATCTCAGGGCTCAGCCGGTCGGGACTGCTGCCCGTCCCGCCGCTCCGGGTGCCCGTCCGGATCACCCCGGTTCCGGCGCAGGTCCGGATCGTCGCGCTCAAGGACGGCTTCCACTTCCAGAGCTACGACGAGGCGCTGGCCCGCAGTTGCTTGAAGCTGACCGGATATGCCACCGCCTCCCGCGGCCCGCTGGGTGAGGAGCAGGTGACGATCGCCCACGCGCGCTGCGTGGCCGAGGTGAACGTGGACGGCCGGGGCTGGGCGGTGTTCGGCCGGACGACGACGGACGAGAACGGCTGGTTCTCGTTCCCGATGCACCCGACAGTGGTCGCGCTGTGGGGCGCGGACGAGGCCGCGCACGCGCTGGTCCGGCCCGTCCAGCTGGACCTGAGCGAGGACTCCCGGACGGCGCTGAAGACCTTCCAGACCTATACGGCGTCGATTCCCGACACCACCGGTTTCGCGACCGCACGCGAGCAGTACGGCCGCTATCCCGGGGTGTTCTTCCGCCAGCTGTGCAAGAACGAGGAGTCCGACGCCAGACGTATCCTCGGCGCGATCCACCTGCTGTGCCAGTCGATCACCTTCGTGAGCATCTACCGCCACAGCTTCCAGGCGCAGCGTTCGTGTGTCCGGACGGCGATCAGTGAGACGTTCGGGTCGCTGACGACGGTCGTCATCGAGTTCACCGGCGTTGTCGGACTCGCCTGGGACTTCGCGCATGCCATGACCCACCCGAACGTCCTGAGCCTGGCGGCCCGCGAGGCGAACCTCGGGACGCTGCGCCGGACGCTGTTGACGTTCGCCGGCGAGTGCGCGACGCGCTGGAGTCGCTGGGTCAGCCAGACCAACGCGCTGCGCCAGAAGCTCGCCAAGAACCTCAAGTCGATCTGGCCCTACGCCAAACCGTCCGCGCTGCCCGAGTTCGTCTCCAGCACCTACGAGGCGGAGGTTTCGGGGTACCTTCGCGGCCGGACCGGCCCGGTGGCGTCAGGGGACGCCACGGCGCAGTGGCTGGACGACCTGATCGTCAAGCTCGTGGTCGGACTGGTGGTGACCTTGGTCGCGGTCGCCATGCTGCCGGTGTACCTCATCACCGTGCTGATGCTGGCGGTGTTCGTGCTGCTGTACGCCGGCGCGAGCGCGATCCGCGCTGTCGGCAGCATGTTCGCCTGGGGCGGGGTCGCCGGCGGACGCGAGGCGCTGATCGACGCGATCGAAAAGGGCCTGGCGGGCGTGGTGGGCTCCCTCTACGACCGCATCTGGGGCTGGAACGACGCGGTGCGCACCCAACTGATGTCGTTGCCGCCCGGAGGCGGGGCCACCACCCCGGATCTGGCTTCGTGGGTCCTGGAAGCCTTCCCCACGGTCGACGACTTCGACCAGGTGATGGGCCGGGCCCTCGAAGAGGCGATGTACCTCTCCGAGCACCTGCTGGTGCCCGACGACGCGGCGGCCGCGGCCGAGCGGGTCCGAGCAGCCGAGGTGGCCGACCGCGAAGCCGCGAAGCAGTGGGCGGAGAAGGTCGAGACGATGGAGATCGCCATGGCGGCCCTGCAGGTGGCCTACACCGCCTTCAGCGGGATGGGCTACCTGGCGGGACTGGTGCTCTCCCGGGGGGCGATCCTGGGCCTGGGCGGCCTTCCGGCGCTCACGCAGCGGTTCGCTGGAGGCGCGAAGGCGCTCAGCACACGGGCCGAGGCGGCCGTCCTGCGGCTCTCGGCGCTCTGCGACAAGGTCGGCTCCGCGGTCGACTTCGGACAGAAGGCCTGGATCCTGTGGCAGACCATCACCGATCTGGAGCTCTACCGGCACGTCCCGCAGCGGCGGATCGGCCATCTCTACCGTCGTGAGGGGGGGCAGAGCGATGGACGGTGACTGGCCGACGCTGGATGTCACCGCGGTGGGGCCGGTGCTCGACGAGTTCGTGACCCTGCTGGCGCCCGGGCCTGACCAAGCGCCCAGCACAACAGTCCTGCTGGCCCAGGTGGGCGCGGTGCTGGCCGGCCTGAGCGAGTGCCCCGCCCTGCCACCGGAGCAGTCGCCGGCGGCCGGCCAACCCTGGCGCGGCCTGCGGATCACGGACGGGGAATGCCTCGCGGTCTGGGCCTGGCGTGTCGGACAACCACCGGAGGTGTCGCTGGGGGTCACCTCGTCGTCCGACCGCGGCGCGGACCTGACCGTCGAGATCGGCGAACAGACCTGGATCTTCCAGCAGCCTCCGCACGCCGAACCCCGGCAGCTGTTCGGTCCCGAGCGGGTGGCCGGGATCCTCACCGACTCGGCCACCGACGTCCTCGCCCAGCAGGCGCAGGACAGCCTGAACGTCCACACGCGCGAGGTCTACCAGCAGTGGCTGGAGAAGCAGGGACTCCCGGCGTCCTGGGTGTGCCCAGCCTGCGGCATGGTCAACGACCAGCGCGGGGAGGTCTGCAGCATCTGCCGGGAACCGACGCCGACGGACGCGCCGCCGTTCTTCCCCGGCATGATCGTCGAGCTCCCGGAGCTCCTCCGCAGCCCGCCGGCGATCCCGGACGTCCCCTCGGCGATCCACGACCTCTTCCAGCCCTCGGCGGAGGAGGCCCAGTCGCCCGACTACCTCCAGCAATGGCTCGACGAAGTCTCCTCGAAGACCTGGGACGAGGTCGTCGAGTTCACCGCCCACACCGTCGAACACGCGGTGGCCACGACCCCCTGCGTCGCGTGCGGCCGGGGCATCCCGCACGGTGCGGACCCCTGCCCGGTCTGCGGCGCCTCGCAACATGCTCCCGGGGCGCCCCCGCGTCCGTCCGTCCTGCCCCGATGATCGGCTGAGGAGCGCTCATGGATCAGTTCACCCACGTGGAACAGGAGTACGCCCGGTTGCGCGGCCAGTTGCAGGCCGGTCAGCTGACCCGGCAGCAGTTCGAGGCCGCGCTGGACCAGCTGATGTTCGTCCACGACAACCGCTACTGGATGATCGGGGTGGAATCCGGCACCTGGTTCGTCCACGACCAGGGGCGCTGGTTGGCAGCGGAGCACCCGCGTCCGTCCGGGACCAGCGCTCCGAGCCCAACCCCCGCACCGGCACCTGCACCCCTTCCGCCCCCAGCGCCCACACCAACTCCGGCCTCCGCTCCCGCAGCGTCACCTTCCCCCGCCCCCGCACCGGCCGCCTGGGAGGTGCGCCGCTTCAGCCACGGGAGCGCCGTGGAGTGCGTGGCCCTCTCCCCGGACGGCCGGCTGGCCGCCTCGGGCGGGGACGACGGCGCCCTGCGGATCTGGGACGTCTCCACCGGCCACGCCCTCGGGGCCCTGATGGCGCACCAGTTCGGGGTCAGCTCTGTCGCCCTCGCGTCACGTTTCGCCTTGTCCGGCGGCAATGACCGGGCCGTCCGGGTCTGGGACCTCCGGACCGGAAGCCAGTTGCGGCACCTGGAGCATGCAGACGCGGTCACCTGCGTGGCCTGGTCGCCCACCGGGGAGAGTTTCTCCGGCTCCCAGGACCGGACGCTGCTGTGCTGGAACCACGAGCGGGGCCAGGTCCTGCGACGATACGAGGGGCACACCGCCGGCGTGACCGGCCTCGCGGTCTCCCGCGACGGGCGCGTCCTGGTCTCAGTCGGCAACGACGGCACGCTGCGGGTCTGGGAGGCCGCCACCGGCCGCCTGTACGGGCGGATCGAACTGGGCAATATGTACACCGACCCCCTGGTCCGCACGGTGGCGCTGTCGCCCGACGGCCAGTACGCGCTGACCTGCAGCCTGGCCGCCAGCGCCGACCTGTGGGACCTGCGGCGCGGCGTCCGGATCAGGGGTTTCGAGGGCCCGACTGTCAACGTGTTCGGCGTCGCCTTCTCCCCCGACGGCCGCCTCGCCTGGGCCTGCTCGGGCAGCGACTTCATGCCGGCGGGTGAGCGTGGCCCGCGCGGCCACGACAACGTCATCTGGGCCTGGGACGCCGCCTCCGGCGCCGTCCGAATCTGCCTCGAGGGCCATGCGGGCAACGTCAACAGCATCGCGATCGCCGCGGACGGCCGCCACGTGCTCAGCGGAAGCCGGGACGGGACCGTCCGGCTGTGGCAGCCGCGGCTGCCCTGAGGGGGCCAGGGGCGTAGCCTGAAGGTGCGAGTGCAGGGGCTCCGCGCGACGGAGTTCTGTTCGATCCTTGGTCCCGACCCTCAACGAGGAGATGAGGACGATGACAAGGCTCACCATGAGCATTCCGATCGACGCCCCGCCCGGGGGCGTGTTCAACTTCCTGAAGGACCCGGCCAGGTTGGCCGGGTCGATGCCCCACACACAAGCCCGCGACGCCCATCTGACGCCTGAGGGCGTGGGCACCACGGCCGTGTGGGAAGGCAGGTTCCTCGGCATCCCGGTGGCCGCGACCATCGAGTACACCGAGTTCGTCCCGGACGAGCGGCTCGTCGTGACATCGTCCAAGGGCTTCGTCTTCAGTTTCAGCCTCGAGCCCGCCGGAGGAGGGACGGAGTTGACCCTCACCGAAGAGGACGTCCCGTCGAACTGGGCTGAATCGGCGGTCGACGCGGTCGCCATGAAGCTGACCGAGCATGACCTCGACACCTGGCTCGCGGGAATCAAGGCGGGAGCTGAAGGACAGCCGCCCGCGGAGGTTGTCGCGACAGCCGGCCAGTCGGGATCCGCCCGGGCGCCCCTCGACCCTCAGAACCTCCCCAAGGAACTGATGGTCCGGCTGCTGAATCTGCACGCCGACGTCCTGTCCCAGCGGTTCGGCGCCGCGACGGCCGAGGTGATGAGGCGCGAGATCCTGCAGGAGTACCGGGCGCTGATTCCGGGCCTGCCCGAGATCGGCGGCCGCAGCAATCCGGAGTCGATGTCGATGGTGCTGGCCCCTTGGGCCCTCGGGCTGTACCGGGTGGTCCAACGGCAGGGCGGTAGCGTGGAGGACGCGGGAGAAGTCATCCACTACTGCTTCAAGAAGCTTCTCGGTCGCATCCCCCGGAGACTGCGCCTGTCTATGGGCCGGACGAGAACCCGGGAAACGGCCGAGAAGAAGGCCCGCTGGTTCGCCGAGCACTACTACCCCGACAACTGGGTCTACGGAGTCGTCGACGGTACCGGGCAGCCCTTCGACTTCGGACTCGACGCCACCCAATGCGCCATCGTCAACTACCTGCACGCCAAGGGGGCAGACGAACTCACGCCCTACCTGTGCGACCTCGACTACGTGATGTTCGAGGCCATGGGCCTCGGACTCACCCGCACCAAGACGCTGGCGTGGGGCTGCGATCGCTGCGACTTCAGGGTCACGAACCCTGGCACGACCACCAGCCCGTGGCCGCCGCTGTTCGTCGAACGCGCCTGCGGCCGGCAGGAGCCGAACCCGTCGGGAGCGCCAATCCCTGCTGCTCGGGGGTAGGCGCCCGGCGCTCATCACGGGATGGAGTGGCGCACACGAACCACGATCCCAGCGTTCTTGCCGTCAGCTCCGGCCGATGGTGTCGATGGCCTGGCCCAAGCGGCCACCAGCATCAGGCCGGTGGGTTATGGCCTGGCCCAAGCGGCCCCAAAATCAGGCCGGTGGGTTGTCGAGGCATGCAGAAGGACCCGGCGGTGAGCCGGGTCCTTCTGTTTGCTGAGGTCAGCTCAGGACGGTGACGTTCGCCGCCTGCAGGCCCTTCGGGCCCTGCTGGGTGTCGAACGACACACGGTCGCCCTCGTTCAGAGAGCGGAACCCGCGGGAATTGATCGCCGAGAAATGAACGAAGACGTCGGCGGAGCCATCCTCGGGAGCGATGAACCCGAAGCCCTTGTCGCCGTTGAACCACTTGACAGTACCGGTAGCCATGAAGTTTCTCCTCTAGTAGGAAGCGGAGCATCCGCGGTCGCGGCACCCCTTGTGATGGAGCTGCAAAGAACGCTTCCCGAAAAGGACTACTTACACCGGAGGACCAGTGGTTCAACCAAACAAGCAAACGAAACTGCCCAACACCAACGCAGTTACTCTACCAGCCAGACAAGGGAGAGCAAGACGAGACCGACAGCATGACCTCCAGAACGGGCCCGCCCGCAGCCGCAGAGAACCTCGCCCGCCTGACCGCTGACACCGAACCACCACACCGGCCAACGCCTGATCGCTGCCACCGGCGGCGCGACCGCGGCAGGTCACCCGCAGGCGTCGGCCACTTGCCCCCGGTGCAGCCCCCGTGTCCTAGACTGCTCCTCGCTGGATCCCGGCACTACCGGGGTCCGACCACGTCGCCAACGGTCGTCGCGACGACCGGGGGCCACCGTCTTCAAGGGGTGCAGCATGGAACACGTCAGGACCGGCGCACACCACGTCCTCCCGCGCGGCGATCAGACCGTCACCTTCCACGGCGTCTGGAGCAACGACCGAACCGTCGTCGACCACCCCACCGGCGAGGTGCGCGGTCAGGAATGCACGCTGGTGTTCACCTTGCGAGTCGACCGTCATCGGCTCGACGGAGACGTCGCGCGACTGGGGTTCAGGGGCAGCCACAACGGCGACATCTTCACCCTGGACGTACCGGCGAGCATGGAATACCGGACAGGACTGTGGGATCTGCTGTTCCCGATCCGCTGGGTCTCCGCGGTGTCCGGCCCTTCCTCGGTCGAAGCGGGCGGCCCCGGGCAGCCGGCCACCGCGCCGAAGGAAGAGCGGCACTCCTACGCGGGGGCTTTCTACGCGGAAACCGTGCACGGCACCTACTACTGGCTCAAGTACCGCGGCGAGTCGGACTTCAGGTTCGACTACACCTCACTGCCCACGCTGGCCACCCTCGCGCCCACGGACCGGTAAGGCGTCCAGGAGCCGAGCCTGTCGGCGCGGTGGCCGGGCTCCGAACCGCGAGGCGGCCGCGGATGGCGGCGGCGGGGACGTAGGGGGAAGCCCAGGACCGGCTGTCGCTGGATCGGGTTCTGTTGTCGCCGAGAACGAGGTAGGCGTTCGGGGGGACGCGGAAGTGGCCAGAGGGGCCACCGCGGGTGTTGAGGTAGGGCTCCTCGAGGCGGTGGCCGTTGATAGCGACCTGGTCAGGGTGAATACGGACGTCGTCGCCCGGCAGCCCGATGACCCGCTTGATGACGCGGAAGCCCAGCTCTGCGGAGTCGATGACCACGATGTCGCCTCGGCCGATGCGCCGGCCGCCCCCGATTCTGCGGGTGGGGACGAGCGTGGGGGGCCGGAGCGTGGGATACATCGACCAGGAGCGGACGCGGGTGAGCCACCAGTGACGGCGCACCACCAGGGCGGCGGTGGCCACCACCAGCGCTGCGAGCAGGGAGGCGTCCATGACGGTCAGAGCTGGTGCGCGTGCCCGGGCGCGGCGGCCGGGGTGTGCTCGTGGTGGTACGCCTCGGGCCCGTGTCCGCCGTGACCTTGCTCGTGTTGACGGTGCTCGTGTTGACCGTGCTCGTGGCCGTGATCCTCGCCTTCGGCGTAGGTGAAGAAGGCGACGTAGGCGGCGATATAGCGGCGTCCCGCGATGACGTCGTCGAGCGGGTGGTCCTTCAGGGCGAGGGCGGCGTGGAGGCGATGGTCGAGTTCGGGTAGCCGGTCGGCGGGCACGAGCCCGATGAGGGAGTCGATGCTGCCCGTGGCGATGGCCGTGTCAGCGGCGATCACCACCGGGTCGATCGCCGTGCCCTGGGGCTTGAGGCCGTCGAAGCCGGCGCCCTCCCCCGCCCGATGCAGTCGGACCAGAGTCTCCAGGAACAGCCGGTCCGCCACCTTGGTGGCGTCTCCGCCGAGAGCCCGGACCCGCAAGCAGGCGTCGAAGACCTCCCGCAGTTCGGGTTCGGCGTCTTCGCCGACCCATTTCAGGGCGTGGTTGAGGTTGCCCGTGGCCAGCGCGGCACGGCCGTCAGCGACGGCGGGTCCGTCCAGGGTGTCGCAGTGGGCGGCGGCGGCGCGAGGCCAGAACACGATCAAGGCGAACGCTGCGAACGCGGCCGCGAGGAGAAGGTGGTCCATGGTGGGGTCCTTTCAGTTTCGGATGACACTTCGACGGTAGGGCGGAGGCATCTGAGGTTCCTTGACGGGGGTCAAGTTCGTGCGGATCGTGCCACCCTGGGAGGGAGCAGGGGGTGGCGGATGGGTGAGCCAGGCGATCTGTGTGTCACGCGGGTGCCGATCTTCGGCGGACTCGGGCCAAGGGAACAGGCAGCGGTCGCTGCAGTGGCGCGTCCGCTGCGGCTGGCGCGCGGGGAGAGCGCCTACACCGCGGGCGCGGCCGTGGGTCGGCTGCTGGTCGTCCACCACGGCCGGCTCGCCCTGGTCCACCACGGCGCGGACGGCCGGGACCAGGTGGTGCGGGTGCTCGGCGAGGGCGACTTCGTCGGTGAGGACGCGTTCCTGTCCGGCACCCGGCCCGGGCATGATGCAGTGGCCGCCTCCGAGGTGCAGCTGTGCACCTTCGCCCATCACGATCTGGCCGGCCTCGTCCGCCGTCATCCCGGGATCGCGGTGCGGATGCTGCACAGCGTCAGCGCTCGGCTGGCCGACGCCGAGCGGAGATTGGCGTCCCTGGCCGGCTCGGACGTCGGCGCCCGGTTGGCCGCCTACCTGCTGGACCAGCCGGCCAACCGGGACGCCTCCGGGCAGGCACTGGTTCGCCTGCCGATGGCGAAGAAGGACGTCGCGTCCTACCTCGGCACGACCCCCGAATCGCTCAGCCGGGCCCTGGCCACCCTCGTCCGGGACGGGGCGATCGCCCAGTCCGGACGCCGGGACGTCGTCCTACTCGACCCCGACGCCCTCGAAGCCCGCGCGCACCGCTGACCGCCGTCCTGACCGGACTCGCGGAAGCGCTCCACCAGGAGAGTTGCCTACCGGTACTCCAGCTTCCCGGAGTCCACCAGCGTGAGCGCCAGGGTCTCGCCCATGATGGCGAAGCTGACCGTGTTGCCGATCCCCGTGAGATATAGGTCGCCGTAGGAGCCCTCGCTGCAGGCCACGATGGTCGCCACTCCCGGGACGAGGGTCAGGCTGCTACTCGAGCCCGACGGGTTGGACGGGGAGTACGTCCCGGAAACGGTGTTGCAGTCAGCCCGAGCGGTGAACGTGCCGTCCGCGCGGAACTGAAGCGTGTAGTCGGCCTGCTGATCCTGCGGCACGGAACCTTGGAACGGCGGCACCAGGAGCGTGAAGGCTGTGAGTTTCCACTCACGACTGGTCAGACCCGGGCCGGGTGTGGGTTCCGGTGTCGGCTTGGGAGTGGGCGTGGACGTCGGCCTGACCGTGGACGCGCTGGGCGTGGGCGTCGGGGTCGGCCGGACCGTGGACGCACTCGGCGTCGGGGTCGGGGTCGGCCGGACCGTGGACGCACTCGGCGTGGACGTCGGCCTGACCGTGGAAGGTGTGCTCGGCGTCGGGGTGGTCGAGGGTGGCACGGTTACCGTCAGGGTGGCCGTCGGTGCGGGGGACGGCGTCGGCGTGACCGTGGGTTCAGCCGACTCACCCGCGCTGGGTGATGGGCTGGGGGGCGCGATCGACGTGTAGTCCAGCCGTCCGCCGTCCGCGAGAGTGAGACTCAACCCGGTTGAGGCGACGTTCCAGCTGCGGACCTGGCTCAGCGTGCTGGCATACAGGATGTCCAACGACAGCTCACCGCAGAAGGCCATGGACATCGGCCCGGGAGTGATGGTGACCCGGTCCGATCCGCGTGCCTCCCAGGATCCGGCCAGCTGGTTGCAGTCGGCCCGCGAGGTGAACGTGCTGTTCTTCTCGAACCGGATGGTGTACCGGGACTGCAGGTCCGGCGGCACGGTCCACTGCCAGGACGGGTTCTTCTCCCCGCCCGCGACCAGATACCAGGTCGTGGCGGTCAACTGGTCTGTGTTGCTGCTGCTGCACGCGGCGAGGAGAACACCGCCCAGAGCGAGCACCATGGCCATCGCGATTGCTTTTCGCACGCGTCCTCCCTCAGGGTCTCTGGTGCCGGACGGCGTCGCGTCCCGGCAGCCACCGGGCGGGCACATCATCCCACAGCTCGGCGCGCCATCTCCTCAACGATCCAGCGCGCGGTGTCGCGGGTGCACGCCCCTGGCTCACTGAAGCTCACGGCGAAGACGCCGGTGATCTCGGTCAGTTGCGGGACGCCTCGCAGAGCCAGGATCGCGTCAGCCTCCGCTGCGTACTCGTCCGATGGAGCACCGCCCGCGATGAGCCCCACCGGGTCGGCCTCGGCCAGAATCCTGATCAGTTCGTCCCTTGTGATGGCCACAGCGACGAGCCTAAGGCGTCCCGGAATCCGAGGTGCGGACGAGGATGTGCCCGGTGCGTGCGCTTCGCACGGCGTACGCCTTCAACCGGCCCACGCAGGACCGCGGCTCACCGGCGCCCGCAGCCTCGCTCCGGCCTGCTCAGGCCCGGCGCCTGGTGACGTGGGCGCTCAGCCTTGGCGGCGCGCTCCTGCGCGGTGCGCGAACTGTTCACCGTGCGGCCCCGGACGATGCCGATGAACTCGTCGATGAGCGGGTTGGCGTTGTCGACGCGCCACAGCAGCGCGATGGTCGTCGCGTCGGCGTCCGTGACGGGCCGGTGGGCCAGGTCACGCCGGCTGTGGCTGCGGGCGACCGACTGCGGAACGCGCAGGACGGCCTCGCCCACCGCGACCCGGGAGAGGGAGTCCTCGTCGACCACGGCCAGCACGGTCTCGCCGGCGAGGTCGGCCACAGTCACCGAGTCGTACAGCGCGATGGGGTGGTCCTTGGCGACCCAGACCGCCGGAACCTCCTCCCACAGCCGGATCGCGTGCAGGCCGGTCGTATCCACCGGGAGCCTCGCGAAACACAGGTCGACGGTGCCGGCGTCCAGCACCCGACGGACGTCCGACTCGGCCACGTCGACGACGTCGAGCGGCACCTCGCGGAAACGGTCCGCCCAGATCGTGCGCCACTTGGTGAGGGTGACGCCCGGGACGTAGCCCACGGTCAGCCGTCGGGGCGCGTCAGCTGGAATCGTCACGCGGGCAGGCTACCGGGCACCCCGGCTACGCTGCAGCGGTGAGTCAAGTCATGAAGCCGATCACCGCCGCCGCCAAGCTGGGCATCCACCTGCCCTCGGCGCCCGAGGAGTTCCAGCGCTCACCCCTCACGCGCGCCGAGCTGGACGCTCTGCGCGCAGACCCGCCCGCCTGGCTCGTCGAACTGCGCCGCAACGGTCCGTTCCCGCGCGACGTCGTCGCGCAGAAGCTGGGCGTCTCCCGCTCCGGACTCGGCCGCGCCGGCATCACCGAGGCGCTTGACGCCGACGAGATCGGCTCCTTGCTCGCCGACCCGCCCGAGTGGCTCGTGCACGAACGGGAGATCCACCGCAAGGTCATCGCCGAGAAGGCGCGTCACAAGAACGCCTCCCGAAACCGCTGAGCATTCACCCGTGCGAGGATGCCGCCATGGCGGAAACCTCACAGGAGTATCTCGAGCAGGCACCCGCGGAGGGGCGTCCGTGGCTGCGTGAGTTCTGGGACCACGTCGCCCAGCGCAACCCCGACCTCGCCCTGGTGATGTTCCGCGGGGTTCCGATGTTCAAGTTCGGGCCGTCCCACACCAGGGACGGCTACGTCATGTTCACCGCGGCCGCCAAGCACTTCTCGGCCCACGCGCTGGAGTTCGACCTCGTCAGCGACGCGAAGGCGGCCATCCCGGGAGCGTTCGGCGGCAAGGGTTGCGTCAGCGTGAAGTACACCAACGAGGAGGCCAAGCCGGCGCTCAAGGCCTGCGTCGACGAGGTGCTGCGACGCCGCGGCTTCCTTTCCTGAGGAGCCCGCGCCAGATCCACACGGACTTCCCAGGAGTCGGGACCTGAACTCACGAACCAGAACGCGCACCAGGACTGACGGGTGTCGAATTGGGGCAGCCCGCCGATGGAGGCGAGGTGGGCGCGGGCGACCGGCCCGGTTGCGTCCCCGTCCCGCCGACAGGTACCTGGTGTTTGATGGTGAGGTGACTGGGTCAAGGCTGAGCCGGACTGCAAGCGGGGTTGCCTTCTGTCGACTCGTCGAGCAGTACCAACCGCCCGAGATGCGCCAGTTCGTCGATCCGGTCGTGGGGAGGCTTCTGGATCCGGTGATGGTCGCGATGGCGGCCAGCGGCCCGCTGCAGGATCAGATGCTGGGTGCGCTGGCCCCGGGAACCTACGGGGGCCTGGTCATGCGGACCCGCTACATCGACGACGTCGTGACGGCGTGGGCGGCCGGGGGAGGCACCCAGCTGGTCATTCTGGGTGCCGGTCTGGACACCCGGGCGTACCGTCTCCAGTCGCTGGTGAACGCGATCGTGTTCGAGGCCGACCTTCCCGATCTTCAGCGGCTCAAGCAGGGCAAGCTCAAGGGCGTCCCACGAAGCGCTGGTGAGGTCCGCTTCGTGCCGGTCGACTTCAATACCGAACCGCTCGGGCAGGCGTTGGGTACAGCCGGGTTCGACCCCGCCCGCCCGGCCCTGTTCGTGTGGGAAGGCGTGACGCAGTACCTCACAGAATCGGGCGTGCACGCAACGTTGGCGTTCGTGGCCGGCTGCGCGCCCGGCAGCAAGCTGGTGTTCACCTACGTCCTGCCGGCCTGCGTGGGGTCGAACGGCTACCAGGGGTGGTCGCCGAGTCTGAGGCAGCAACTGGGCTCGACAGAGCCGTGGTTGTTCGGGATCGATCCCGACAGCCTGGCGAGCGTCCTGGAAGGTCTCGGCCTGCGACTCCTCGAGGACGTGGGCGACCTGGAGTACCAGGAGCGCTACCTCAATCCCATCCACAGACAACTCCTGGTCAACTCCTGCGAACGTGTGGCCCTCGCGGAAGTCCCCGGCCGGCATTGACCCGAGCAGACGCCGCGACCGGCGCGGAGGGACCACCCTTGCGGTGAGCAGACAGAGACTCCCGCGCCCCTGGGGCGAATTGTGCGCATTGACGACGGGGGCGTCACGTGGGGATCGTGGAACCAGACCCCTGCGGTCCCCACGTGGCACCGGCACTGATCGCCGAAGGCCACGGCGCTTCGAAGGGAGCAGCCATGCATGTCCTGATTCGCCGGGTCCTGCACGATTTCGATGCCTGGAAGAAGGTCGTCTCCGAATTGGACGGCCTGCGGGCCCAGCACGGATCGCGGGGACTCACCGCCTACCGCAGCGCGGGCAACCCCAACGAGGTCCTGTTGGTGTTCGAGTGGGACGACGACAAGCCCTACCGCGCCTACCTCGACCTGCCAGAGGTTCAAAACGCCCTGGCCGCGACCGGCACGACCGAGATCACCGAGGTCAGCGAGGTCTTCCACCTCGCGGAGTGAGCCCTCGCGTTCCCCGCTGCATCGGTGCCTCTCGCACCGCGAGGTGGCATCCTGGCCCTCATCGTCGGCAGCGGGATCCCGGTGTCCTGGGCGGAGTGGGACGCGCAGCTCCCGCCCCCGATTCCAGGGTGACCGGCGACTCGCTCCTGCTCTCAGGCTGCTGTCGGCCCTGACGTGGTCAGCCGTGCCGCACCGCGCGCTCGTACTCGCTCCGGAAGGTGGCCAGCGAACTCGCCAGGACGGTGGCCGCGCCGTCGACCAGGCCGCACCGTCCGGAGCCGGGCAGCAGCCGGGTGAAGTTCTCCAGCGCCTCCAGGTCCGCCGGACGGCCGGCGCCGGCGTCGATCCGCTCGAGCAGCCGCGAGACCTGGTGGGTGCCGATCTTGCAGGAGGGGCACTGGCCGCAGGAGTTGGCGGCGAAGAAGGCGACGTACTCGGCGGTCTTGCGCAGGATGCTGGTGCCCTCCCCGACCACGATCATCGCACCGGTGCCGAGCCGGGACCCGCGGGCCGCCAGGCTGTCGAAGTCCAGCGCGATGTCCAGATCGCGGTCGGTCAGCAGGGTGTTCGACGGCCCGCCGGTGAACACCGCCTTGAACCCCTTGCCGGCCAGCATTCCGCCTCCGTAGCCGAACACCAGTTCGCGCAGTGACGTACCCATCGGCAGCTCGTGCAGGCCGGGACGCAACACGTCGCCGGACAGTGAGTACAGCTTGGTGCCGACCGCGTCCCCGAGGCCCAACTCGCGATACCAGTCGGCGCCGTGGCGGAGGATGTGGGTGACGTGGGCCAGGGTCTCGACGTTGTTGAGCAAGGTCGGCGCGCCGTTCACGCCCCGTTCGGCCGGGTAGGGCGGCTTCAGCGAGGGGAACGGGAAGCCGCCCATCACGTTGGCCACCGC
>CAZPCM010000002.1:0-77186 GCA_964585085.1 uncultured Propionibacteriaceae bacterium
ACAACTCCGCCGGGGTGGACACCTCCGACCACGAGGTGAACATCAAGATCCTGCTGGCCGGGTTGGAGGCTGCCGGCGTCCTCGACCACGTCGAGCGGGATCGGCTGCTGGCCTCGATGACCGACGAGGTCGCGCAGCTGGTTCTCGCGCACAACGTCGACCAGAATCTCGCGCTGGCCAACTCGATGGTCCGGGCGTCCGAGCTGGCCGGACAGCACGAGGCCTGGATGCGCACTCTGGAAGCCATGGGCCTGCTCGACCGTGGTTTGGAGGATATGCCCGGCAGCGACGAGATGAAACGCCGCATCGCCGATGGGCGTGGCCTGACCCGTCCGGAGCTGGCGACGCTGCTGGCCTACACCAAGATCGCCCTGTACTCGTGGGTGCTCGCCGGTGACCTGCCCGAGGACCCTTACCTGACCGACCGCCTGTACAGCTACTTCCCCAAGCCGCTGCGGGAACGCTTCGCCGAGGCTATTCCCCACCACCGGCTGGCGCGGCAGATCATCGCGACCGTCGCGGTCAACCGGTTCGTGAATTCCCAGGGGATCAGCGCCTACCACCGGCTGTCCACCGAGACCGGAGCTGGCGTCGCCGACGTGATCCGAGCCCAACTCGCCGCCCGCAGCATCTTCAGCGTCGGCCTCTCGGAGGTCCTGCTCGGACGAATCACCGGCCTCGACGCGGCGCTGGTCACCGAACTCCGAATGGAACTGCGGCGCATGGTGGAACGGGCCGCACGGTGGCTGCTGCACAACCGGCGCGGGCCTTTCGACATTCAGGCCACCATCGACCAGTTCGGCCCGGGCGTGGCCCAGGTCCGGGCGGTGCTGGGACGGCTGATCACTCCCCGGCAGCGTGCTTTCGCCGAGGCGGCCTACCATCGGTGGACCCAACGCGGCGTCGACATCGACCTTGCTGCCGAGATGGCCACCGCTGCGCACGCCCACTTCGCGTTCGGCGCCGTCCAGACGGCCCAGCGTCGTGGGCTGGAGGTGACCCGGGTTGCCGAGGTGCACTTCCGGATCGCCGAGGTCCTCGGATTGGACCAGCTGGCCGCCTGCATCGACGTTCTGCCCCGTCAGGTCCGCTGGGACGCGATGGCCCGCGCGGCTCTGCGTGACGAGCTCCTCGCCCTGCACGGCGAACTGACCGCGGACGCGATGGGCGGCGCAGCGGATCGCGAGGCGGGCGCCGTGGTGGAGGCCTGGTTGGCCGGGAACCCTGACAGCGCAGCGCGCGCCGCGATGGTCAGGCAGGTCTGCGAAGGCACTCCCGACCTGGCCCGGATGAGTGTCGGACTGGGCGCGGTGCGCGCCCTGCTGCCTGGAGGCTGAGCGATGCGGATCGACCTTCACACCCACAGCTCGGTCTCCGACGGCACTGACGCGCCAGCGGCGCTGGTCCGGGCCGCCGCCCGGGCCGGCCTGGACGTCATCGCCCTGTGTGATCACGACACTTTCGATGGACTGGACGAAGCACGGGCGGAGGGCCTGAGGATCGGTCTGGACGTGAGGCGGGGCATTGAGATCTCCGCTGAGCTGGGTGGCGGCAGCGTCCACCTCCTCGGGTACGGCTGCCGCGCCGACTCCGCGGCGCTGGCCGAGGAACTGGCCCGTATCCGGGCTGGCCGGGCCGGACGGATCCCGGCCATGCTGGCCAGGCTGGCCGCCCTCGGCATGCCGGTGACCCCGTCGGACCTCGCGCCGTTCGTCGGTGATTCGCCGTCGGTGGGGCGTCCTCACGTCGCGGACGCCATGGTCGCGCTGGGCTACGTCACAGACCGGCGAGAGGCGTTCGACCACTGGCTCGCCGACGGCGGCCCCGCCTTCGTCGACCGCTACAACGTCGGCGTGGGACAGGCGATCAACCTGGTGCACGCGGCCGGCGGCGCGGCGGTGATCGCGCATCCGTGGGGGCGCGGCAGCAGGAACCGGCTGACTCCTGTCGTGCTGGCCGACCTGGCGGCCGGGTATGGCCTGGACGGCATCGAGGTCGACCATCCCGACCACGATCCGTCCGCCCGGGCCCAGCTGAGAGCCCTGGCCGACTCGGCAGGGCTGATGGCCACGGGGTCGTCGGACCACCACGGCTTGGGCAAGGTGGGTAACGACCTCGGGTGTGAGACCACCGAACCTGCGGTGCTGGCCGCCCTCTCGGCCCGCATTCTGCAGCGCGGAGGGCAGACGTAGCTGGTGGGCCCGCAGCCGATCCGGTCTCGCCGATTGCTATGGTGTGGCCCATGTCTGCCGCAGTGAGTGACGAACAGGAGTTCGACGCCGGCGATCGGATGGCCGGGTCGACGTCGGACGCCTCGTTGCGCCGCACCGAGCTCCGCAGCGCCGAGATCGAGGCCCAGATCACCGTGGATCCGAGCAGCTTCCGGATGCTCACTGGCGACCGTCCGACCGGGAACCTGCACATCGGGCACTACTTCGGGTCGCTGGCCAACCGTGTCCGGCTCCAGGATGCGGGGGTCGAGACCCTGATCGTGATTGCTGACTACCAGGTGATCACCGACCGTGACGGGACCGGCCCGATCGCCGAACGGGTGATGAGCCTGCTGACCGACTACCTGGCCATCGGTATCGACCCCGCCAAGACGGTGATCTTCACCCACTCCTCGGTGCCGGCCCTCAACCAGCTGATGCTTCCGTTCCTCTCGTTGGTCACCGATGCGGAACTGCGTCGCAACCCCACTGTGAAATCTGAGCTCGAAGCCTCGGGCGACCGGCCGATGTCCGGGCTGATGCTGACCTACCCGGTTCATCAGGCCGCGGACATCCTGTTCTGCAAGGCCAACCTGGTGCCGGTCGGCAAGGACCAACTGCCGCACCTGGAGCAGACCCGGGTCATCGCACGGCGTTTCGACGAGCGCTACGGCCGGGCCGACGCCGCCCGCCCCGTGTTTCCCCAAGCTGAGGCGCTGCTGAGCCGGGCCACCAACGTGCTCGGCATGGACGGCACCAAGATGAGCAAGACACGCGGCAACGTCATCGAGCTCGGCATGGATGCGGACACGACCGCCCGGCTCATCAAGAAGGCGGTCACCGACTCCGACCGGTTCATCACGTTCGACCCGGCCAACCGTCCGGAAGTGTCGAACCTGGTGATGCTCGCTGCCCTGTGCACCCACCGCGACCCGGTCGAGGTGGCCGCGGAGATCGGCAACGGCGGCGGGGGCGGACTGAAGAAGCTGGTCACCGAAGCGGTCAACACCCTGTTCGCCCCGATCCGGTCACGTCGGGCCGAACTGGCCGCCGACCCCGGCTACCTGGCTGAGGTCCTCCGCGAAGGGAACTCCCGGGCCAACGAGATCGCCGAGGCGACCCTGAACGACGTCCGCACCGCGATGGGCATGCGGTACTGAGCCGGTCCCGGTTGCCGGGTGTCGCCAGCGCCGTCGGTTGAGTCGCTCGGCCTCGGGTCCTACTCGGCGGCGCCCACCGGCTGCGAGGCCTCCGGCGTGGTCGCCTGAGCACGGCCTGAACCACGGCGGCGTCGGCGACGCGGTATGCCTGAGCTGGCTTCGTCAGCGGTCACGCCTGCCGGCGCAACAGTGTCCGCCGGGGCCTCGTCGGGAGACTCCACAACGTCCAGCACCTCGCCCATCTCCGAGGCGGCCGCCACCGGCTCACCGTTGCGCAGGCGCCGCCGACTCCGCTGACGCGGTGGTCGCTCGCCGCCTTGACGGCGGGCAGCCGGTTCCCGGGGTTCGCGCGGCTCGCGGGGCTCTCGCGGTGCCGGTTCGGTCAGGCGGCCGCGGGTGCCGGGCTGGATGCCGAGGTCGGTGAACAGGTGCGCCGAGGTGGAGTAGGTCTCGGTCAGTTCGCCGAAGGACAGGTTCAGCGCCTTGTTGATCACCTTCCAGCGGGTCACGTCGGCCCAGTCGACCAGAGTGATGGCGATGCCCTTGGCGCCTGCGCGGCCGGTACGTCCGATCCGGTGGATGTAGGTCTTCTCGTCGTCGGGGCACTCGTAGTTGATCACATGGGTCACGTCGGTGATGTCGATACCCCGCGCCGCCACGTCGGTGGCGACCAGCACGTCGACCCGTCCCTCCCGGAACCGCTTCAGCGACTTCTCACGCGCGACCTGGTTCAGGTCGCCGTGGATCGAGGCAGCTTTGAAGCCGCGGTCGACCAGCTCATCGGCGAGTCGCTGCGCCGCGCGCTTGGTACGGGTGAAGATCATCGTCCGGGTGCAGCCCTCGGCCTGCAGGATGCGTCCCACGATCTCGGGCTTGTCCAGATCGTGTGCCTGGTAGACGAACTGGGTGGTGTCCGGAACGGTCAGCTGTGCGTCGTGGGTCTCGGCGCGCACGTTGACCGGCTGATTGAGGTGCATCCGCGCCAGGGCGACGATGGCCGCCGGCATCGTCGCGGAGAACAGCATGGTCTGCCGCGACGCCGGCGTCTTGGCGATCAGTCGTTCCACGTCGGGAAGGAATCCGAGGTCCAGCATCTCATCGGCCTCGTCAAGGACCAGCACGCGCACCCGGGACAGGTCGAGGGACCTGCGGTTGACGAGGTCAAGCAGACGCCCCGGGGTTCCCACGACCACGTCGACCCCCTCCGACAGCGTCTCCAGCTGGGTTTCGTACCCAACTCCGCCGTAAACGGTCAGCACCCGTGCCCGGCGCACCGCCGAGGCGATGTCGAGATCCCTGGTGACCTGGAGCGCCAACTCGCGGGTCGGACACATCACCAGAGCCTGCGGCGATCCCTTGACTGCGAGGTCGTCATAACCGTCGTCGCCGGGCACCGTGATCCGCTGCAGCAGCGAGATGCCGAAGGCGAAAGTCTTGCCGGTGCCTGTGCGCGCCTGGCCGATCAGGTCGGTGCCGTTGAGGGCGATCGGGATCGCCAGGGATTGGATCGGGAAGGGGTGTTCGATGCCCAGGGCAGCGAGTGCCTCGACGATCGGGGGGATCACTCCCAGGTCGGCGAACGTGTGCAGCGCGTCGGCCTCGGGCAGGTTGTCATTCGATTCGTACAGCGTCATGCCTTTTCATCGACCAGCAACGGCTGGTGCAGGGGCCTCGCCAGCGGCGCGAGCCGCCCGGGCGAAGGCGTACGCAGTGTGCGTACCGGGCCCAGTCTAGCCAGATCGGCTCAGACCGCCCCGAAGCCCACGGGCCGGGCATGTTCCTGGCCCAGATCGATGTAGGCGATGCGAGCGGCCGGGACGAGCACCCTGCGTCCCTTGGAGTCAGTCAGCGTCAGCACTCCTTCGTCGGCCAGCGCCTTGAGCAGGGCCTGCTCGACGTCGGCGGCGGTGGTGTCGCTGTCGAGGATGATCTCGCGCGCGACCTGCTGGATACCGACCTTGATCTCCACGGTTCCTCCTCGACTGGGACTGCGGACAATCTACCGCCGGGTCCGGCACCGGGCACCGCGCGTACGCCGACAGCGGAACCTCAGACCCCAGCGAAGGCGTCCCGCTCGTCCTCGGTGGCCCGGCGAATCACGATCCGCGTCCACGCCCCCACGTAGATCCGCTGGTCGGGGGACAGTTCGACGCGGCCGCGGGGAATCGGCATGGCAGGCAGTGGGCCGGCGGCCGAGCCGACGAAAGTACCATTGGCGGAATCGAGATCTTCGATCCACCAACGTGTGCCGTCGGTGGTGAGCCGCGCGTGTCGCCGGCTGCACCCTGTGTCGAGTTCGCAGTCGATGTCGGGGAAGATCCCTCGGCTCACCGACACTCGCCCGATCAGCAGCGAATTCTTGACCAGCGGCACGATGTCCGGCAGCCCTGGAGAGGGCATCGGGTCGGGCGAACCTTGAGTCGCGTACCAGTCCGGATCGATCCACAACTCGGCGATCCACTCCACGGGCGGAAGGCCGGCCGGTGCCGGCCCGACCGGGGCCGCGGCCGTCTCAGCGACCGGGGGGAGCGCAGGCACGGGCTCGGTGACTTCCGCTGACACGTCCCGCGCCGCCGGGCCTGTGGGCAGCGCGCCGGTGGTGAAGTCGTAGCCGCAGGACTCGCAGAACAGCGCGCCCGGGACGTTGGGCGCATCGCAGTGCGGGCATGGCAGAGTCGCTGGGGAGGCCGCCGCAGGTGGCGGGGGGACCGCGGGAACGACTGGGAGCCCGCAGGTGTCGCAGAAATCGGTCTGCTGGGTCTGGTGCCCGGCCGGACAGATTGCCATGTCAACCCCTGATTCGCGTCGTCTTGGTCGAGGCGGTGTCCAGGGCCATTTCGTCGGCCTTGTCCACACCCTTCTTGAGGCGAACGGTACCGGTCCTGGCGTCGGAGATGTCAACGACCTTCCGCAGCTTCGCCGTCGCCTCGGCGTTCCCGGTCTCGGCGGCCAGTTGGACGGCGCGGCCCAGCTTGGTGGTCGCCGTCGGCTCATCGCCGGCGGACTTGGCGGCGAGTCCTTCCTGGATGGCCTGCGCCAGCTCCGCCTGCCCGGTGTAGTGAGCGACCTCGGGGTTGATCTGGGCGGTCAGGTTCGTGTCAGCCGACCACTTGGCCTTGACCAGTCCTTGGGTGAGGAGGTCGGCACCGACAGCCAGTTGCACGCGGGCTGCCAACTGCTCCTGGCCCACGGACTTGGCCGCCAGCCGGACGGCGATGTGGTAGTCGCGCTCCTCGTCACCCCACGAGCCGGTGGGGTAGCTCATGGTCAGTTGGTTGACCGGCGTGCCGCGATGGGTGAGGTCCTCCACGGTGGGGGACACCTGGCGGATGAAGAGCACCTGCGCGCCCTGCGGGATCCACACCCGCAATTCCGCATTGGCGACCCCGCGTCCCATGGACTTAGCCATGAGCTCGGCGAACACCTGTCCCATCTGGGCAGGGTTGGGGATGATGTCGACGGTGCCCAGCAGGGCCTGTGCGATGGTGCGGATCTCGGACACCTTCCAGTCGATACCCACACCACGGGCGTCCACCTGGAAGTGCCCCACGCAGTTGGCGATGGCCTGGTCGAGCTGGGTCTGGGTCTCATTGTGGTTCTCACCGTCGGTGAGCAGGATGGCGTGCTTCTGCGCCAGCGGACCGACCGAGGCGAAAAGGGCCCTGGCCAGGTTCAGCCAGTTGCCCATGGCTGTGCCACCGTCGGCGCGGAAGAAGCTGATCGCACGCCTTGCCTCGGCCCTGCTCTGGGGGGACATCCGGACCATCCCGGGACCCGTCTGAACCATGGGGTAGGCCAGATAGGCCTTGTGGTTACCGGCGATCACGGCGAAGTACGTGCCGTCGAGGATGTGGTCCAGGGCCACCATCGCGGCCTGCTTGGCAGCCAGCATGTTGGACTCGCCCATCGACCCGGACGTGTCCACGATGACGATCTCCCCGGCGTCCCCGCTGCCCGTCCGTCCCGCCACGCCGGCACCACTGCACGCGATCGTCACGATGGCGTTGACGTCGGTGCCGCCGTCGGGAAGGAACTCGTTCTGGTAGACCGCGGAGGTGAACTCGGCCATGGACTCCGACTCCTTCAGGACGTGGTGGGCGGCGTGGGGGGCGCCATCGAGGTGGCCTCCAGACTAGTTCGGCAGTGTGCCAGGGCCACAGTGATGTTGTCCCGGCCACCTTGCGCGTTGGCCCAGGCGACCAGACGGCGGGCCGCCGCCACCGGCTCGTCGCCTTCGGCCAGCGCCGCCCTCAGCCGCAGCGCGAGGTCCGCCGGCTCGGAGGCGTAGTTCCACAAACCGTCGGTGCACACAAGCAGCCACCCGTCGCGGCGCACCCGCCACAGCCCGGTCGTCGGCACGACATCGTCGCTGTCGGGGCCCAACCACTTGGTGATCGCGTGAGCCTGGGGTGCGGCCTCGGCCTCAGCCCGGGGCAACCCTCCGGCGATGAGGGACTGCGCCACGGAATGGTCCTTGCTGAGGAGCAGCGCCTCGTCGTCGCCGATCCAGTACACCCGTGAGTCACCCAGATTGGCGAAGCAGACCACGCCGGAGTCCACGACCGCCGCCGCGATGGTCGAGGAAGCTGCCTCCGGGCCCGGCGATGGTGTCGCAGCGATGACGGCCTCGTTGGCCGAGGCGACGGCAGCCACCATGGAAGCGGCCAACGCCGCCTCCTGACTGGCCGCGATGCCCAGCCCTCGGGGCCGGGCCACGGCCAGCACGTCGCAGGCCCGCTGAGCGGCAGCCTCGGCTGCGACATCGGAGTCGGCCCCGGCCGAGACCCCGTCACAGACCACCAGAACCGCGCGCACCGACCCCGACGGATCCACCCACAGCGCCATGGCGTCCTCGTTGCGGGCGTGGGCGATGCCGCGGTCGCACACCCCTCCCACCCACGTTGCGGGCGCTGACTCGAAGTGGTCCCGCAGGCTGGGCGCCTTCGCGCCGCAGGTCTGGCAGTAGCCGTCGGCGTCCACCCTGCCCCCGCACAGTGCGCACACTGTCTGGGCGCTGGCGTGGACGCCCAGACGCCTGGTTTGTCGCGAGGCCGCCGTGGGCGCCGGGGCGGGGGACCCTGCCGGTGGCGGGACGGTGGGCGCGAGCGCCGCCCCGCAGGCCTCACAGAACAACGCGTGCCCGGGGACGGACCGTCCGCACACCGGACAGGTGGGGCCGCTGGGCTTCGGCGTGGCCGGCGCGACTGAATCACTGGTCTCGGGCCAAAGCGGCCAGATCCCCTCGTGGCTCACAGCAGGCTCCAGGGACGGATTGCGTTGGCCTTGTCGACGAACTCGGCCTTGACGGCCCGGTCGTCGCTGAGTCGTGCGTAGTCGCGGTAGGCGCCTTCGAGGCGATCACGCAGTGCCGCTGGGCTCAACGAGGCGGAGCCAAGGGTGAGCGGGACGTTCCCGGCGAGGGTGACGGCCCGCTCGTACAAGGTGACGGTGTACTCGGCCTGGGTCCGCGGGTCCAGGCGCGCGTGAGCGAGCACCTTCAAGCCTTCGGAGAGGGCGGACGCGTCCCGACCCAGGGTCACCAGATGATGAGCCTTCAACCGCTGCGATTCCGGGTAGCCGCGAGATGTGTTCGGCACCAGTTCCAGAGCCGCCAGCGAACCGGCGAGGTCGCCGTGGGAGGCGCGCACCCGAGCCAGCCCGAACGCGGCCGGGGTTACGTAGGTGGCGTCGGTCGAGGCGCAGATCCGGTAGAGCTTCTCGGCGAGTTCCGACTCGCCACCGAGCTCACAGGACACCGCCAGGGCCAGTTTGGGGGCGAGTTCGCCTGGGAGTTGACCATAGACGGCGTTGAAGGAGGACTGGGCGGTGGAATGGTCGCCGGACTGGAGAGCTCCCAGCCCGGCCATCCAGACCGCCCGCCACTCCCAGGGATCGTCGCTCAGGATCTTGTGCACGCATTCGTTGAGGAGCGCATGATTACCCGCCTCCAGAGCGGCGGAGGCCCGCGCCAGGAGCACCTCGGGCGACATGCCGGGTGGGGCGGCCAGGACGGCAAGGCGTTCAATGGGGTCGTCGATGTTAATGCGTGACAGCCATGCCGACTGCGCGTCCGCCGGGTCCGTCCGCAGCCTGGGAAGCTGCCTGAAGTCGAAGCTGTCCCCGGCATGGGTGGGAGCCTCGAACAGCACCGACGCTGCCGCGGTGGCCGCCGCGCCCGGGGACTTCGCCGCCACGACCTCCCGCAGCACGCCAAGCATCTGGATGCGCAATTCGTCGGCGCTGGTGAACCGGTCATTGGGGTCTGGCGCGCAGCACTTCAGCAGCAGGCGGTACAGCGAGTCGTATTCGGCGAAGGCAGGCATCTCCGCGGCCGGCGGGGTGGTGAATTCATAGCTGCTCTGATAGCCGGGAACGTCGGCGCACAACACCATGAGGGTCCGTCCGACGGTGAAGATGTCGGAAGCGATCGACGCACCGACGGCGGCGACCTCCGGACCCTGGAACCCGACGGTCCCATACAGCGGCGACTCGTCGTCGCCGGCGTGACGGACCCCACCCAAGTCGATCAGTTTCAGCGCGTCCCCGACCTGAATCACGTTGTCAGGCTTGAAGTCGCAGTACAGCAGGCCGAGGTCGTGCAGATAGCTGAACGCCGGAAGGATCTCCACCAGGAAGGCCAGCGCCTGGTCGACCGGCAGCGGGTCGAAGACCCCGTGGTTGGCTTGCAGGCGCTGCTTGAGTAGTTGCTTCAGCGATCGCCCGCCCACGAACTCCATCACGATGTAGCCGGCATCACCGTGAGTCACGAAGTTGTAGATCTCCACGATCAGCGGGTGTTCCACCCGGGCCAGGAATTGCTGTTCGCTGATCGCCGCCGCCAGGGCATCAGGGTCCCCGGTGTTGAGCAGCCCCTTCAGCACCACCCAGCGGCCGGACACGTTTTCGTCGCGAGCCAGATAGATCCAGCCCATGCCGCCGTGGGCGAGGGCACCCTGAACACGGTACTGACCAGCTACCAGGTCACCGGGAAGCAGCTTCGCCGTGAACGAGTAGGGCGCCCGGCAGCGGGGGCAGAAACCCTCCAGACGGCCTTCGACGTCAGCCCCCGAGCGGCCCACACCGGCGCCGCACTTGGCGCAGAACCGCTTGTCCTCCGGCACTTCCGGGGTCACCAGGACGGCTTTGGCCGGGTCGATCGCCGGGGCAGGTGGCACCTGGGTCAGGCCGGCACCGATCCGCCCGGAGCGGTGCCGCTCAGCGCTGGGACGTCGCGTCGCGCGGGCTCCGAAGGAGACTGCCCGTGCCGATCCGAGGGCAGTCGACCCCAGCTGGGCTGACGCCCTGGTCGCTGTGGATCCGGCCGAGGGCGAGGGGCCCTCCGGGGGGGAACCGCAGACGTCGCAGTATCCGTCGACGATGGTGCCCCCGCAGCCGGGCTGCCGGCAGGGACCGGTGGGCACCTGCGCGGGCGGTGCCCCCGGGCGGCCCCTGCCGACCGGCATGGAGGCCGGGGCCGGCATCCCGCAGACGTCGCAGTAGCCGTCGACGATGGTGCCGGTGCAGCCCGGCTGCGCGCACCTCACGGCGTCCTCGACTGCGAATCGACCAGCCAGTCCAGGTACGCCGCGTAGGCGGCGATCAAGTGATCGGTCACCGGCAGCACGGCCGGACGCTGGCCCAACTGAGCAGTCGCCAGTTCCGCCAGCGAAGTCAGTTGCGGCTCGCCGTCGTGGCCGAGTCGGCTCGCCTTGTCCACAAGGGCGGCGAGCTGCGCCCCCGCCTGGTCACGGTTCGCCAGCGCGGCGGAATAGGCCTGGTGGACCGTCTGCAGTGCCCGGTCGACCTGCTCGAGCTTGTCCAGGAAGGGCAGGAGCGCCTCCCGGGTGTTGGGCAGCGGCCCGAGGCTCTCGACCTGCGGGACGGCGTAGCGCGGCGTTGGCCACACCGACGCCACGGCCCGCGCGACCAGTTCCCGAACCGCGGCTTCGCGTCCGACCAGGGCGGACAGTCGCTCCCGAGCCCGGGCCAGCAGATCGCGGGCCTCGCGACGCCGCGCAGCACCGACGATGAGGTCCCGCTCGTAGCGGGCCGCGTCGATCTCCAACGGACCCAGCAGCCCGCCGATGTCCCCCCCACGGCTGCTCTTCTCGGCGAGGTCGGCGGCACGTGCCGCCAACGCCTCAGCCCCGGCGTGGGCCGCGCCCCGGGCGTCCGGCGGTTCCAGCGCCGCCTGGTCCCGGATCCGCTCCACTTGCGCGCGCAGGTCCCGCAGCCTCAGGACAAGCTGCTCGGCGTTGGGATCGAGACCGAGCCGGGTCCGCAGCTGGGCGACCAGCGCGTCGCACAGCCGTCCGGCTTCAGGCAGGGACACCGACATCGACTGCAGCTGCTGGACCGCTGAACCGGCGGTGTCGAGCCGGCCCCAGATCAACGCTGAGAGCTTCTCCAGTTCAGTCTGACCCACCCGCCCGGAATCCCAGGTCATCAGCATCACGTCGCAGCGGCTCTTGACCGCCTGCCACAACGCGAGGGCCAGAGTGAGGTCGCCGGTGAGCTGCGGCGCTCGACCAGCCGCGGTGATCGCCTGGTCGAGCGCGTCCAGTTCGGCGCGCCGCTCACGCAGCCAGGCGTCCAGACGTCCGAGGTAGTCGAGCAGTTCCGCTGGTCGGGCCGCGACCCCCAACTGCCCGGGTGCGGACGGTGATGCGGCACTCATCGGTACTCCTTCAACCGTTGCCCCAATCCCCAGGCGGCGAGTCCGGCGGCTGCTGCGGCGAGCACTGCCACTCCGATCGCCTGCCCGAGCAGGCTGCCGGAGTACCCGCTGGCGGCGTCGGCCACCGCAGCACCCGAGGTCGCCAGCGCGTCGCCGACCGCGTCATCGAAGGCCGCGACGGTCGCACTCGGCGAGGAGGCGGCCGAGGCTGTCACCAGCCGGGTGGCGGCGTCCCAGTCGCCCCGTCCGGCGAGCGTGACCAGGTCCTGGTGCGCACTGAGGTAGGCCGACAGCGCGTCCCGCAGCGCCGGCGTCCCGGCCATCTCAAGGGCGGCGTTGGCCTCGCGGAGTTTCGCCGAGGATTCGTCCTGGTCGGCGACTGATCGGTTGAGGACGCCGCGCACGTCGAGGCTGTGGGAGTGGGCGAGCAGGTTCTGCGCAGCGGTCGCTGCCTTGACCTGGGCGAAGTCGCCGTCGCGGGCGGTTACGGCCGACCCCGTGACCGCGGAGACCGCTGACCCGCTGAGGACAGCAACCGCGCCGATCGCCAGCAGGGCCCCGGCCAGGCCCAGGTTCACGATCCGGCGGCTACGCCGAGCGACCACCCAGCTCGCCGCGAGGAGGGCCGCCACTGCCAGCCAGGATGCCACCGGCAGTGCCCAGCCGTACTGCTGGGACAACAGGGCGTCTGCGGTCCGGCTGTTCGCAGCGGCGAGGGTGGAGGTTGACGGCAGGATCGTGCCCTGCAGATCCTTCTCGGCCTCGCCCAGCGCCCGGGCCGCGGACTGCCGGTCCGACTGGTGCCAGGCCGCCTCCAGCGCCCGCCCGTAGGACTGCGCGGCCGAGCTCACCTGCGCCAGGTCGGCCGCCTGGTTTGGCTGGGCTGCCGCCGCCTCGACCACCGCCGACGCCGCTTGGCCCAGGTCGGACGCGATGCGGTCGTGTCGTGCCGCCGACGCGTCACCGGCAAGGGCCGCCTTGCCAGCCTCGGCGTCGGCGCGCAGCAGGCGGGTGCTGATGGTGGTGAGGCGGAGGTATTCCGAGGCGTGCACTGAGGCTTGGGCGAGGGTGTCGCGGCTGGCGATCAGCAGCCAGCCCCCTCCGATCCCGACCACCAGGAGCAGGACGAGGAGTCCGACCCGCAGCCGGGCCAGCACACGGGGTGTGGCACCGGGGGTGGGGGGCGTTCGCCCTGCGGTGGGAGCAGTCACGGCGAGTCCTTCACGGGTGCCTCGCCACCGGACGGCCACGGGACCGCAGGCTCGGGATCGGGGGTCAGATCCTCGGGCAGCAGCGTGCGCAGCTGTTCCAGGGTGGGTTCGGAGACGTCTCGCAGGCGCCAGGCATGCTTGCCGATGGCTGCTTCGAACACGTTGCGGGCGAAGCGTCCGTTGCCGAACGTCTCGTCGCGCACCTGGGCGGACAGTTGCCGGCGGAACTCGTCGGTGCAGCCCGGCCCGAGGTCGTAGTCGGCCTTGGTCGCCATGCCGGTGAAGATGCGCACGAGCTCGTCATCGGAGTAGTCGTCGAACTGGATCGTGGTCCGGAAGCGGCTCGACAGGCCAGGGTTTTCCGCGATGAACACCGCCATCGGTCCCGGGTACCCGGCCACGATGACCACCAGGTCGTCGCGTTTGTCCTCCATCTCCTTAACCAGGGTGTTGATCGCCTCCTCGCCGTACTGGTCGCCGCTGAGCGCGTAGGCCTCGTCGATGAAGAGCACCCCCCCGACCGCCTTCGCCACCACCTCGGCGGTCTTGATCGCGGTCTGGCCCAGGTAGCCGGCGACCAGTTCGGAGCGGTCCACCTCGACCAACTGCCCCTTCGACAGCAGCCCGATCGCCTTGTAGATCCCCGACACCAGGCGAGCGACAGTCGTCTTACCGGTGCCCGGATTGCCCGTGAAGATCAGGTGCCGCGTGATGGTGGGGCTCTTCAGGCCCGCCTTGGTCCGGAGAGCATCCACACGCAGAATGGCCGTCTGGCGGTGGATCTCGGCCTTGACCCGAGTCAGTCCTACGAGATCGTCCAGCTCGGCCAAGAGTTCCTCGACAGTCCGCTCAGGCTTGGCGGGTACCTCGGCCGCAGCGGTCTGGGGCTCGGCGGGCTTGACGGCCGGAGCGGGAGCCGGGGGAGCGGTCGCCACGGGTGACCCGAGTCCGCCGATGGCCCCGGGGAGCCTCGGGTCGACTTGTCGAAGGTCGAGCAGCCGTGCCTGGTTCTCGGCCAGCCGGTGCAGGACGTCGGCAAGAATCGCCGGAGCCCTCGTGGTGAACTCGCGCTGGGCCTGCTGTTCGTGCTCGACCGCGGAGAAGCGCCGGTCCGCGCCGAGTTGCGCGGCGGCCGCCAGTTGGGCGGCGCCGGTGCTCTGCGGACCGGGCACCCCGAGCAGCGCCGCGCTCGCACACACCTCCGCCAGCGCCCGGGCGTAGTCGCGGGTCGCGGCCGAACCGCTCGCAGAGAGCCGGCTGACTCCCGGAGTCGGGGAACCGCGGTAGCGGCGTCCCCGCATGGCGGCGTCGATGAAGGACGCCGCATCGGGGGGCACTCCGACTTCATGGCACCAGTCAACGTAGGCGCCCGGGTTGGATTCGGCGATGGCTGCGGCCAGCACGCGTCCTTCGTCGACGGCGACGATGGGATCGAGCCCGGCACGGACTGCGACCTCGGAGAGGTCCGCCAGCGCGGCGCTCAGCGTGGGAGCGGTCATGGGTGCTCCAAGTCGAGCGGATTGCTGCTTTGCGCGGTCACCGGCTCAACGGTGAAGTCGGTGGCGGCCGGCCGATGACCGAACTTCTCCTGCAGGAACCGACCGTGGCTGACCAGAGCTGCTGCGTCTGTCCGGTTTGCGGCGTCGTAGATCTTGTCCATCGTGGAGGCGAGTAGGTCCAACTGGTCGACCAGAAGCAACAGCGGGGTCCGTCCTCCCTCCACCGGACGCGAGTCCGCCCAGTCCCTGGGCAGCCGAAGGTAGGCGCCGATTGCCTCGGGGAGGTAGTCGGTGGCGGTGGCCACCACCGAGTAGGAGTCGTAGCTGCCCAGGCCCAACAGGGCCAGGCGAGGGAGGGTTCGCCGGACGGCGTCGGTGACCCGCCGCGCGCGGGATCGCACGACTCCGGGCACTGCAGGATCGCTGACGAGCGCTTCCACCCCGGCGAGCGCCGCCATGATGTCGGCCTCGGACGGCGCCGTCGCCACGGCCGGCTCAGGGGCCGGCTCGGGCCCGGGCGAGTCCTTGCCGACCAGCCAGTCCCAGAACCCCATCGACGGACGGGTCAGCGGTCGATGGTGATGGCCGGCATCGATTGGGCGCGCGCATCCTGTTGCGCGACCCGCTCCAGGTAGGCCCGGCTCTTGACCACCTCAGCCTCGAGCGTTCCGATGGTGGCCGCCATCGTGTCCAGTGCCTTGGCCTTGAACTGGTCGATCGAGTCCATCGTGGCGTAGATGTTGCTGAACGCAGCCTGGAGCTGCTCCATTCCGATCGCTGAGGACGCGGCCTGCTCCTGGATCTGCGCCGAGTTCTCCTTCAGCATCTCCGAGGTGCGCTGGATCATCGTCGAGGTCGTGGTGTTCAGTGCGGTGATCTGGTCCAGCACGAGCTTCTGATTGCCCAGCGCCTGGGCGACGATCACAGCGGTGCGCAAGGCGGCCACAGTAGTGGTGGAAGCCCGATCGACGCCCTTGATGAGTTCGACGTTGTTCTTGATGATGATGTCAATGGCAAGGTAGGACTGGATCGACACCGCGAGTTGGGTGAGCAGATCCTGATGCTTCTGCCGGACGTAGAACAGGACGTCCTGGCTGAGCGCCGTCGCCTTCTCCGGATCGGCGATCTGCAGTTCGGCGATCTGCACGGCCAGCCGGGCGTCCAACCGTTCGGCGATGTAGACGTACTGGTTCAAGCGGCCCATCACCGTCCAGAGATTCTGCTTCTCCATGTTCAACGCCACGTTGTCCTTGGTCAGCTCGTCCTGGCCGCTGCGCAGCGCGTGCAGGATTCCGTTGAGGTGATCCTGGGAGCTTTGGTACTTGCGGAAGTAGTCGGTCACCTGATCGCCGAAAGGCAGCCGCTTGAACCACTTCTTCGAGCCGCGGGCCTGGCCCGGATCGAGCTCCTCGACCGTGCGGCGGAGTTCCAGGAGTGTCTGGCCCACCTTCGAACCTTCGGCCAGCCCGCCGGTCTGCACTGCCCGCACCGGCGTCTGGAGCAAGCGGTTGGACGTCTCGGCTGCCTTGCGGATGTCGGCGTCACCCATGCTCCGGACGGCGTCGGCCTGGGCCGAGAAGGCCGGGGACTTCTCCTCGGTGGCCGCCAGCGCGACGAGGAACTCGTCCACCTTCGCGTCCAGGACGGGCACCTGGGCGGCTTCCAGCTGGGGAGCCATGGCCGGGGCCTGGGTCTCGGTGACCACTGCCGGGGGCTCCGGCGCGGTGAGGGTCAGGGCGACCGGCGGCGCCAGGGGGGCGACCTGGGCCGCGCCGGCGCCGGACTGGGCGGGATTGCTCATCTGGGACCTCTCAAACGTCGCGTGCAGTCCCCAATCTAGCGGCCGTCCCTGGCAGGACGCGTCAGGGCTGTCGCACCGGGCTCGCCAGATGGGCCTGAAGCGGAGAGACGATCGGGCCCTGCCGTGAACGGCAGGACCCGACGATCAGGATGCTGGAATCAGATGGGCCGAACGCGGTCGGCCTGGGGACCCTTCGGTCCCGTGGTGATCTCGAACTCGACCCGCTGGCCCTCGGTCAGGGTCCGGAAGCCGGTCGAGTCGATGGCGGAATGGTGGACGAACACGTCCTGCCGTTCGCCTGCCACCTCGATGAAGCCGTAGCCCTTTTCGGCACTGAACCATTTGACGGTTCCCTGCGCCATGTACCTCTCCTTACGTCACGGTGCATCCGCACGGCACGGAACGCACGCACTGCCTGACCCGTGGGCGCCCCGCTCGACACCGGCCATTCCGCTGTGGACGGGGCGCGGCAGCCCTGACACCTTCTCACACCACGCCGGGCAGGACCAATGGCCCGCGGTTCACGTCAGGTCGCACCCCCGGCGCCACCCGGGACCGGCCCCGGAAAGAACTGTCGGAGGCGCGTGATGTGATGTCGACTGTGACTCAGCCCCAACTCCTCCGGACCTATGTCCTGGATCGACAGGCTCGCCGGGATGTGTCCGAGCCTCCCCTCCGACCGGCCGAGGAACTGATGATCGCGGGCTGGGACGGCCCGCTGCTCGTCACCGGGGGGCCGGGCAGCGGGAAGACGACCCTGGTCGTCCAGGCAGCCGTCGCGGCGGCCTGCGCCGGTGACGCACCCCCTCCCCTCGTTCTCACGTGGTCACGAGCGGCGGCGAGCAGCCTGCGCAACCGGATCAGTTCCGCTGGGCCGCACACGGCCTCCCAGCCGCGCGTGGCCACCGTTCACAGCCTGTGCCGCGGGCTGATCCAGCGATATGGAAGCGGATCGGCGCAGCGCCTGCTCACCGCACCGGAGCAGGAGTTCCGCGTTCGCGAGCTTCTCTCCGGGCGTGGGGCAGGCCGGTGGCCCGCGCATCTCGCCCTGGCCGTGGGCACCGCCGAATTCGCCAGGCAGGTCCGCGCCGTCCTGGCCCGAGCGCGGCAGTTGGGGCTCGACCCGGGTGACCTGGTGGCGATCGGTGCCGAGGCGGGGCGTGACGAATGGGTCTCCGCGGGTGAGTTCTTCGCCGAGTACCTCGACGTGCTCGACCAGGAAGGAGTGCTTGACTACGCCGAACTGGTGCACCGGTCCCGGATCCTGCTCGCCGAACCGGAGGTCGCCGCGGAGTTGGCCGGCGCGATCGGGTCACTGGTCATCGACGAATACGGCGAACTCGACCCCGCGCAGATCGGCCTCGTCCGAGCCATGGTGCCGGCTGGGGGTCGCGTCCTGGCAACGGGAGATCCGCTGCAGACCGTCAACTCGTTCCGGGGTGCGCATCGGCGGGCGCTGACCGAGTTCCCGGCCCTCTTCCCCAGGGCGGACGGCTCTCCGGCAGAGGTCTTCCGGCTGACCGGGTCCCACCGGTTCGGCGCGCAGATCGGCTCCGCCCTGGCCCAGCTGGGTTCTCGCCTTCCGCATGCCCCGGGCCCCGGCGCCGAGCGAGGCTCGTTCGCGGATCGACCAGGGGCCGTCCGGGCGATCACCTGGCCCGACGAGGCCCAGCAAGCCTCCGGGATCGCTGCGATCCTGCGCCAGGCACACCTGTTCGATGGAGTGGACTTCTCGGAGGCGGCGGTCCTGGTTCGGTCGGGACGCCGCCACATCGGGCCGATCGTCACGGCCCTCACCGCGGCCGGCGTACCGGTCGAGGTCAGCGGTGATGAGATGCCGTTGGCATCGACCCTGGCGGTGCGTCCACTCCTGCTGGCCTTGGAAGTCCTGGCAAGGGGTCACGCTGAGCCGGACGAGGCGCTCCGGCTGGCCGCCTCGCCCATCGGCGGACTCGAGGCGATCGGGCTGCGCAATCTGGCGAGGCAGTGGCACGCCCTGCACTCCGAGGCGGCCTCCGAGAGGCTGGCGACCCCGGCTGAGATCGTGGCCGAGGCGATCAACGGCCCTGATGGGGCAGGGTGCCTGCCGAGTTCTCCCGAAACGCAGCGGCTCAGCGAACTCGTGCGGGCGCTGGCCCGAGCCCGGGCCGCGGTCACGTCCGGCATGCCGGTGGACCGGGTGCTGTGGGAGTTGTGGCAGGGGACCTCGTGGCCAAGGCGGTTGCAGCAGGATTCGCTCCGCAGTGGTGACGTCGGACGCCGCGCCGACCGCGACCTGGACGCCCTGTGCGCCTTGTTCGAAGCGGCCGCCGATGCTGACCGGCGCGGCGGGGTCGCCGGGATCCGCCGGTTCCTGGCCGAGGTGTCTGCTCAGCAGATCCCTGCCGACCACGCCCGCGAGGCGGCCGTGCGTGGGCGAGGCGTCCAAGTCATGACGGTGCATCGTGCCAAGGGCCGGCAGTGGCCACTGGTGGTGGTCGCCGGTGTTCAGGAGGGGGTTTGGCCGGCAACACGCCGGGCGCCGGGGGTGCTGGAGCCTGAGGAGCTCGTCAGCGTTGGACTCGCCGGGCGTTCCGATCACCGCGAATGGCTGGCCGACGAAAGGCGGCTGTTCTACGTCGCCTGCTCGCGGGCACAGCGCCGGCTCGTCGTGACGGCCACCGCCGGCACGGAGGGCCAGGCCGACCAGCCCTCCCGGTTCCTCTCCGAACTGGGAGTTCCCCTGCAATCGGAACGGCCCGCCTCGGAACCCCTAACCATCGCGGCTCTCGTCGCGGAATTGCGCCGGGCCAGCGTCGATCCCGAGGCCTCGGCCGAACTGCGGGAGGCGGCGGCTGTTTCGTTGGCCCGCCTGGCCGACGCGGTGGACGCCGACGGTGTTTCGCTGGCGGCTGGGGCCGACCCGGTCACGTGGTGGGGAACCCGGCCCCTGTCTAGCCGCCCCTGTCGAGAGGAAGCACGGATTCGGCTGAGCCCCAGCCAGATCGCATCGTTGCTGTCCTGCCCTCGGCGGTACTTCCTGGAACGACCGGCCAACGCTCTCGGTGCCCCCGGCCCGGGGGCGGAACTCGGGTCTGTGATCCACGCTCTGGTCGAGCGCGCCCGCACCGACGAGATCGGTCTTGACGTGCTCACCGGCCACCTGGACCGGATCTGGCACAGCATTCCGTTCGCGGCATCGTGGGTTTCGGTTGCTGAGCGAGTGGAGGCCGAACTGGCCCTGACCCGGTTCCTGCTCTGGGAGCAGTCAGCGGAGTCGTGGGAGGCGGTGGGGGTCGAGGTGCCGTTCGAGGTGGAGTTGTCCTTCGATGGCGTCGCGGTCACCGTTTCCGGTGCGGTCGACCGCTTGGAACGCGCTCGGGACGGGCGACTCAGGGTCGTCGACCTGAAGACCGCGCGTGCTCTGCCCTCGAAAGCCGATGTCACCGGAATGACCCAACTCGGGGTGTACCAACTTGCGATCGAAGCGGGCGCCTTCGCCAAGGTGGCACCCGGTCGATCGGCGGGCGCACAGGCGGTCTACCTGCGGCACGGGGAGGGCGCGACCAGCGACATGCCCCGACGCTTCGACCAGCCCGCCCTGTCCGAGCAGCCCTACGTCGGCGATGACCCGCAGGAACGGGCCTACCCCACGTGGGTCCATCACCGGATTGCCTCAGCGGCCGCGATCGTCGCCGAGGGCCGGTTCGAGGCCACCGCAGGCGGCCATTGCCGCACCTGTGCGTTCGCGGGCAGTTGCCCCTCCTCCGACCGCGGGCGGCAGGTGGTCCGATGAGTCCGGCCGGCATCCGGCGCCCCGAGGATCTCGCCTCTGCGTTGGGTATCACCTTCTCCGAACAGCAACTGGCCGCGATCACCGCGCCCTTGGAGCCAGGGGTCATCATCGCCGGGGCGGGCTCCGGCAAGACGACCGTCATGGCGGCCCGGGTAGTCTGGCTGGTCGGCTCAGGGCAGCTCCGACCCGAGCAGGTACTCGGGCTCACCTTCACCCGCAAGGCGGCTGCCGAGTTGTCGACGAGGGTCCGACGCGCTCTGCTCGCCGCGGGCGTGTTGTCCGACGACAGTGCAGACGGCGAAGAACTCATCCTCACCTACGACGCCTACGCCGGGCGGCTGGTCGCTGAGCATGGCCTGCTGCTCGGGTTCGACGGCGATGCGCGGATGATCAGCGGCGCGGCCCGCTACCGGCTGGCCTCGCGAGTGGTGGCGGACGCGCAGGGGCCCTTGCACTTCCTGGCTCGCCTGCGCCCGGACACGGTCACCGAACGGGTGCTGGCTCTCGACACCGAACTGCGTTCCCACCTGGTCGACCCGGATCGGTTGGTTCACCAGACCGAGGCCTTCCTGGCGCAGGTCGACAGCTCGCCCCGCAACCCCCGGGGAGCGGTTTACGCGGCACTGCAGGCGGCACGCGCTGCGGCCCAGGAGCGACTGGAACTGGCCGGCCTGGTCGAGCAGTACGCCGAGCTCAAGGCCGCCCTGGGGTATCTCGAGTTCGCCGACCAGATGGCCCGGGCGGCCCGGCTCGCCGTCGAGATCCCCCAGGTCTCGGCCGTTCAGCGTGAGCGGTACGCCGTCGTCCTGCTCGACGAGTACCAGGACACCTCGTCCGCCCAGGCGACACTGCTGCGGGCGTTGTTCTCCGGGGCCACCACCGAAGATGGGCGGGGGCACCCGGTGACCGCGGTGGGGGATCCGTGCCAAGCGATCTACGGCTGGCGCGGGGCAGCGGCCAGCAACATCCTGGAGTTCGCTGGTGCGTTTCCGACCGCCGCCGGCCGGCCGGCCACCCGCTACGCATTGACGGTGAACCGCCGCTCCGGCCAGCGCATCCTCAACGCCGCGAACAGCCTGGCCGCCCCGGTCAGACGGGACCCGGTGCTCGCCGGTTATGGGCTCGACCTGGACCTCGTCGCCCCGGACGGCACGCCGCCGGGCCGGGTGGACGTCGTGGGCTTCACGGGCTGGCCGGACGAGGTCGCCGCGGTTGCCGATCGGGCGGCCAACCTGCGCAGCGAGGGGACGGTGGGCCGCTGGTCGGACATCGCCGTGCTCACAAGGCGGAACAGCCAGATCGCCGCGGTGTACGCCGAACTCGCCTCCCGCGACATCCCTGCCGAGATCGTCGGCCTGGGCGGACTGCTGGATCTCCCCGCCGTTGCCGACGTGGTGGCAACCCTGACCCTGTTGCACGACGTGACCGCGAATCCCGCCCTGATCCGGCTGCTCACGTCGTCGCGATGGGCGATCGGGTTGCCGGACCTGGCCCTGCTCGGGCGGAGGGCAAGGGTCCTCAGCGCCGGGCGCCCCGTCGACCCGGAACCCTTGGCCGAAGCACTGGCGGCGATCCTTCAAGCGAGCGATCCCGCACAAGTGGGCAGCCTCCTTGAGGCCCTGGCCGATCCGGGCGACGAACCTTTCACACCCGACGCCCGCGCGCGCTTCGCCCTCCTCAGCGCTGAACTGGGCGAGTTGAGACGGCACGCCGGTGAGTCCGTGGTGGATCTCACCCGGCGGGTGATCGACGTGTTGGGATTGGACGTCGAGCTCGCGGTGAACACCGCCAACTCCGCACGCCCGGGTGCGGAGTTGGCATCCTTCGTGCAGGCGGTGGCCGACTACACCGACATCGACGGTGACGCCTCGCTGGCCGGGTTGCTGGCCTATCTCGAAGCAGAGCGAGAACACGGGGTAGGGCTGGAGCAGCCGGTCATCTCCGCCTCCGACTCGGTCAAGCTGCTGACCGTGCATCGTGCCAAAGGGCTGGAGTGGGAGGTGGTCTTCCTGCCGGGCCTCGCCGGCGACGTCTTCCCGGCAGACCGGGTGACCGGGAACTGGCTGCGCAACGCCGCGGTACTCCCGTCTCCGTTGCGCGGCGACGCCTCCGCGATCCCACAGCTGGCGGCGGTCACCCAGCAGGCCGCGACAGCCTTCGCCGATGCGTTGACCGCTGACCAGCGGCTGTCGGAGGATCGGCTTGCCTACGTTGCCGTCACCCGAGCTCGGCGACTCCTGATCGCGAGCAGCCACGTCTGGGCCCCCGCCCTGGTGCGACCCCGCCAAGCATCGGCGTACTTCAGTGCGCTGCAGGATCACGCCCAGTGGAGCGGCCCGCGATCGGAGGTGCCGCTGGAAAACCCTTACCTGAGCACACCCCAGGCGACAGCGTGGCCGGCCGAGCCGGACGCCGAACGCGCGCAGGACCGCCTGCGTGCCGCCGCACTGGTCCAACGATCCCGAACGCACAGAAGCCGTACCGGGCGGTATCCGCAGGTCGATCTGAGCTCGGCCGACGACGCCCGGCAGGCGGCACAGTGGGATGGCTGGATCGAGGCACTTCTCGGTCAGGCGCAGCGTGCCAGCGGGGAGCGGCATCGGGTGCCGCTCCCCGAATACCTCTCGGTGACCGGTGTTGCACGAGCGGTCGCCGAGCCGGTCGGCTACGCGGCCGAACTCGCCAGGCCTCTACCTCGGCTGGTGTCGGACGCCCAACGCGCGGGGACCGCTTTCCATCGCTGGCTTGAGGAGCGCTACCGGCGGCAGGCGACCCTCGTCGACGACCTGGCCGATCAGGCCGCCGCGGGCATCGGCATCGAACCGCTCACTGCGGCCTTCGCGGCCAGCCGGTTCGCGGAGATGATCCCTGTGGCCGTGGAGACGCCGTTCACGCTTCTTCTGGGGGGCCGCTTGGTGCGGGGCCGCATCGACGCCGTCTTCCCCGGGTCGGGGGGGAAGACCTTTGAGGTGGTTGATTGGAAGACCGGCGATGCCGAACGAGCGGACCCACTGCAGTTGGCCCTCTACCGACTCGCTTGGGCCGAGCTGCACGACGTTCCGATCGATTCCGTCGACGCCGTATTCGTCGACCTGCTCGGCGACCGGGTCATCCGTCCATACCCGCTGCTGTCGCGAACCGACCTTGAGGCGCTGGTGGCCGCGTTGGGGGCCGGATAGCCTGGCCGGGTGAGCGAGTGGGCTTCGGCGAGCCGGATCGACCGCTGCGAAGAGCAGCGTCACGATGAGCGCTGGGTGGCTGCGCAGTGGGCCCATCATGAAGCGGCGCTGCTCCGCGTCGACGCTGAGGGCAGGATCGCCGCCGCCGGGGGACTGCCGCAGTATTGCGGCACGTCCGGCGAGTATGACCCCAAGCGCCATGTGCTCGTCGGTCTCGCGGCGGGGCGTCCGGTATTCACCGAGGATGCCGCCCTGCCCGCGGGCACACCCACCCTCCGGACGGTGATGGACGACCTTGGCATCCTCGACCTCCAGGTCGCCTTCACCGCCGCCGGACTGGTGATCTGGCACCGCAACGCTGCCCACTGCGGCGTCTGCGGTGCTGCCACCTCGATGGCCAAAGCGGGGGCCGCCCGGGTCTGTCCGGGCTGCGCCCGGGAGTCGTTCCCTCGCACTGACCCTGCCGTGATCGTCGCGGTTCTCGACCCATCAGGACGGCTGCTGCTGGGCCGCCAGCCCTCGTGGCCGCCGGGACGGGCGTCGGTCTTCGCTGGCTTCGTCGAATCCGGAGAGTCGTTGGAGCAGGCGGTGCATCGGGAGGTGGCAGAGGAGGTCGGGCTGCCGCTGACTGCTGTGCGCTATCTGGGGTCTCAGCCCTGGCCCTTCCCCCGCTCGCTGATGGTGGGTTTCGTGGCCCGAGCCGGACACACCCGGGTGAGCGTGGCCGTCGACGAGATCGAATCAGCCCGCTGGTTCACCCCTGCGGAACTTGCATCCTCCCTCGCGGTGGGTGACATCTCACTGCCCTCACCGACGTCGATCGCCTTCCGGATGATCGGAGCCTGGCGCAACGGCCGACTGACCGTCGCCTAGGTGTCCTGCCAGGCCACCAGCCCGCTCGCCCGCTGGGCGGGACGCAGAACTGCCCGACGCAGGGACTCCTCCGAGCCGATCAGCGTCACCGACGTGGTCGCCCTCGTGACGGCGGTGTAGAGCAGTTCGCGGGTCAGCAGTGGTGATTCGGGCGGCGGCATCAAGAAGCTGACGTGCTGGAACTGGCTTCCCTGGGCCTTGTGAACCGTCATGGCATGCACGGTCTGGACCGCGTCCAGCATGAAAGGCGAGAAGGATCGCAGGTGGGTGCCGCGACCGAACCAGGCTCGTGGATGCCCCTGGCGGTCATCCACGACAACACCGGTGTCTCCGTTGTACAAGCCAAGGTCCGGGGCGTTCTGGGTGATCAGGAGCGGACGCCCTGCGTACCACGATCCGCCACTGGCCAGGTCGGCGACCGCCTCCGCCAACCACTGCTCGACCTGCCGGGACCAGTGCGCGACGCCGAAGGGGCCTCGGCGGTGTGCGCACAGCAGGCGGTGCGACTCCAACGCCTCCAGCGCCTCGCGCACGGCGCCTCGACGGGCGGCCTCGATCAATGCCACACCGGCGGACACCACGTCGGCGCGCAACGAGGCCTCGGCAGTCTCGACGAACCTCATCCCCGCTGCGCCAGAGCCTGCGATGGCGACCGCCGCGTCGTCGTCACCGACCCGGATCGCGTCGGCCAGGTCCCCAATGGCGCCACCGAATCGCCAGTTCCTGGTGAGCCGGATCACGGAGGAGGCCGGCCCCAGTCCCAGGGCGGCCAGCGCGGAGTCGAGGGTGGGAGTGGCCGCGGTGGGCACGGCAACCACGTCGGAGAGCACCGCCCCGGCTTCCACGGGGGTGAGCTGGTCAGGGTCGCCGACCAGTACCAGTCGTGCGTCCGGCCGGAGCGCCTCGAGAAGCCGGGCCATCATGGTCACCGACACCATGGAGGCCTCGTCGACGATCACCACGTCGTGCGGCAGGGGGTTGTCCCGATCATGGACGAAGCGCGTCCTGGCCTCTGGGGTCCAGCCCAGGAGCCGGTGCAGTGTCGTGGCGCGCACGTCTGCCAGGCCCTGTCCCAGCGAATCGGGAATCCGTGCCCGGGACTTCCCGATCGCCTCCTCGACACGGGCCGCGGCCTTTCCCGTCGGGGCTGCCAGAGCGATCCGAAGCCGGCCGCCCACCGCGTGCTGAAGCAGTGCGATGATCGCAGCGATGGTGGTCGTCTTGCCGGTTCCCGGCCCGCCCGCCACGACAGTGATCCGGGTCAGAACGCTGACCGCGGCGACGAGCCGCTGGCAGTCGTCGGACGTGGCGTCGGGGAAGATCGCATCGAGCGCTGAGCGCAGACGGCCCGGGTCGGCCGGAGGGAGATCTGCGCGGCGACGTCGAGCCAACTCCTCGCTGACTGTGAGCTGCTCCTGCCAATAGCGCTCGAGGTAGAGCGAGCCGTCGACCAAGCGCAGCGGACGCCCCGTCGGGAGATCGACCCCCACGGCGACCAGGGGGCTCGCCGCAAGACTCTTCGTCCAACCGGCCGGGTCCGGCCACCCCACCACCGGTACCTGCGGAGCGTCCTCCACCAGGGACGTGGCCCACTGCGACGCGGAGTCGAGCGAGAGGCGGACCGATCCGGCACGCAGTGCACGCACCGTGAGAGAGAGCGCCAGCATCACATGTTCGTCGTTCTCGCCGTACAGCCGGGACAGCACCTGGGACACATGGACGTCACCCCAGGACAACAGGCCCGCCTCGTTCAGCGCTCGCAGCATCCCGGTGCTGCTCCGGGCCGGATCGGAAAGGCTCATCCCGAACGCCCTCCGCCCAGAAGCGCAGAAAGCTCCACGATCAGAGGACTCGGGGGTTCCCAGGAGAACACGCCGGTACCCACGGTGACCTCGGCGGCCCGTCCGCCCATGCCACGGACGAACAGGTAGAGAACACCGCCCAGATGGTCGGAGGGACGGTAGCCCGGCAGGCGAGCGAGGAGAAACCTGTGCAGGGCAACCGAGTACAGCAGCGCCTGCAACGGGTAGTGACAGCGCAGCATCTCCTCTGTCATGGCCGGGAGGGTGTAGTGGCCGAGCCGTAGATCGGCAACGTCGGTGAGCCGATTGGTCTTGTAGTCCACGACCACGAAGCGGGGCGCACCGGGGAAGCCCACCCGGAGCACCGCATCGACGCTGCCGGTGAGAAAGCCCCGCAGCGGCTGGTCGTCCAGATCGGCGTTCTCGAGCAGTCGTGGATAGCCGGCCAGCGGGTCGTCGTCCGGGAGGTGGCGAGTGAGCAACCGACCGATCTGGCCCAGTGTCGCACCCGTCGGGGGATGGCCCAGGGGAAATTCGAACGTGAGTTCGGCGAGGCGATCGGACACTGGAATCTCGGACAGGCACCTGCCCTGGGTAAGGACTCCCAACGGAGTGAGCAGGGTGGGCAGCAGCGCGTCGGCGAGCGGGGCTCCCTCCACCTCGGGCAGGCGCACCTTTCTCAGCGCGTCCGACACGGTAGCGGCCAGGCGCCCTCGAAGCTCGGGCTCGGCGGTCGGGCGCGGCGCATACCAGTCGACTGACTCCAACACGTGGTGCACCAGGGTGCCGAACGCGGGCCCCGCGGGAAGCGCGGCCATCGGCGACCGCGGTCCGGAGGCCTCCGGTTCGGGCTCGGCCGGATGCGGAAATTCGTCATCGACCACGGTGGTTGCCGACGGGTTGGGCAATGTCGGCTGGGCGTGCGCCGCCGCGGTCAGCCCCGAGTACGACGTTCGGCGCCAGGTTCGATCTATGCGCCGCCGCCAGGGGGTCATCGCCAACTCGTCGGGTCCTGCGGCGGACCGGGCGAGCGCCGGCGCGCTGGCGTGGACGTCGATGGGCTCCACGACGATTCCAGAGCCCTCCAACCACGGCAGCGCCGCCGGATCCCCGTCGCCGGGCGGGCGGTCCACCCGGTAGCTGATCTCCGGAATGGAGCCGTCACGTCGGCGGAACAGCATCCGGTGCAGCGGCGATGACGCGGTGTTCTGCCCGGTGCGTGCCCACCACATGGTCAGCTGGCACTGGGCCCGGGTCGCCGCCACGTAGAGGGTGCGCAAGCCGTCAGCCGCGGATTCCTCCGACGCCGCTCGGAACCGTTCCGGACGGCCGGGCGCGGCTTGGCCTCCGACGTCAAGCACTCGTGCCCCTGACTCCTCGTGCAGCACCAGCCCGCGTCCGTCGTCTTCGCTGGTGTGCTGGTCGGACGCTTCGGGCAGCAGCACGATCGGGAACTGGAGTCCCTTGGCCTTGTGCACGGTCATGATCTGGACGGCGTGCCCGTCGGTCTCCAAGCGCCGCGTCCGCTCGCCGGTGGACTCGCCTGCAGAGATCGCCGAGTCAAGCCAGTCGGAGAGCGATCCGCTGCGGGTGCCGGCTGCCTCGGCCTGATGCAACAGCTGGGCCACATGTCGATAGTCGGTGAGCGCACGTTCGCCTCGTTGACACGACAGCACCCGGGACACGAAGGAGCCGTCGGAGGAGATGGCGGCGAAGAGGGCGGCGACGCCCCGGCCGCGCAGGACTTGGGCCCACTGGTGGATCAGCGCCGCCCAGTCCGACAGCTGGTCGTCGTCGGCAGCGGCCAGTTCAGCCAGCGAACCGCCGACGAAATCAGTGAGCACGGCGGCCCTCACGTGGGTGCGACGCGGCTGGTCGAGCGCCCTGAGCAGGGTCTGCCAGGCCGTGGACGCCTCGGAGGTGAAGATGGAGTCGGCGCCGCCGAAAGCGACCGTGATGCCCGACTCGGCCAGTCTCGTGGCGATCTGGCGGCCGCGGGAGTTGGTGCGCACCAGGACGGCGATGTCCCCGGCCCGCAGCGGACGTGGACCGCCGGGTTCGATGACCGTGCACGACTGGTCGGCGAGCAGGGACCGCACCTCGGCCACCAGATCGTCGGTGATCGTCTGCCTAGCCTGGCCTACACGCAGCGTGCCAGCGCCCGCGACGGTGCGGATCCGGACGGGAGCACGCCAGGGTGAGCCCGCCGACGGGGCCAGCCGCGACTGTCGGTGGGCGGCCGTAACAGGCCCGACAGCGATCCCCGGGCCCAGACTCACGCCCTCGAACAGCACATCCAGTGCCCTCACCACGGCGGCATCGGAACGGTGGTTGACGGTGAGCCCGAACCTGGCGTCCGCCTCGCGAACCGCGTCTGCATAGGCCGCGACGTCGGCGCCCCGGAAGGTGTAGATCGCCTGTTTGGGGTCCCCGATCAGCACCAGGGTCGCATGCCCGTGGAAGACCGAGCGCAGGATCCGCCACTGAACTGGATCGGTGTCCTGGAACTCGTCGACGAGGACCACCCGGTGCGCCGCCCTGAGTCGTCGGCGGGCCAGTTCTCCTCCTTCGCCCAGCAACGAGTCGTGTAACCGCAGGAGTTGGTCGTCGAAGGAGAAGACGCCCAGCCTTCGGGTCCGGCGGACGAGTTCGTCCCGAACCGCCCGGCCGAAGGCCAGTCGTTCGGCGATCCTTCCCCCGCCGAGGTCAGGCACCAGCGGTGCGTCGGGGGTCCCCGCCGCGCACGCAGCGATCTCCTCGGCCTCGGCGAACCCGAACGGAGCCTGGTCCACCGACGCATAGCGGGCCAGATACAGGTCCTCGACGATGTCGCGTCGGAGCGGACCGAGATCCTCCACCAGCGTCGCCCGCGGGTCCTGGGCGGCCAGGATCCCGAGCCGGTGCAGGGCCGACTGGCAGTACTCGTGGATGGTCATGATGGCGGCGTCGTCGAAGCCGGTCAGCGCCTCAGTGAGTCGCCCCTGACGCGCCAGGACGTCACTGCGTGCCCCGCTGGCCAGGACGCCGTCCGCCTCGTCCGCCGTCCCACTCAGCAGCTCGCCCGCGGCCACCCGGGCGAGTTCGCCGACGGTGGACTGCAACCGCTGACGGACCCGCTGTCGCAACTCCTGCGAGGCCATCCGGCTGAAGGTGATGACGGCCAGTTGGTCGGCCCGGACCACCCCCTCGGCCAGGTAGCGCGTCGCCAACGCGGCGATCGTGTGGGTCTTCCCGGTACCCGCACTCGCTTCGAGCAGGACGGTGCCGCGAGGTAGCGCCGCCGCCAGGTTGAAGGTACTCATCGCGCGTCCCCATGGCTGAGGAGCGGCCCCCACACCAGTCGGGCCAGGGTGCCCAGCAGAGAATCCTCATCCCGATACCTGAACGGAGTCCCCTGCGCCGGGGCGGACAGCAGGCGATCCAGCTCGAAGAAGGCCGCCCACGAAGCATCACAGTCGAACCCCCACTGCTTCTCCAGTCGCTGGCGCAGGATGGCGTCTCCCGGGTCGCGGCCGGCCGACCGGAGCGCGGCGTAGGTCTCGCAGACCCTGGGGGGCATCGGCAGCGGCCGCCGAAGTCCATAGCGGTAGATGTCCACCAGAGTGGCGAGGACGCCGCGAGCGACCTCGGGCTCGGGGCCGCGGAGCACGGCCGTCCCCTTCTTCGTGACCACCACCGCCTTCCAGGCGCCAGATTCCGCCGCGCAGATGGTCACCAGCTTGATCCACGCGGCCAACTTGTGCCTTGACTGCAGACTGGAGAACTCTGTGGCGAGGAGCACGCCGGCATGCGTGGCCACCCGCCCGGTCAACCTGCTTGCGGGCAGACTCACCTCGAGGTCACGGTGAACGGGCTTCGCGGCCGCCTCCCCCGGCAGCCGGCGCAGCACTGCTTCCACGTCGTCGATCACGCCTTCGAGCGCGCGGCGACCCAGGACTCCCGGCGGCGTGGTGCCGCGGAGGAGCTCGGCCCGAGTCAGCCCATCCCAGTCGAAGTCGCCTCGGGCCAACCCCAGCAGGCGGCTTCCGACGCGCCACCGCTCAAGGTGGTCGAGCTCGATCGGGATGGCGTCCGACATCGGCTGAGCCTCGCCCAGCGAGAGACCGGCGCGGGTCCGCAGCAGGAACCGGGCGGGATGGGAGTAGAAGGACACCAGGTCCTCCAAGCCGATCCCCCCCTCCACGTCGGCCTCCGGCAGCAGATCGAGGTGGTACGGGTCCGGCGACGCGCGGCGCGGGCCGGCTGCTGCACGAGCTCCAGCCAGGCCGACAGGATCGAAGCTGCGCGGGCCGCGTCCGTCGAAGTAGCTGGAGTCGAAGGGCTGGAGCGGATGACTCACCACGACCCGGCTGCTTGCGGGCAGCCCATCGGCGGTACGGGCCGAGAGGTCGATCGCTTCGATCAACTCCGCCAGCGGCGTCGGCGCCGGGATCTCTTCGTTGGTGGATTCGCTGCGTCCGCGATAGACGATGACCAGGTGTTCCCGGGCCGCATGGATGGCGTCCAGCAGCGCCTGGCGGTCGGCCAGTGTCGGGTTGGGGTCGCCGGGCCTGGGGTCGGCAGATAGCAGGGCGTCGCCGTGCCGGACCTGCCGCCGCGGATATCTGCCGCTCTCCCAACCGAGGAGACAGACCACCCGATGCGGAACCCGACGCAGCGCGGTCATGCCGCAGGCCACCAGGGATCCAGTGCCGAAGCCGACCCGCGCCGGATGCTGGTGGAACTCCTCACTGACGATCCGGTGCGCCGCGGACGCGGTGAGTGACGTCTGACAGGCCGCGTCGGCGCGTCCCTCCATTCGTCCCAGTCCAGCCAACACATCACCGAGCTGCCACTCCTCCGATGCCGGCACTGAAACCAGCAGGTCGAGCGCGTGGCGGCAGCGTCCCAGCCAGCCCGCCAGACTGGTCGGGGACTCGAACTCAGACGCCAGCCTCCCCAGTCGACCGACCAGTTCAGCCAGTCCACCAAGCAGCTCCACGTCGGAGGAGTCGACGTCGTCGACAGGCATGGTCGTCTGGACGCTCACCAGGTCGCGCTCGGACAGGGCGACTCCCAGCAGCAGTCGCTGGATGCCGGCGTGCCACGTGTTCTGGCGGAACGCGCCCATCCCGAAACCGCCCCGGTGCGCCGCGTTGAGCCCCCAGCGGACACCGGCCCGGCCCACCAGTTCGGCGATCCGGTCGTGCGTGTCAGGTCCGAAGCCGAACCGCCGGGCGATGGCCGGTTCGGCGCACAGGTCGACAAGGGCGGAGGCTTCCACCCGCGTGTCGCCCAGCTGCAGCACGGTGAGCAGCAGCGGGACCAACGGGTTCACCTGCGCGGTGGAAAGATCCGCCACCTGGACCCGGAAGTCATGTGCAGGGTGCCGAAGCCCGCTCTCAGGGGATGCCCCGAAGCCCGCAGCGACGAAAGGGCCAGCCGCTTCAATGTCGGCGCAGATCACCACGACATCGCGGGGCTCCAGCGTCGGGTCGCCGGCGAGCAGGCCGGCGATGGCATCGCGCAACACCTCGACCTGCCGGTCGAGGCCGTGGGAACGGTGGATCTGGACGGAGTCGTCATCGGGGCGCAGCACACGCCTGGTCGGCGGTCGGCGGTCGACGGACAGGTCGTGCTGCAGCCAGCCCAGCAACGTGTCCGGCGTCGATCGCAGTGCCCCGGCCAGGTGGCTGTCGGGGATGGTGGTGCGGACCAGCGCGGCGAGCTCGGCGTCCTGCCTTCCGAGGAGGCGGTTCAGCGGGTGGCTCGCCTGCTGCCGGGCGCCCGTGGGGCCGCGGGTCGCCTCCGTTGCAGCGCCCCACAGGTCCGGCGCGGCAGTCAGCAGCAGCACGTCAACCTGGTGTCGGACGCCGAGGGCCGTCAGCAGATCGACCTTCCTGGGTGTGAGGGAGAATGGACTGAACACCGCCACGCGGGACGGCAGGGGATCGGAGAACCCCGCGGCCAGACCGGCACATGTTTGCTGGTGGGCCTCCAGTGGGTCGGGGTCGCCGATCCGCGCGCACAGCAGGCGCCACAGATGCGCTTGCCAGGCGTCGAATCCCAGTGGCGCTCCGCGACCGTCCACGTCTCGTCCGCCCTGCCAGGCACGGATCATCTCCGGACGCCATTCGACGTAGTCGGCGAATCGGTTCGCGATCCGGTCGAGCGCCGAGTAGGGCTCGCGGGAGGCGTCCAGATGGCGGCGCAGATGGTCCAGCCGCCGGTCGGCAGCATCGGCCCCGACGACCTCGTGAAGCGCCCACACCAGCCTGGCGGGCTCCCAGGGATCGCCGGCGGCGCCGCGGATCCGCTGATCGACCGCGGGCCAGGTTAGGAACTCGATCCCCGTGCAGATGCCCTCGTCGCCGGCTCTGGTGGCCAGCCCCTGCGACAGCCACCGCTGAACGCCCGGACTGGGCACGACGACGACATCGAGGTCGAAGATGTTCGTCGGTGGCACGGCCCAGCGCTGAGCCAGGACGTCACCCAGGTCCTCCAGCGAGGGTGCGCGCACGACGTGCAGGCCTGCCGAAGGAACCGGGTGTGGTCGCGTGGGGATCATGATGTTCTCACCCTAGGGTCGGGCGCTGACAGTTCCGTCACCCGTCCGGGCCGGCCGACCGGGAAGCGATGAACGTCAGTGTCGATGCCTACAGTGTCGGTGTGCCGCTGACCGACGCTGACAGGCTGCTGGAGTCTCTTGACCCCGAGCAGCGCTTGGTGGCCTCCAGCTTCGGGGGGCCCGTGGTCGTGATCGCCGGTGCCGGCACCGGGAAAACCCGCGCGATCACCCACCGGATCGCCTACGGCGCAGCGACCGGCGCTTACGACCCCCGGGGAGTGCTCGCCGTCACCTTCACCACCCGGGCGGCCGGGGAACTTCGGCAGCGCCTGCTCGGGCTCGGCGTCGCGGACGTGCAGGCCCGGACTTTCCATTCCGCGGCGCTGCGCCAGGTTCGCTACTTCTGGCCGCGCGCCTACGGCTCTGAGTTGCCGCCGGTGAGCGAGGATCGGCTGGCCATCGTCTCGGAGGCCGCCCACCGGCTCCGCCTGCGGCCGGATGTCACGACTCTGCGCGATCTGCTGTCCGAGATCTCCTGGGCCAAGGTGACCAACGCCACGCCTGCGGCCTACCCCGAACTGGCTGTGCGCCATGGTCGGACGGTGCCCGGTCTCGACGCCGCCCAGGTGGGCAGGGTGTTCGGGCGCTACGAGCACGTCAAGGCCGAGCGCGAAGTCATCGACGTGGATGACATCCTCCTGTGTGCGACGGCCCTGCTCGGCGAACATCCCGACGTCGCCGAGGAGATCCGGGGGGCCTATCGACATCTCGTGGTGGACGAGTACCAGGACGTGAGCCCGGTCCAGGAGGCGCTGCTCGGGCTGTGGCGGGGACCCTCCGACGACCTGTGCGTCGTTGGCGATCCCGCGCAAACCATCCACTCCTTCGCTGGGGCCAGCCCGGAGTACCTCACCGGGTTCGCAGGCCGGCACCCGTCGGCCACCCTGATCCGACTGGCTCGCGACTACCGATCGACTCCGCAGGTGGTCGCGCTGGCCAACAGGGTCGCCGCTCGGGCGCGCATCACCGGTGGTGTCCAGCTGCGATCCCAGCTGGAGGAGGGGCCGACTCCGGACATCCGCTCGTTCGGCTCCGACGCCGACGAGGCCACGGCGGTGGCCCACTGGATCGCCGAGGTCCACGGCGGCGGCGTGGCGTACCGCGAGATCGCCGTGCTGTACCGCTTGCATGCCCAATCCCCGCTGGTGGAGGCGGCGCTGACCGCGGCCGGCATTCCGTTCACTGTCCGCGGCGGTCCTGGCTTCTTCGATCGGAAAGACGTGCGCCAAGCGATGACCGCCCTGGTCCGGCAGGCCGCCAGCGCGCCGGGGCAGCCACCGGGTGAGGCCTGCCGCGCGGTGGTGACCCGGCTGGGTTGGACCCAGGCGCCGCCGGCAGGTCAAGGCCGGGCGCGAGAACGCTGGGAGTCATGGTCGGCTCTGGTGGCTCTGGCCGACGACCATGCGGCCGCTGCGCCGGGGGCCGGATCCGGCGATTTCGTCGCCGAGATCACCGATCGCAGCCGGAACCAGCACGCACCCTCCGCCGACAGTGTCACGCTGGCCACTCTGCACGCCGCGAAGGGGCTCGAATGGGACGCAGTCGCCCTGATCGGTGTCCAGGAGGGCACTCTGCCGCTGTCCCTGGCGGCGGGACCGGCCCAGGTGGCCGAGGAAGGGCGCCTTCTCTACGTCGGAGTGACCAGGGCCAGGCGGCTCCTGTTCATCACCTGGGCGCGGAGTCGGCGGGGGGCGGGGCCGTCCCGCCGGTCGCGCTTTCTGGACGGTTCCGACAACGCAGAGGCCCGAGAAAGCCCACCCAGGCAGACCAGGGTGGCTCGGGGCACCGCGCTCACTGCCGAGTGCCGGGTCTGCGGCCGACCGCTGGGGACCGGAGCGGAACGGAAACTGCGCCGCCATCGCGAGTGCTCGCCGGTGGTCGATCCGTCCGGCTACGCATCTTTGGCACGATGGCGCTCGGAGGAGGCCAGTCGCCGATCGGTACCGCCGTTCTGTCTCTTCACCGACGCGACCCTGATGGCCATCGCCGAACAGCGGCCGTTGGACATCGCCGCCCTGGTCGCGATCCCGGGGGTGGGACGGGTCAAGGCGGAACGGTACGGACCTGCGGTCCTCGCCATTGTGGGCCTGAACGAGGCCGATGGTGATGGCCGCTGACCGCTCACTCGGCGAAGCCGGGCAGGTACTGGCGGAGCACGCCCGCGAAGCCGGCGCGCACGTCCAGTTGGGACAGGACCGCGATGCCTCCCATCCATACCCGATAGATGAGCCCGTACTCGGGCGGGATGTTCAGCTTCATGGCGATACCGTCCGGTCCGACGCTGGCGTGGACCCGTGCGAACTGGGCGCGCGTCCACTCCCGATGGAACCTGAACTCCTCGACGCTGGCCGGTTCGACGAAGGGTGCCAAGTAGTCCAGGACGGCCTGCGGGTCGATGTCGCTGGGCACGAACCCCTCCGCGGCGAGCCCGGCCACCATCTCGGCGGCGCGACCGTCCACGGCGAGTCTGATGAGCCGTCCCATCGCCTTCGGCAAGCCGTGGGGCAGTCGAGCAACCAGCCCGAAGTCGACCACTCCCAATCTGCCCTCCCCGGTGACGAGGTAGTTGCCAGGGTGCGGATCGGCGTGCAGCAGCCCGGCCACTGAGGGGCCGGCGAACAGGAAGGTGACGTAGTCCAGCGCGGAGCGGTTCCGCTCCTCGGCGGGGCGGTTGGCGGTCCGGGATAGCTTGGTTCCCTCGATCCAGTCGCTGACCAGGACCCGTCTGGTGGCAAGGTGCACGCGGGGGACCACGAAGCGAGGGTGCCCGGCGAACGCCGCCTGCATGGTCGACTGCGCGGCCCCTTCCAACGTGTAGTCGACCTCCTCGGAGATGCGCGTGGCCAACTCCCGGGTGAGCCTCACCAGGTCCAACCCGCCGGTCAGGGGTGACGCAGCAGCGGCCAGCCGCTGGATCTGCTTGAGGTCGCTGGCCAGAGCGTCGTCCGCACCGGGGTACTGGACCTTGATGGCAACCGGTTGGCCCGAACCAGCCAGCCGCGCCCGGTGGACCTGGCCGATGGACGCCGCAGCGGCGGGCCTGAGGTCGATCTCGGCGAAGTGTGACCGCCACGCCGAACCCAGCTCAGCTCGCAGGACGCTCTGCACTCGCGAGGACGGCATGGGTGGAGCGGAGTCCTGCAGGGCGGACAACCGCTCCCGGAAGGGTGCGGCGAGATCTTCCGGCAGCATCGCCTCGAACATGCTCAGCGCTTGGCCGAACTTCATCGCCCCGCCTTTGAGCTCGCCCAGGACTTCGAACATCTGTTTGGCCGCTGCGGTGCGCAGGTCCGCCTCGATCTCCTCGGCCGAAGCGCCGAGGAGGCGCCGACCCACGCCGAGGGTGGCGCGTCCGGCCGCGCCGAGCGGCAGGGCCAGGAGCCTCGCGCCCCGTCCGATCGTCCCCTGCGGCATGACCCCGGTGCGGTCCTCGTGTGCGTCGGTCATGCCACCAGTGTGCCAAGGGGCTCCACCTCGAGGGCCGCCAGGCATCCGCAGGCCGGGTCGGCCGGGACGGGACGGGCCCTGAGTAGGTACTCCTCCGAGGACATCTCCAGGCTTCGTCCGACCGTGTCGGGCAGCGAGCCCGCCATCAGCGCACGGACCTGCGCCGTTGCCATCGAGGCTGCCCAGTCCCGCAGCGCTGCATTCGGACAGGTGCGCTCACGGCACAACTGAGCCAGCAGCCGTGGCCACAGCGGATCCAGCCGGCATCGTCCGAGGTCGCTGCACCGGATGCAGGGGCTGCGACCCGGCACGACGAGCGGCCCCACGACGGCCGCCGCGCTTTCCAGCCGAACGACCAGGTGGGCACGGTTGTCACGCAGCAGGACATCGGTGAGCGTCCGGTCGGGCTCGGCGGTGTCGGTCGCCACCACGGTGATGTCCGGCCACGGTGCGCCGGCCCGGCTCCAGTGCACCAGCGCGGGCTGTCCGCGGCGGCCCGGGACGGCCCCCTCAGGCCAGTTCCCAAGCCTGGACGGGCCCTCCAGACCCGACCTGCTCAGAGCCTCGCCGACCGCCTCTGCCAGGTCGCCCGAACCGATCACGGTCACCGATGACCGCGTCGCGGAGCCTGTCCACAGCAGCCCAGCCGTTCCGAGCCGGTCCAGCAGCCAGTCGATCCAGCCGGGGGACAGGTCTGGAAGCAGACGGACGAGCTCGGATCGGCTCCGTGGTTCGGCCAGGAGAGCAACGGCGCCGGCCAAGGCATCCGGGACGCCGTCCAGGACCAAGGCGTCCTGGGGGTCGATGCCGATCTGCAGAACGCCCGCTGAGCGCCACAGCGCAGGAACGGCCCGTCGTAGCCGAACGGACGGGGGAGTGGCGGAGCTGGTCACAAACACCAACCCTGACCACCCCGCCGTCGCCCGGCAAGCTCACCGCAGCGATCGACAACACCGGGGAAGGGACGGACAACACCGGGCACGCAAAGAGCGCCGGACCAGTCGGTCCGGCGCTCTTTGCCTGTGATCAGGCCTTGGGCAGGAAGCGGGTCAAGTTGGTTCCGCACACCGGGCAGCTCGCCTTGGCGATGCGGGTGCCCTTGGCGTTGACCACGACGTTCCCGGTGGCGTCCCGCTGGTCCTTGCACTTCACGCAGTAGAACGAACCGCTGTAGGTGTCGTCGGCCACGATGTCTTCCTCCTGGGTAGTTGCGAGTGCCCGCCCAACGACGTGGACTGGCGTGTCTTGGCGGTTCAGTCTACGCCCGCCGAGGCAGACGCACACGAGGCCCCGGGGGGGTCCGCTTGCCTTCCCCTGCGAGCGGTCCGACCCGAGGGCCTCGCGCCAGTGACGCTATCCCGCACTAGGGCCGTGGTCAACCCGGCGCTGTCTGGAGGGTGGCATAGGGTTCAGGCCATGGAGTCTCCGCGCGTCGATGTCCGCCGCAGCCCGCGGCGCCGCCGCACCATGACGGTGTTCCGTGAGGGCGGCCAATTGATCGCGCTGGTGCCCGCCCGGCTCACCCGCCGTCAGGAGCAGGAGCTGGTACCGCCCCTGGTCGCCAAGTTCCTGCAGCGGGAGGCCGACCGCACCGTGCCCGCTGAGCCGGACGCCCTGACCGCCCGGGCCCGCGCCCTGCATGAGCGCTACCTCTCCGACGTGGTCAATGACGCCCTTCCTCCGATCCAGGTGAGCTGGGTCAGCAACCAGCAGAAGCGTTGGGGGTCCTGCACGCCGAGCACCGGCCGGATCCGCCTCTCGGACCGGCTGCTCGGAATGCCCGACTGGGTCGGTGACTACGTCCTGCTCCACGAGTTGGCGCACCTGCACGAGGCCCACCACTCCCCGCGGTTCTGGGGGCTGCTGGAGGGCTACCCCCATCGCGAGCGGGCTCGCGGCTACCTGGAGGGCTTCCAGGCGGGCAGTGGGCTCCAGGTCGGCTTCGACGACTGATCAGCTGGGATCCTCACCCAGCAGCTTGGCCAGTTCGGCGTCGAAATCGTCCGGCCCGGATCGGTGGAAGCCCGCCTCGGCGAAGCCGAGCGGATCATCCAGGTCCTCGGCGGTGGGCAGGAGATCAGGATGTCCCCAGGACTGGTCCCTGGCCTCGATTCCACGGGCGCTGCGGGTCGCGGCCCACAGGTTGGCTGCATCCCGGGTCCGGCGAGGGCGCAGTTCCAGTCCGACAAGGGCTTTCAAGGCCTCTTCCGCCGGGCCGCCGCTCGCGCGACGACGCCGAAGCACCTCGGTCAGAGCCGCTGCAGACGGCATCCGCTGGCCGGCCGTCTGGGCCACGACCTCGTCGACCCAACCCTCCACCAGCGCCAGCAGGGTCTCCAGCCTCGCCAGGACCTCACGCTGTTCGGGCGTCACCGAGGGCGAGAAGAGCGAACCCGCCAGGGCCTGCCCTGCCCGCTCGATCTCCTCGGCCGTCATCGACCCCGACAGTTGGTTCTCCACGGCCTGCTCCAGGGCACCGGAGTCGATGGCGATGTCGCGGGCGTAGTGCTCGACGAGAGCGAGCAGCTGAGGCGCCAGCCAGCCGACCGCCGCGAAGAGCCGTTGCCGGGCTGCCTCGCGCAGGGCGAGGAAGAGCAGCACGTCGGCGGCATCGACCTCGAGGCCTTCGGCGAACGCCGCCACATTGGTGGGCAACACCGCGACACGCGGGTGCTCAGTCAGCGGCAGCCCGATGTCGCCGGCGCTGACGACCTCGGTCGCCAGGTGGCCCAGCGACTGGCCCACCTGGGCGGCGAACATCCCCGAGGCCGCCGCCCGGATCATGGGCTGCATCGCCTCCAGCCCGGGATCGGCGCCTCCCATCCGTCCGTTCAGCAGGCCACCAAGGGCGGCGGCCAACCGGGTGACCACCGGCCGGACCAACTGCTTCCAGGTGGCGAACGTCTGTTCGACCCAGTCCGCCCGGCTCCAGGCGGCGGGGGGCGGGGTGATCCGCGGGAACGTGGTGGACTCGTCGAGCCACAGGTCGGCCAGGCCTGCCGCGTCGCGGATGGCGCCCGACTGCGCGCCGGTCGGCGTGGGATCAGCACCCGCCGCAGCGGTGACCTTGCGAGCCACATCCTTGGTGAAAGTCCAGTTCATTCCGCTTTCGGCGTCCGTCGGCCCGTAGTGGGCCATGTGGGTACTGAACGCGTTCACCGCCCCCTGCAGCCGTCCCATCAACTGCTCGAGGTCGAGGCGTCCGTCCGGCCCGGGAGTGATGCCGAACTGGGCCAGGAAGCGGAGAAGCGCCTGCTCCTGGTCGTCGCTGTCCTGGGCATCGGGCGTGCCGTCGTCGGTCATATCGGCTCCTTCTGTCGTCGCACCATTGTCCAGCACCCGACCAAGAGGCCGGGCCGCGACGGCAGGTATGGTCGATCGCTGTAGGGTCGTGCGCGAAGCAGAGCGCGCGCCACGACTGCCTGGAGGGCCGATGACCAAGCAGACCTGGACAGCCGCTGTCTCAGCGCTGCTGTTCGTCCTGTGCGCGGCCATCATCGCGCTCGTCCCCGTCCCGTTCGTGACCTGGGCGCCTGGCTCCACGGTCGATCTGCTGGCGAGTACGAACGGCAGCCCGGCGATCGCGATTTCCGGCGCTGCGACCTTCCCTCCCAGCGGGCAGTTGCGGATGACCACCGTGGCGGTGACGAGGGCGGACTCGCAGTTGAGCCTTCCGGAAGTGTTGTTCTCCTACTGGCTGCCCTCGCGCGAGGTGCTGCCCCGTGAAGCTGTCTATCCGCCGGGAATGGCCGCCTCGGAGGTCACGGAGGCCGAAAGCCAGTTGATGGACTCCGCCCAGTCTTCGGCCGTGGTGGCCGCCATGCGTGCGGCCGGTGTCCCGGTGACGGAGATGCCGATGGTCACCTCGGTGTTCAATGCCGGACCGGCCAGCGGCAAGCTCAAGCCCGGTGACCTGATCAAGGCCGTTGATAACGTGCAGACTGCCTCTGTCCCGGCGGTGCGGAGCGCGATCGTGCAGCGCCATGTCGGGGAGCCAGTTCTGTTCACCGTCGTCCGGGATCGCGTCGAGATCAAGGTGACGGTGACCACGGTGGCCTCCAGCAGCCAGCCGGACGTCCCGGCCGTCGGGGTTCGGCTCTCGGTCGGCTACCGCTACTCGCCGCAGGTGACTTTCGGGATCGACCCGGCCATCGGCGGGGCGAGCGCAGGTCTGATGTTCGGTCTGGCGATCTACGACCAGCTGACTCCAGGTGACCTGACCGACCAGCGGGTGATTGCGGGCACCGGCGAGCTCGACCCCGACGGACGGGTTGGCGCCATCGGCGGAGCCCAGGAGAAGGCCGCCGCCGCCACCCGGGACGGCGCCTCCGTCTTCCTGATGCCGAAGTCGAACTGCGCCGACCTCACCGATCCGCCAGCCGGCCTGCGGGTGGTGCCTGTCGACACCCTGACCGGGGCCCTGGCCGCAATGGAGCAGCTATCCGACCCGGAGCGGTCCCGGACTGTCGCGAGCTGTCCATGAGCGAGGCGCTGGTGGCCGCCCTGGTCGAGATCGAGCGACACGTCGGACGGGCCGGCTGGGACCAGCCGACCCGGCTTTTCGCCCTGGTGCCCAGTGCGGACCTGCGGGCCGCCGAGCCCGAGTTGATGCAGGGCCTTCCCGAGCCCATGCCTGGTGCGCTGAGCTCGATCGAACAGGACGGCTTCCATGCCGGCCGCGATCTCGCCGACACGCTGGCTGGAATCTGCTGGCCGGACGCGGTCGCGGGCTGTGCGCTGGCCGTGGAGCGTTCGTTCGTGCCTCGCGACGTCGAGGACGACCTGCCCGATGATCCTGGCCTGGCCGCCGGCGTCGTGGCAGGCCACCCGCGACGCGTCGACCTGCGCGTGGTGGTCGGCGTGACCAGGGATGGCTCCCGCCACACGCTGGCCCGGGTCCGCGGAAGCGCCGACGGCCTGCTCGGCGGGCCGGACATGGTGCCGGACCTGGCCGCGGCGCTGTCGCATACATTGGATTGACCGATCGCCCAGTTCGGCCTGACGAGGAGAAGTGCTTGACCATGTTGTCCCGTTTCGCCCGCCGCGGACCGCTGATCCCGACGATCGTGGTGGCCGGCATCCTGATCGTCGCCTTCATGGTGTTCACCGACCTGTGGACCGAGAAGCTCTGGTTCGACTCCGTTTCCTACCAAGCGGTGTTCAGTACCCAGCTGCTGGTTCAGATCCTCCTGTTCGCAGTGTTCTTCGTGGTTATGTCGCTGGCGGTGGGGCTCAACATGTGGATCGCCTTCCGCTCTCGGCCTGCCGTGCGGCGTTCCGGTGAGAGCGCGATCCTGGACCGCTATCGCGACATCCTCGAGACGAACCCCAAGCTGACGATGGCCCTGCCGGCCCTGATCATCGGCGCCCTCGCGGGCATGTCCGCGATCAGCCAGTCGATGGAGTTCATCGCCTGGTGGAACCGCACGCCGTTCGGTAAGGCTGATTCGTTCTTCGGTCTCGACGCCGGCTTCTATGTCTTCGAGTACCCCATCTGGCGAGATCTCCTGGCCTTCGTCATGAGTGCGCTCTTCTTCTCGCTCATCGCGGCCGCCGCCGTCCATTTCGCGGTCGGCGGTTTGGCGTCGGGGCGTCCGCGGGGGCGTGGCGGCCGGCCGTCGGCCGCCCGGATCCATCTGTCCGTCCTGACCGGGCTGCTGCTGATCGGCTACGGACTCCAGGCCCTGCTGGACCGCTACGGCTTCCTGGTGAACGAGGGCACCCTGTTCACCGGCATGCACTACACCGATGACCACGCCCGGGTCGACGCCAAAGTCGTGATGGCCGTCATCGCGTTCATCTGTGCCGCCCTGTTCTTCCTCAACGCCTTCCTCAACCGCGGCGTCATCGCTGTGGCCGGTCTGGTCCTCCTGGTGGTGTCCGGGCTCATCCTGTCCCTGCTCTATCCGGCCATCGTGCAGTCCTTCCAGGTGCGTCCGAACGAGCCCGACAAGGAAAGCCCCTACATGCAGGCCCACATCGACTCGACCCGTCGAGCGTTCGGGATCGAGGATGTCGAGATCACCGAGTACGCCGCCGTCACCCAGGTGCGGCCCGGCCAGCTCAAGGAGGACGCTGAGGCCCTGCCCGGCATCCGGCTGATCGACCCCACCGTGGTCAGCGACACCTTCGAGCAACTCCAGCAGGTTCGGGGCTACTACGCCTTCCCAGAGGTGCTCGACGTCGACCGGTACGTGCTCAAGGGTGTGGAGACCGACGCGGTCGTCGCCGCGCGCGAGATGAACCTCGCCGGCGTCCCCGACCAGAACTGGAACAACATCCACACCGTCTACACCCACGGGTTCGGCCTCGTCGCGGCGTACGGCAACCGGCGGCAGGCGGGGGGCGAACCTGAATGGATCGAGCAGGACATCCCGCCCGAGGGAGCCTTGGGCACCTATGAATCTCGGATCTACTTCGGCGAGCAGAGCTCCCAGTACGTGATCGTGGGACGGGAGTCCGGGCAGTCTCCGATCGAACTGGACACCCCCGGAGGTGGCGAGGCCGGAAGGGAGCGCTACAACGTCTACGCCGGCGACGGAGGCGTGCCGATCGGCGACCTCTTCACCCGCCTGCTCTACGCCGCGCACCTGGTCGACCTCAACATCGTGCTGTCGGACCGAGTCAACTCCGCCTCGCAATTGCTGTACAAGCGCACGCCCAAGGAGCGCGTGGAGGCCGTTGCTCCGTGGCTGACCCTCGACTCCAACATCTACCCCGCGGTCGTCGACTCGCGACTGGTGTGGATCGTGGACGGCTACACCACCAGCCACGACTATCCCGACAGCCAGCTGATCTCGCTGCGCAGCTCCACCTCGGATGCACAGTCCCGGGTGGTAGGGACCCAGGCCGAGCAGCAGGTCAACTACCTGCGGAACTCGGTCAAAGCGGTCGTGGATGCCACCAGCGGCGCCGTGACCCTCTACGAGTGGGAGGAGAGCGACCCGCTTCTGCGGACCTTCGCCAAGGCCTTCCCGGGCACCATCAAGCCACGCAGCTCGATCTCCCCCGACCTCATGGCCCACCTGCGCTACCCCGAGGACCTGTTCAAGGTCCAGCGCGAGATCCTGGGCCGCTACCACATGACCCATCCGGCCAGTTGGTATCAGCAGTCCGACCTGTGGCAGGTGCCCAACGACCCAGCGAAGGGTTCCGCCGATGCCAAGGAACCCCCGTACTACCTGTCGATCAAGTGGCCCGGAGACCAGACCGCGGTCTTCAGCCAGACCTCGGTCTTCGTCCCGAGAGGACGCTCCAACCTGGCCAGCTACCTGTCGGTCGTGGCCGAGGCGACGAGCCCTGACTACGGCAAACTGCGGGTGCTCCGTATGTCGGACACCCAGCAGATCGACGGTCCCGGCCAGACCTTCAACGCGGTGACCACCGACCAGAAGGTCGCTGAAGTCCTGCGTCCATTCCTCAACCAGGGATCGGCGGCCGCCACGTTCGGCAACCTGTTGACCCTGCCCATGGGCAGCGGGCTGCTCTACGTGCTCCCGGTCTACACCCAGCGCCAGGGCAGCACGGGCTCCTACCCCGCTCTGCGTTACGTCGCGGTCCGTTTCGGCGAACATGTGGGGATCGGCGCCACCCTCCAGGAGGCACTGGACGCGGTCTTCGTCGGCGACGCCGGGGCGACCACGGGGGAGAGCCCGTCCCCATCCGGAGAGCCGACCCAGCCCACCACGCAGCCCACGACGCAACCCACCTCCGGTCCGTCCGACCAGGCGGCCGCGGTGACCGCCATGCGCAAGGCAGAAGCGGCGTTCGCCGCCGCCGACGCCGCACTGCGCAACGGAGACCTCGCGACATACCAGAAGAAGGTCGCCGAGGCCCGCGCCGCTGTGGCCGACGCGATCCGGGCCATGACCCGCTGAGTCGCCCCGTCAGGTGATCGCCAGGTCAACGCTCCAGCCGGCCTCACGGAGCGGGCCTGCCAGCGACTGGGCGTCACCCACCACGACCAGAGTCAGCCGATCGGGGGGCAGAACCTCGGCTATGGTCCGGGTCGCGGACTCCGCGGTGACGCGGAGCAGCGCTTCGAGGTAGGAGTCGACGAAGGAGGCACCCAGGCCGACCGCGACCAGGGCCGCCACCTGTTCTGTCACACCCGAGGCGGTGGCGTACCGAAGCGGTGCGACCCCGGTGGTGTAGTTGACCGCGTCGACGACCTCGGCCTCGGACAGCGGGCTTTCGCTGACGTCCATCAGACGTTGGGCGTGGCCGAGGGCGTCCACGACCACGTCGTTGCGGAACGAACCCTGAAGGGCAAGGAGCCCGCCGTGTCGCATGGGGTGGCTGACCAGGTGAACCCCGTAGGTGTAGCCCCTCTCCTCGCGCAGGACCCGGTTCAGCCGGCTGAGAAAGGCCCCGCCAAGGGCATGGCAGGCGACCTGGAGATCGGCCCAGCGGGGGTCGGCACGATCGATCCCGTACCCGCCCAGCCGCACGTCGGCCTGGACGGAACCGGGCCGATCCACCAGCAGGCAGCGCGGTCCCAGCGCTTCGGGCTGCTCGTGCTGCCGAGCAACAGCGGCGCCGCCGGGCCACGTGTCGAACGCCTCGGCCACCGCTTCGAGCGGATCGGCGGTGAAGTCACCGGTCAGGATCACCGTGGCGCCGTCGGGACGGTAATGGCGGGAATGGAAGGCGCGCACGTCCTCGGGGGTGACCGACGACACGGTCGAGGAGCGTCCCCCGGCCGGCCGAGAGGCCCGGAATCGATCCGGAATGCACGCCTCACGGAAGGCCAGCCCGGCCCGCTGGGCGGAGTTGGCCAACACCTGCTCGATTTGTGCCAGTCGGAGTTCCCGGTGGCGTAGGACGTCCTCCGCGGCGAGTGTCGGCTGGGTGACCGCTTCGGACAGCAGTGACAGGGCAGGCGCCACGTGCCCCACCGGGACGTCGAGCAGCAACTCCGTGGCCGAATGGCCCACCGAGCCGCCCAACACCGCGCCGGTGTCCTCGAGCGCCTCGGCGAAAGCCGTCCCCGGATGGCCGAGCGTCCCTTCATCGAGGCACCGGTGCACGAGGGTGGCAACCCCCTCGACGTGCGGTGGCTCCACACTCAACGGGGTGTCCAGCACCAGCCCCACCGAGGCGATGTGCTGGCCTTCTCGAGGGAAGGCCAGGATCCTGAGGCCGCTGGCCAGTTCTGCGTGGATCGGCCGGGGGAAGCGCCAGCGCGCCGGCGGAAGGACGGGAGGACGTCGCTCAGGGTTCCACACGGCTGTCCTCCCGGTGGTAGCGCAGCGTCGCCCGCTGGTCCGGTCTCAGATGGGCTCTCGCCGCGTCAACGACGTCTTCAATGGCGATCTGGTCGATCTCGGCGAGCCGATTGTTGACCCTGGTCGGGTCATCGTGCAGCGTGGCGAAGGCTCCGAAGAGGTCGGCCCGACTGTCGAACCGAGCCAGGTCGGTCAACCATTCCCGCTGGTACTGGGCCTTGGCCCGTGCCAGTTCGGGGGCGGCGGGGCCTTCGTCGAGGAAACGCTGCAGTTCCTCGACCAGGTGCTGCTCGAGTTGGTCGAGCGTGACGCCGTCCAGGGCGCGGGCGTACGCGAACCCCAGTGAGTTGCCGCCGATCAGCCCGAGCGCGGAGGCGCCGGCGGCTTCGGCGATCCGTTCCTCGCGCACCAGCCGGCGGTAGATGCGCGACGTCTGGCTGCGGCCCAGGATGGCCAGCGCCAGGTCGAGACCGTCGTAGGCGTGGGACTCACGGACGGGCAGCCGCCAGGCGAGGTAGAGGGCGTCGGCCGGCACCCTGCCGCCGGCCGCGGTCCGAGGCCGCCCCTCCAGCGCCGGCAATGGTGTCGCCGGGATACGACGGCGCCGTCGCCGGCCCGGGATCGGGTCGAAGTACCGAGCGACCTTGTCGAATCCTTCCCCGGGTTCGACGTCGCCCACGAGGGTCAGGACGGCGTTGTCGGGACGGTAGTGATCGGTGAAGAACGCAGCGGCTGCTTCGACGGTGGCCGCGTCCAGATCCGCCATCGACCCGATCGTCGTGTGCCCGTAGGGATGGCCGGCGCCGAAGACAAGTCCGACCAGGTGTTCGATCACATCTCCGTAGGGCACGTTGTCGTAGCGCTGCCGTTTCTCCTCCTTGACCACGCTGCGCTGGGTGTCGACGTTGGCGGTGGTCAGCGCCTGGGCGAGGGTGGCCAAGCGGTCGGCCTCCATCCACAGGGCCAGGTCGAGAGCGCCCACCGGGACGGTTTCGAAGTAGTTGGTTCGATCGAACCAGGTGGTGGCGTTCACTGATCCGCCGATGGCCTGGAGCGCGTTGAGGTGCTCACCGCTGGCCACGTGAGCCGACCCCTGGAACATCAGGTGCTCGAACAGGTGCGCCCACCCGCTCTGTCCGGGCGACTCGTCGCGGGAACCCACGTCGTACCAGATGTTCACCGCGACCATCGGCACACTGTGGTCGGGACTGACGATCACACGTAACCCGTTGTCGAGGACTCGTTGGTGCACGGGGTAGTGCACCTGCACACCGGGAGCTGCCACGCCAACCATCGAACCACACACCCCTCGTCGATCAGCGCAACAGGATGACCGGGCAGCCGGCCTCGGCCACGAGTTGCCGCAGGTCGATTCCCCCCTGGCCGAGGCTGTCCAGGGACACGACCAGGGCACGAGGCGCCGGGGTCCGCCTTAGGTCGTCGACACTGACAACCTCGGGATTCCACCCCGGACGCTGCAGTCGTCCCGCCGCCAACCGACGGAGGCTTTCGGCTTCGGCGACGCGGGTGATGACCAGCGAGATCGCCTCGGGTCGATTCCGGGACAACCGCAGTGCCGCGGCCAGCGCGCGCTGGCCTGCCTCAGTGGCGTCGTAGAGAGTCGCGACACGCCCGCCGGGACGAGGAGTCCGCTGCCCCACGGTGTGCTGCAGCGCCGTCCGCGGCGGTCCGAATACGACGAGGTCGGGACCGGACGCCGCCGCCAGGGCCACGTCGACAAGGCTGCCGCGCGTCACGGTGAACGACCACGGAAGGTTCGCCGCCGCTGCTTCGCGGGCCAGAACTTGCTGAACCTCTGCCGCCCGGCGTTGGAGCAGGCGCACGGTGGAGGCGGTGTCGAGGACGCGGACCGTCTCGGTCGCGATGCTCACCTCACGTGCGATGGGGAGGGCCACGAGTCGCAGGAGGTCCACCTCCTCGACGAACAGGCCGGCCAACTCGGCCTGCAACGCTTCGGCCAGCACACGCGCCTGGCCGATCAGTCGGTCGAGTTCCGCCGGATCCTGGGTGGCCAGCACCACGCGGATGGTCAGCGGTGGCGTGTTCGCGCTCATCGCTCGTCCCCTGGGGGCGGACCAGGTTCGGGGGAACCGGCGGCGGAGGGTCGGTGATTTCGCGAGCGCCGCAGGTCCCTGGCTGACTCCATGTATTGCTGGCGACGCTCGGACAGGTCCGCCAATCGCGCACTTACCAGGGCATTCGCCGAACCGTCCGGGAAAGACCCGTCGGGGCCGGCCTCACCGGCGTCGATGCCGGAAAGGGCGCTCAACGCCTCGTCCACGTTCGCAGCCGCGATGACCCGGAACCGCCCGTCCCGGACCGCGTCCACCACGTCCGCCTTGAGCATCAGGTGCTTGACGTTGGCTTTCGGGATCACCACGCCTTGGGTGCCCGTGAGCCCGCGTGCCGCGCAGACGTCGAAGAACCCCTCGATCTTCTCGTTCACGGCGCCGATCGGCAGCACCCCTCCGTGCTGGTCGACCGCTCCGGTCACCGCCAGCCCTTGGTCGAGGGGGAAGCCGCCCAGCGAGGAAAGGAGCGCGCACAGTTCGGCCACCGAGGCGCTGTCACCGTCGACCGCGCCATAGGTCTGCTCGAAGACAAGGGTCGCCGACAGCGAGGCGGGCTGGTCTTGGGAGTAGCGCGCGGTCAGCAGCGACGCCAGGATGAGCACCCCCTTGGAGTGGATCGGCCCGGACAGTTCCACCTCGCGCTGGATGTCGACGACGTCCCCGTCCCCGATCCGCGTGTTCGCCGTGATCCGGGTGGGGAAGGCGAACATCTGGTCCCCTGTGGTGACCACTGACAGCCCGTTGACCTGACCGATGGCCCCTCCGGAGGTGCTGATGAGCAGGTCTCCCCGACGGATGGCGTCATGGATGCGTTCGCGCACCCGGCCGGTCCGTCGAAGCTGGGCGTCGATCGAGGCCTGCACGTGACCGCTGCCGGTGGCGACCGCTTCCTCGAGACGGGCGCGGTGGTCCGCTTCGCGGAGGAGATGGGTAAGTCCCTCGAACTGAGTCGAGAGCCGTTGCGCGTCGCCGGTCCAGCGCGTGGCCTGCTCGATCACCCGCGCCACCGCGTCACGCTCCAGCGGGAGCCAGCCCTCGCGGCGCACGATGGAGGCGATCAGGCGGGCGTAGAGCGCTTCGTGGAGAGGGGTTCGCTCGACGTCGTCCTCGAAGTCGGCCTGGATCTGGAACAACTCGCCGAACTCGGGATCGTAGGCCAGGAGCAGGTGGTAGAGGAGTCTCTCGCCGAAAAGGATCACCTTGACATCGAGCGGGATCGGCTCGGGCTCCACCGTCGTCGTGCTGATCATCCCGTAGGCCTCGCCCAGGGACTCGATGCGGATCTCCCTGGTGCGCAAGGCACGCTTCAGCCCGTCCCAGGAGAGCGGCTGGCTGAGCAGGCGCTGGGCGTCGAGCAACAGGTAGCCGCCGTTGGCGCGGTGAAGGGCACCCGGCTTGATCTGGTTGAAGTCGGTCACCAACGTCCCGAAGCGGGCCAGGTACTCCACCCGTCCCAGCAGGTTCGGATAGGTCGGGTGGTCCTCGCTGACCACCGGGGAGCCGCCGGCGCCGGAGTCCGCGCCCACCAGGACGTTGACGTCGTACCGTTCGAAGAACGAGGAGTCCGACGGCAGCCCGAACGGAGTCGCCTCGGCCTCGGGGGGGCGCCGGAACTCGTCGAGGTTCTCTAGCACGTCGGCCTGCATCTCACCCAGGAAGGCCACCACTTCGGGGAGCTCGGCATAGACCTGCCGCAGTTCGTCGATGTGGCTGCCGACCGTCACCGAGCACATCTCCTGGCCCAGCTCCTTGATCCGGGAACGCTTCTCCTTCTGCAGTTGTTGGACGTGGCGAATGACCTTCTGCAGGCGGTCCTGCAATGCCTTGAGGTTCGCCTCGATGCGTTCGCGCTCCTCGTCAGGGAGCTGCCCGAACTGCTCCGGGCTCATGACCTCCTCGCCGGTCATCGGCGCCAACGAGAACCCGGCGGGGGTGTGAACGAGGGCGATCCGCTGCAGCAGCGCCTCCTCCCCGAGCGCCTGGAATGCCTCGTGCTGGCGTTCGGTGACCTCGGTGTCGATCTGCTCGGCACGATTGCGGTACTCGTCGGATTCGAACAATGCCGGAATGGACGCCCGGACGTCCTCGGCGAACTGGCGGACGTGGCGCCGGAAGCCGATCGCCAATCCGCGAGGGAGCCGCAGGGCATGAGGTCGATGCAACTGGGAGAAATTGTTCACATAGCACCAGTCGGCCGGGCCGGCGTCCGTCGCTGCCCGCGCCCCGACGACGGCCTGCACCATGGTCCGCTTGCCGACGCCCGCAGGGCCCAGCACGAAGAGGTTGCCCGCGGGCGACCGGAGCCCGACGCCCAATTCCACAGCCTCCAGCGCGCGGTCCTGCCCGAGGACCCCAGGGACCTCAGGCAGCCCATCAAGATCGGCGGTGGTGTTGAAGGCCAGTTCGGTGAGCCTGCACGGTGAATGCAGCAGGTCCGCGGAGATCGGCGACGGTGCGGTCACGCTACCCATTGTCACCCCGGCGTCCCAACACCGCGATGGGAACGTGGATCGAAGCCTCGTGCAGTGCGCGACTCTCACCCCGGTGGCATCAGCAAGGCCTGTCGGTGCGCGATTCCACAAGGTTTGCGCAGCACAACAAAGACCCGCTCTCGGCTTGGGTGTCATCCCTGGCCAAGAGCGGGTTGTTCTTCGTAGCGGGGATAGGATTTGAACCTATGACCTCTGGGTTATGAGCCCAGCGAGCTACCGAGCTGCTCCACCCCGCGTCGGTGTCTCCATAGTAGGTGACCACGCCGCACAGGCCAAATCAGCATCAAGCGGTCGGCTCGCCGCCGCCGGGGGCCAAGCGGTTTCGAAGGTCGGACAGCTCCTCGGCGGGGATCGCGTAGGTGTGTTCGGCGGACGGGAATTCGCCCGAACGCACCGCGTCCGCGTAAGCCGTGACCCCGCGCACCATCGCGGGCCGCAGCTGGGCGAACTGGCGGACGAATTTGGCGACCCGACCACTGTGCAGCCCGAGCAGGTCGTGCCAGACCAGCACCTGGCCGTCGGTGGACCCGCCGGCACCGATCCCGATCACGATGCAGTCCAGCAGCGGCACCGCCAGTTCGGTGACCTGGGCGGGCACCGCCTCGAAGACGATCGCGAAACAACCGGCTTCCTGCAGGCGGATGGCATCGGCGATCATCTGTTCAGCGTGGTCGGCGCTGCGTCCCTGCACCTTGAACCCGCCCAGCGACGTGGCGGTCTGGGGGGTGAGCCCGACGTGGCCGACCACCGGGATCCCGGCTTCGACGATCGCACGCGCCCTATCGACCGAGGCTCCGCCGCGCTCGAGCTTGACCGCATCCGCGCCGCCCTCCTTGATGAAGCGCTGCGAGGTCAGCACCGCCTGCTCGTTGGTGACCTCGTAGGAGCCGAACGGAAGGTCCGCCACCAGCATCGGTGTGGTCAGGCCGCGGCGGACCGCCCGGGTGAGCACCAGCATCTCGTCCACAGTCACAGGGATCGTGGTGTCGTAGCCGAGCACCACGTTGGCCGCCGAGTCACCTACCAGGACCAGGTCCACCCCGACCTCCTCGGCGATGAGCGCGCTGGGATGGTCGTAGGCCGTGATCATCACGATGGGCTCGCCCGCTGCCTTCTTCTCGGCGAGGCTCAGCAGGGAGACGGGCTTGCGGGGGTCCAGATGGCGTCGTCCGCTCGACATGGCGACCCTCAGTCCTCGTCGGTGGTGGGCAGGGACGCGACGTCGGCGTCGATCTGGATGATCCGATTCTCCCGGTCGACGTGGACGACGACCGGCTCGTAGCGGGCCATGTCGTCGGGGTCGTACTGACCATAGGAGATGACGATGACCGTGTCGCCGGTGTGCACCAACCGAGCCGCGGCTCCATTGACCTTGATCTCGCGTGATCCACGCACACCCGGGATCGTGTAGGTCTCGAAACGGGCTCCGTTGTCGACGTCCACCACGCTCACCTGCTCGTAGTTGAGGATGTCGGCCGCCTCCAGTAGGTCCGGGTCGATGGTGATCGAGCCCACGTAGTGCAGGTCGGAGTCGGTGATGGTGGCTCGGTGGATCTTGCTCTTGAGCATGGTCCGCATCATGGGGTCACCTCGATGTTGTCGATCAGACGGGTCGTGCCGACGCGGGCCGCGACGGCGATCAGGGTAGCGCGGTCGACGACCTCGACCGGAGCGAAGCTCGCCGGGTCGATGACCACGACGTACTCCGGCTGAATCGCGGCGCCGGCCAGTTCGTTGTCGACCAGGCCGCGCAGGACGCCTGCGTCGCGTTCACCGGCTCGCACGGCGTCTCTGGCGGCGGCCAGGCCTCGGCTGATGGCCAGGGCTCGTCGCCGCTCGTCGGAGTCGAGCCGGACGTTGCGGCTGCTCATGGCCAGGCCGTCCGACTCCCGAACAGTGGGCAGGACCTGGATGCGGGTGGGGATGTCGAGATCGGCCACCATTCGGCGGACCACCGCGACCTGCTGGGCGTCCTTGGCCCCGAAGAAGGCGATGTCAGGCCCGACCATGTTCAGCATCTTGGCCACCACCGTCGCCACCCCGGCGAAATGGCCCGGACGGTGGGCGCCTTCGAGGATGTCGCCCAGACCCGCGACGGTGACCGCGGTCGCGAACCCCTCGGGGTAGACGGTGGACACCTCCGGGGCGAAGAGGATGTCGGCGCCACAGGAGGCGGCCAGAGCAGCGTCCCGGGCCTCGTCCCGCGGGTAGCCGACCAGATCCGCGGACTCGTTGAACTGTGTGGGGTTGACGAACAGCCAGACCACGACCACTTCGCAGGCCTGCCGCGCCGCACGGATCAGGGACAGGTGCCCCTCATGGAAGGCGCCCATGGTCGGCACCAGCCCGACCGATCCGCGCCCGGCAACGGCGGAGCGGACCTCGGCAATGTCACGCAGGATTCTCATGGGCGGTCACCTCAGCAAGGACGTCGTACAGGGGCAGCAGGTCCGGCGCACGGTCGCGCAGGGCGGTTCGATGACGTTCCACGGTCTCCTGGTCACCGCGAGCGATCGGACCGGTCAGCGCCTGTGCGCCGAGCCGCTCCCAGTTTTCCACCGTGGCGCGGACAAGGGGGAACAGGCGGTGACGCGCAAGCCCCGCGGACGCGGCGATCCGCTCAGCCGCGCACTCCAGCGTGACGAGGAAGTTGGACGCCATGCAGGCGGCCGCGTGGTAGGCGGCCCGACTCTCGTCAGGCACCAGGACAGGCTCCATGCCCAGTCGCAGGGCCAGTTCAGCCGCAGCCGGATGGCCGGCAACCGCAGCTGTGGCTCCGGCGAAGGTGGTGGGGCCCTCAGCCGGCACCGTCATCAGCGGGTGCAGCGAGAAGGCGCGGTGTCCCCGCAGCGGCTCCAGCGTGGTGGCGCCCGAGCAGTGGCCCACCAGCGGCCCTGGTGGCACCGCGTCCGCAGCCGCTGTGATCTCCGCGTCCGGAACGCACAGCAGCACGGTGGTCACCTCCGCCGAGGGTGTCTGGCCACGGCCGAGCGGACCCTCGACAGCGCAACCGCTCGCCCGCAGGGCGGCGGCCAGGGCGGTCCCGAGGCGCCCGGGGCCGATGACCGCGATTAGGTCCAGTTCTCGCATCTTCTCCCACGCAGAAGCCGTGCCGATGGGGTGCGGCCGACGCCGAGGCACCGGACCGAGTCAAGTCTACGGACTGCGCACGCCGGTAGGACAGGGGCGGCAACTACAGCCCCGGAGAGCCTGCCCTCTCGGCCGCGCACTGCGTCGTGATCCCACCTTGTCCGGCTAGAATTTCGGCGCTCCCTCGCGTCGCGAGGCCGACCCCCTGGAGGCCCCATGGACAACCGGGCATCGCGCATGACCGTCCGCCGGACCGGACGCGCCCGAGCCGTCGTTGCAGGCCTCCTGGCGCTGATGGTCTGGGCAACCGTGGGTTGCACGCCAGGCACGACGCCATCCCCGGTCGCACCGCGGCACACGCTAGTGGTGGGCGCCACCCTCGAGCCGGCCTCGATGGACCCGTTCCACAACACGGCCGCCTCAATTCCCCAGGTCCTGCTCTACAACGTCTACGAGACGCTGGTGAAGGTCGATTCCGACGGCGAACTGCGCCCGCTGCTGGCGCAGGCGTGGGAGGTCAGCGCCAACCGTCGCGCGTACACCTTCCACCTCAACCCGGCCGCCAAGTTCGCCTCGGGTGCGTCGATCACCGGCCAGGCAGTGGTGGACAACGTCAACCGCCTGCTCGGCGACCCGAAGCTCACCGAGACACTCAAGGCGCAGTTGGCCGTGGTCGAGGGGGCCGAAGCTCCTGCGGAGGACAGGGTAGTGATCCGCCTGAAGCGGGCCTCGGCGATGTGGCTCTATGACATGTCCTCGACTCTGGGGATGATGGTCGACCCCTCCGCCGGGGAGGACCTCACCTCAGTCACGGCCGGATCAGGGCCGTACGCCCTCGGCGCGCTGCACAAGGGCCAGAGCGTCGTGCTGGCCCGCAACCCGAGCTACTGGGGCACTCCCGCCAGGTTCGACGAGGTGACCTTCCGCTACTTCAGCGATCCCAATGCCATGAACGCGTCCATGCTGTCGGGCGACCTCGACATCATCTCCAATCTCCAGGCGCCGGACGCCCTTGCACAGTTCGCCGACCCGTCCCGGTTCACCACCATCACCGGGACCACGAACGGGGAAGTCGTCCTCGGGCTGAACCATCAGAACAAGGCACTGGCCAAGCTCGACGTGCGCAAGGCGCTGACCATGGCGATCGACCGCAAAGCGCTGATGGACACCGTCTGGAACGGTCAGGGCACCCTGATCGGCTCGATGGCCGTGCCGACGGACCCGTGGTATGAAGACCTCTCCGGGACGAATCCGTTCAATCCCGACCGCGCCAAGAAACTGTTGAAGGATGCCGGCTACGCTTCCGGCCTGACTCTCCGACTCCGCGTACCGGTGATCCCGTACGCGGTGAAATCGGCGCAATTCGTGGCCAGCCAACTGCGCGACGTCGGGGTCAAGGCGACCATCGAGGAGCTGGAGTTCTCCCGGTGGATCGCTGAGGTGCTGACCAAGGGCGACTACGACCTGACCATCGTCGCCCACGTGGAGGCCCGCGACATCGGCAAGTTCGCCAACAAGAAGTACTACTGGCACTACGGCGACGAGAAGTTCAGCGCGCTGTACCTCGCCGCCGATCAAGCCGCGCAGGATGACGTCGTACCGGCGATGAAGGCCGCCGCCCGCTACCTGGCCACCGACGCGGCCGCGATCTGGCTGTTCGCCCTCCCCAACCTCGTCATCACCAAGGCCACGGTGACGGGCGTTGCCCAGAACGCCACCACCCTGAGCTTCGACCTCACCACCATCGCCAGCCGCTGACCATCGGCGCACCCGTGGTCGTCTCGGTTCGGATCCTGCGCAGGCTGGGCGTCTTCGCCGTCAGCCTGCTGGGAGCCTCCGTGCTCGTCTTCGCACTGACCTCGGCCCTGCCCGGAGACGTCGCCCAGGTACTTCTGGGCACCGACGCCACCCCGGAGGCGGTGGACGAACTGCGCCGCCAGCTGGGCCTGGACCGTCCGATTCCGGTCCGGTACCTGGAGTGGCTCGGTGGCCTCGTGGTCGGCGACTTCGGACGGTCCTTCCTCAGCGGCGACCCGGTGCTCGGCCTGCTGCTGCCTCGAATCGGCGTGACCTTGTGGCTGGTCACCCTCGGCATCCTCGGCTCGCTGGTGCTCGCTCTGCCGGCTGGCATGATCGCAGCGCTGAAGCGCCGACATTGGCAGGGCTTTGCGATCAACGCCCTGGCCCAGGTGGGCATGGCGATTCCCGTCTTCTGGGGTGGGATTCTGCTGGTCCTGGTGTTTTCCGTGCACCTTCGATGGCTGCCGGCCAACGGCTACGTCGAATTCTCCAGCGACCCAGGACAGTGGGCAGCGCACATGCTCCTGCCGGCGATGTCGCTGGCCCTGGTCCAGGGAGCTGTGCTCCTGCGCTACGCCCGTTCCTCGTTCATCGAGGTGCTCAATGAGGACTACTACCGCACCGCGCGGGCCGTCGGCTGGACGCCGATGCGCGCCATGATGCGTCACGGCCTGCGCAACGCCGCGATGTCCCTGGTCACGGTCCTGGGACTGCAGCTGTCAGCCGTCCTTGTCGGCGCCATCGTGGTGGAATCCGTCTTCACACTGCCCGGCCTGGGTTCGCTGCTGCTGACCGCCGTTTCGCAGCGCGATCTGATGGTGGTGCAGGGCACCGTTATGTTCCTGGTCCTGGCCGTCCTGCTCATCAACGCCGTGGTCGACTTCTCCTACCTCCTGATAGACCCGCGACAGCGCGCAAGCGCGGAGGGGCCGTCGTGAAGCGGGCCGGTCTGGTGATCGGCCTGGCCCTGGTCCTGCTCGTGGTCCTTGCTGCCGGGGTGTCCCTTGTCTGGACACCGTTCGATCCGATTCGTGTGGTGCCCGCAGACCGGTTGCTCGGCCCCGGCTGGCCGCATCTGCTGGGCACCGACGGTTTCGGCATCGACATCCTCAGCCGGCTGATGGTGGGAGCCCGGACGTGTCTGGTGGTCGGCATCGTCTCGGTGGGGATCGCTGCCCTGCTGGGAGTCCCGCTCGGCATGGCCGCCGGGCAGGCCGGCGGTTGGATTTCTGAGGCGCTGATGCGCGCCACCGACATCGCCTACGCCTTTCCCGCCCTGCTCCTGGCCATTGTTCTGGCGGCCGCGTTCGGCGCGTCCACCTGGACGGCGATGGTGGCCATCGGCGCCGCCACCATCCCCGCGTTCGCGCGGATCGCACGGGCGGGGACGTTGCAGGTGATGGCCGGCGACTATGTCCTGGCCGCCCGTGCCTGCGGCACCTCGGCCTGGGGCATCGCCTCGCGGCACGTCGCCCCCAACATCGCCCCTGTCGTTGGGGTCCAGGCCTCGGTCGCGTTCGCGCTGGCGATCCTGGCCGAGGCCGCCCTCAGCTACCTGGGGCTCGCCACCCCGCCGCCGACACCGACCTGGGGCCGCATGCTGAGGGACGCACAGCAGTTCCTGTTCGTCGACCCCCTGCAGGCGCTGTGGCCCGGCTTGGCGATCGCCGTGGCCGTGCTCGGGTTCAACCTTCTCGGGGACGGACTGCGTGACCAGCTCGACCCGCGCCTGCGGGAGGTGTCATGACCCTGCTCGAGGTGCGGGGCCTCTCAGTCGATTTCGGTCGTCGGCGCAGGCCGGCGGTCACCGAGGTGTCCTTCGAGCTGGGGGAGGGCCAGCGGCTGGGCGTGATCGGCGAATCGGGGTCAGGCAAGAGCGTCACCGCATTGGCCTTGATGGGGCTCCTGCCGGAGACAGCGCACGTACGAGGATCGATCCGGCTCCGCGGCCGGGAGCTGCTCGGACTGTCCGATCACGAACTGTCCCAACTCCGTGGCAACTCCATGACCATGGTGTTCCAGGAACCGATGACGGCGCTGGACCCCACCATGCGCGTGGGCCGGCAGGTCGCCGAAGTCCTGCGACTGCACGCCCGCACCACCGGCGGCCCTGCCAGACGGCAGGTCGTGACCATGCTGGGCGATGTCGGACTCGCCGATCCGGAGCGGGTGGCCGACGCGTTCCCGCACCAGCTGTCCGGGGGGCAGCGGCAGCGCGTCGTGTTGGCGATGGCCCTGCTGAACCGCCCGGAGCTGATCATCTGCGACGAACCGACGACCGCGCTCGATGTCACGGTTCAGGCCCGGGTGCTGGAGGTGTTGGACCGCGTGCTCGACGCTTGGGGGGCTGCCTGCCTGTTCATCAGCCACGACCTGGCAGTGGTCTCCCAGGTCTGTTCTCGGGTGTTGGTGATGCTCGACGGTCGTGTGGTCGAGCAGGGCTCGGTCGGCAAGCTGTTCACCGAGCCGGACCACCCCTACACCAAAGGGCTGGTCGCCACCGCACGACTGGATCTGGTCGCGCCGGGTGCGCGCCTGCCCGTCGTGGAGGACTTCTGGGACGAGAGGGCGCGGGTCCGGTGAGCACCCCCGTGTTCGAGGCTCGCGCACTGAGCCGGACGTTCCGCCACGGCTCGGCGCGAGTCCACGCCCTGGACGGCATCGACCTGGCCGTCGAGGCTGGAGACCGGGTGGGGATCGTCGGCGAATCGGGGTCGGGGAAGTCCACCCTGGTCCGCTTGCTGGCCGCCTTGGACCGTCCGACCGGTGGCCAGGTCCTGTTCGACGGCGAGGTGGTGTCCGGCCTGCCCGAACGGCGCCTCGGCCACCTGAGGGCTTCTGTGCAACCTGTCTTCCAAGATCCGCGGGCCTCGCTGGATCCGCGGATGCGGGTGGCCCAGATCATCACCGAGCCGCTCCGCTCGCGAATTGTCCGACGCCAATTCCCCGACCCGGTCGACCACCGCGAACGCCTGGCGGAGGTCATGGCCGCGGTCGGTCTCCCGCTGGACCTGGCAGACCGGTTTCCCCACGAGTTCTCCGGGGGGCAACGCCAACGAATCGCCCTTGCCCGGGCGCTGGCTCCCCGCCCGCAGGTGCTGATCGCCGACGAGCCGGTCACGGCCCTCGACGTGTCCGTACGCGCCCAGGTGATCAACCTCCTCAGCGACCTGGTCCGCAGCCAGCGGCTGACGTTGGTGCTCGTGAGCCACGACCTGATGGTCGTCCGCCACCTGTGTGATCGAGTGGTGGTGCTGCGCGAGGGGCGGATCGAAGAACAGGGGGACTGCGATCGGGTGTTCTCCCGACCGGAGTCCCCCTACACCCGGGCCTTGTGGGCCGCGGTCCCTCGGATCCGGATCAGTCCCTGAGCCCCGAACGGCGTCACGCGACCGGCGTGACCCCCCAGATGTTCTTCATGTAGTCGCGCATCGACCGGTCGGAGGAGAAGAACCCCGTCCGGGCAACATTGAGCACCGCCGATCGGGTCCAGGCCTCCTGGTTCGCGTAGGCCTCCTCCACGCGCCCCTGGGCGTCCAGATACGCCTGGAAGTCGGCCAGGGCCAGGAACCTGTCGTAGTACAGCAGGTTCGACACCACAGGCTCGAACGCTCCCGGGTCCCCCTCGGAGAAGGCGCCCGAAGCGATGAGGTCCAGCGTGGCCTTGAGTTGCGGGTTCTGCTCGTAGAACTCGCTGGGCCGATATCCCGCCGCGTGGACGGCGGCGACGTCGGGCTCGAGCAGCCCGAAGTGGAAGAAGTGGTCGTCTCCGACGAGCCGTCGGATCTCGATGTTCGCACCGTCCTCGGTCCCGATGGTGAGGGCCCCGTTCATCGCGAACTTCATGTTGCCGGTGCCGGAGGCTTCCATGCCCGCCAGGGAGATCTGCTCGGACAGGTCGGCAGCCGGGATGAGCCGCTCGGCGAGCGTGACGTTGTAGTTGGCCGGGAAGGCGACCTTCAAGCGGCCCTGCACGCGCGGGTCGTTGTTCACCGTCCTGCCCACCGCGTTGATGAGCCGGATGATGTCCTTGGCCATCCGGTATCCGGGAGCCGCCTTGGCCCCGAACACGACAGTGCGGGGAGTCAGGTCCTCGGCGGCGACCTTGCCTGAGATGACCTGCTCGTACAGGGTCACGATGTGCAGGACCTTGAGGGTCTGGCGCTTGTACTCGTGCAGCCGCTTCACCATGACATCGAGAAGGTGACCCTCGGGCAGCTCGATGCCGTCCCGTGCGAGGAGCAGGGAACGGAGGATGTCCTTGTTGCTCCGTTTCATGGCCGCGAACTGCGCCCGGAAGTCCTCATCCTCGGCGAAGATCTCCAACTCCTGCAGACGCTCCATGTCGGTCACCCAACCAGTGCCGATCGCGTCGGTGATCAGCCCGGACAGGGTGGGGTTCGCCAGCCGGACGAAACGCCGCGGCGTGACGCCGTTGGTGACATTGGTGAACTTCTTCGGCCAGTACTCCGAGAACGCCGAAAGCACCTTGTCGCGCAGCAATTCGGAGTGGAGCTCGGCGACGCCGTTGACCTTGACGGCCGAGACGGTGGCCAGGTAGGCCATCCGAACCGCCCGCTCCGGGTAATCGGCGATGATCGACATCCGGCGGGCACGCATCTCGTCGTCGGGGTGGGCCGCACGCACCTCGGCGAGGAACTCCTCGTTGATCCTGTAGATGATCTCCAGGTGCCGCGGCAAGAGCCTGCCCAGCAGATCGGTGGGCCAGACCTCCAACGCCTCCGGCAACAGAGTGTGACAGGTGTAGGCGAAGCACCGTCGCGTGATGTCCCACGCCTCGTCCCAGTCGAACTTGTTCTCGTCGACCAGCAGGCGCATCAGTTCCGGGACCGCGATCACGGGATGGGTGTCGTTGAGCTGGAAGATGATCCGTTCGGGGAGTCGGTGCAGATCGAACCCCGGCTCGAGCACCTGGTCGAGGAAGTCCCTCAAGGAGCACGCGGCAAAGAAGTATTGCTGCTGAAGGCGCAACTCCTTGCCCTGAGGGGTCGAGTCCTCGGGGTAGAGCACCTTCGAGATGTTCTCGGCGAAGGTCTGGGCGCGGACGGCTTGGGCGTAGTCCCCGGAGTTGAAAATCTCCAGGTCGAAGGCCTTGGTGGCCTGGGCGCTCCAAAGCCGCAGCGTGTTCACCCGCCCGTTGTGGTAGCCGGGAACCATGTAGTTGTAGGGGACGCCAAGGACGTTCCAGTCCGGAATCCATCGACTCCGCGTCACGCCGTCTGTGTCGAGGTAGGTCTCGGTGCGCCCGCCGAAGTCCACTTGGACCGCAGCCTCCGGGTGCGGGAACTCCCACGGGCAGCCCAACGCCAACCAGGAGTCCGGCATTTCGACCTGACGGCCGTCGACGAAGGTCTGACGGAAGATGCCGTATTCGTAGCGGATGCCGTAGCCGATGCAGGGCACGCTCATCGTCGCCAGTGAATCGATGAAGCAGGCTGCGAGCCGGCCCAGGCCACCGTTGCCGAGCCCGGGCTCGACCTCCTGCGCACGCAGGGTGTCGAGGTCGATGCCACAGCCGGCCAGGCCCTTGGTGACGATCTCGCCCAGATCGGTGGCCAGCAGCGCGTTGTCCAACTGCCTGCCCAGCAGGTACTCCGCGGAGAGATACCCGACGGCCTTGGCCTGTGTCGCCCGCTGCTTGCGGGACGTCTCCAGCCAGCGGGCCATGAGATAGTGCCGGACGGTCCGGGCCAGCGCGAGGTACTGGTCGTTCACGGTCGACCGTGACAGGGCGACGCCCTGGCCGCCGTTGAGTTCACGGAGGAACTCCCGGACGAAGCCGTCGACGGAATGGGCGGGGGAGGTCACCGGACCCAGGGCGAGGGGGTGCGTTGCCTGATTGGCTGGGCCGAGGTGGGCGGGGACCCCGGTCTCATCAGCGGCCACGGAGGCCTCGACGGCGGGGTTCACGGGCTCTAGAGAGTCAAACACCCGCCCACCGTAGCCATAACAGCGCCGACGGCCCAAGCTGTCTACCTCACGGACGCCGGTGCCACCCCGTCAAGGACGCGCGGCGCCGGGGGAGAGCCTGGCCACCACGAGATCGTGAAGCACGCCATTGGTGGCAATCGCCCCGGGGCCGTGAGGCCCTGGGAGGCCGTCGAGGTTGGTGAACCGACCGCCCGCCTCGGTCACGACGATGTCGACCGCCGCCATGTCGTGCAGTGCCAGGTCCGGCTCACAGGCGATGTCCACCGCACCTTCGGCGACCAGCATGTAGCTCCAGAAGTCCCCGTAGGCGCGCGTCCGCCAGCAGTCCCGCATCAGGTCGACGAACTGCTGCCCGCGTCCCGACTCGACCCAGCCTCCGATCGAGCTGTACGAGAACGAAGCGTCCGGAACCGCCGCGACCGCCGAGGTGCGGCACGGTGCGGCTTGCAGCAGGTTGCGTCCGGTGAACGCTCCGCCGCCCTTGATGGCCCACCACCGCCGGGCGAGGGCGGGCGCAGAAACGACTCCGACCATCACCTGGTCCTTGACCATGAGCGCGATCAGAGTGGCCCAGACGGGTACTCCGCGCAGGAAGTTGGCCGTCCCGTCGATCGGGTCGATCACCCAGCGCCTCGGTCCCCAGCCCGTGTCGTCGCGCTCCTCGCCGACGACGGCGTCACGTGGGCGGGTGCGGGCCAGCATGGCCCGAACCGCGTCCTCGACACGGGTGTCGGCATCGGTGACCGGCGTCCGGTCCGGTTTGGCGTTCACCTGAAGGTCGTGGGCCTTGAACCGGCTCATGGTGACTGAATCGGCCTGGTCAGCAAGGACGTGGGCCAGGCGAAGGTCGTCAAGGAGGCTCTGGTCGGGCATGGCGCCCAATCTAGCGTCCAGCCACCACGCGACCGGCGACCCGGCGGCTCAGTGCGGCGGGGTCATCCAGGCCGCCTCCATGCGCCGGAAGGAATCAAGCCGCTCGGGGGCGAGGCGACCGTCCACGACCGCCTCGTCCAGGGCACAGTCGAGCACACCGGCCTGGTGCCGGCACCCGCGCGGACAGTCGTCCACCAGGGCGGCCAGGTCAGGAAAGGCGGACACGATCGATCCCGCCGTGACATGGCTGAGTCCGAACGAACGGACGCCGGGTGTGTCGATGACCCAGCCGCCGGCATCGGGGAGGGCCAGGGCGATCGCGGAAGTGGAGGTGTGACGACCTCGACCGGTCACCTCATTGACGTCGCCGACGGGACGGTCCACGCCGGGGATCAGGGCGTTGACCAGGGTCGACTTGCCCACCCCCGAGTGGCCCACCAGCACACTGGTGTGGCCGGCCAGCACCGCACGCAGCTCGGCGAGGTCCGCGTTCGGCTCGACCGCGATCACCCGAACCCCCAGCGGCGCGTACGTCGCGCGCAGCCCGTCCGGCGCGGCCAGGTCTGCCTTGGTCAGGCACAGCAGGGGCTCGAGGCCGGCGTCGTAGGCGGCCACCAGGAGCCGGTCGATCATGCCGGGTCGCGGCGGCGGGTCGGCCAGCGCAGCGACGATCACCAACTGGTCGGCGTTGGCCACGATCGGGCGTTCCGAGGGGTCGTTGTCGTCGGCGGTCCTGCGCAGCACCGTGCCGCGCTCGGCGACCTCAACGATCCGTGCCAGAGTCCCCTCAGCGCCGCTGGTGTCCCCAACCAGGCGGACCCGATCTCCGACGATCACGCCCTTGCGTCCGAGACTGCGAGCCTTGGTGGCGGTGACCGCCACGCCTCCGGCAAGCAGGCAGCGGTAGCGGCCCCGGTCGACCGTGACCACCCAACCGGGCATCGCCGCTTCGTAGGTCGGACGCTCCTTGGTGCGGGGCCGTGTTCCGCGGCCCGGCCGCCGGTACCGGTCGTGGACGTCCTCGGTGACCGATTCGCGATATTGCGGGCTCATCGGTTCGCCCCCACCATCGACAGCCACAAGCCGGTGAAGTCGGGCAGGGTCTTCGACGTGCAGCCGACGTCATCGAGTTGCACGCCCGGGACAGCCAGCCCGATCAGTGCCCCCGCGTGGGCCATCCGGTGATCGGCGTAGGTCGCCCAGACCCCGCCATGCAGGCGTGAGGGCTCGATCAGCAGTCCGTCCCGGGTCTCGGTGACCCGTCCCCCCAGTGCGTTGATCTGCCGGGCCAGCGCAGCCAGACGGTCCGTCTCGTGGCCGCGGATGTGCGCCACCCCGGAGAGGACGGTCCGACCGGGAGACAGGGCGGCCAGGGCGGCGGCGACACAGGTGAGTTCGCTCACCTCGTGAAGGTCGACGTCGGCGGCCTTCAGACCAGCGGACCCGTCGACCGTGATCCGTTGGTCGTCGATCGACACCCGCGCTCCGAAGGCCGTCAGGACGCCGAGTAGGGCTCCTCCGGCCTGCACCGACTGACTCGGCCAGCCGGTCGTCACCCGACCCCCGGTCACCATCGCCGCAGCGGCGAACGTGGCGGCGTTGGTGAGGTCCGGTTCCACGTGTTCGGTGAGGGCGCGGATGGGCCCCGGAAGCACTCGCCAGGAGTCCGGATCGGGTTGCTCCACGACGACCCCACGGGCTCTCAGCATGGCTACGGTCATGTTCAGGTGAGGTCGGGAAGGGAGGTCGGGCCCTCGGTGTCGCACCAGCACCCCGTGCCGGTAACGGGCCCCGGCGAGCAGCAGCGCGGTGACGAATTGGCTGGACGAGGAGGAGTCCAGGATCACCTCACCTCCGCCGAACTGAGCGCGGCCGGTGACCGAGAAGGGCAGCCGGGAGCCGGCCACCTCCGCCCCGAGATGCCGCAACCCGTCCAACAGCGGCGCCACCGGCCGCCGTTCGGCCCCCGGGTCGCCCTCGAACCACGTGGTGCCGGGCGCCAGCACGGCCAGGGCTGGGACGAAGCGCATGACCGTGCCCGAAAGCCCGCAGTCGATGCGGGAGCCCGCCAGGAACGCGGTGATCGGCTGGACCATCACCGTTGCGTCGCCCGCGTCCATCACAGCCGCACCCAGCGCCGTCAACGCATCGCGCATCAGGCGAGTGTCGCGGGCGTCCAGCAGGCCCGCCAGCTCACTGGGCCCATCAGCGATGGCGGCCAGCACCAGGGCTCGGGCGCTCGCCGACTTCGAGCCGGGGACGGCGACGGTCGCATGGATCGGCCGGGCGGCGACCGGGACGTCCCAGGGGATCAAGACAGCACGCCCTCGATCGCCTTGCGGGTCTTGCCAACCGACTTCCTGGCGGTCTTCGCGGCCAGCTTGGCCTGGCGCGCTGCCAGGACCTTGGCACGCTCGGCTTCGCGCGCCAGCACCTGCTTCTGCAGGCGGGCGCGCCAGGCCAGCGTCGGCTTGCCTTCGGTGTCCTGGGCCGCGAGCAGGACACCCCCCAACAGGGCGACGTTCTTGGTCAACAGGCTCTGCTTGACCGACCGCTCAGCCCCCCTGGCCCTTCCGGGCAGGGCGGCCACCACGTGGGGGACCATCGTGACCGCCAGCGCCCCGGCCCCGACCCTGCGGCCCAGTCCGGTGGCAAGGCTCAGCCCGCCGAGGACCTGCAGGGCGCCGGAGGCTTTGACCAGCCCCGTGGTGTCCTCAGGCAGGTAGGCCGCGGCGCTCGGCGGAAGGGACGAGGCCAGCGGGAGGATACGGTCCGCGAGCGGCTCTGCGGCCGCAGCGAACTCCTCGGGATGGCGGTAGGCCCGCAGGCCGTTCACGACGAAGTAACTGGCCAGCATTGTCCGGGCGGCTGCACGCAGAAGGCTCATGCACTATTCCTAGCGCGATCGCGACCGGCTGCCAAGCATGCCGGTGTCCAGGTAGGTTGGCCGCATGTGCGGACGCTATGCCGCCTCCGCCAGCCAGGAACTGCTGGTCGAGACCTTCGAGGTCGACGAAGTGGCGGGTCCGTTGCCCGCGCCTTCGTACAACGTGGCGCCGACCGATCCGGTCCCTGCGATCGTCGAACGTGCGCACGACTCGGTCGTTGTCCGCAAGCTCGTGCCGTTGCGCTGGGGGTTGGTGCCCTCGTGGGCCAAAGACGCCGCCGGCGCCGCCAGGATGATCAACGCCCGGGTGGAGACCGTCGCTGACAAGCCCGCCTTCCGCAAGGCCTTCGCCCAACGTCGGTGCCTGCTGCCGGCGGACGGCTTCTACGAGTGGTACGCATCCGCGCGCAGCGATGCGCGGGGGCGTCCGCTGAAGCAGCCGTTCTTCATCCACCCCGCCGATGCGGGGCTGCTGGTGATGGCTGGGATCTACGAGTTCTGGCGGGCACCGGACGGGACTTGGCTGACGACCGCGGCGATCATCACCACGACGGCCACGGATGAGGTGGGACGCATCCACGATCGGATGCCGATGGTCGTCCCGCCTGGCAGCTGGGACGCGTGGCTCGATCCCAGGTCGACCAGTGACGCCCGGGCCCTCCTGGCCGTGCCGGCTCCGCACCTGACGGCGTACCCGGTTTCCACGCGGGTCAACCGCGTGGCCAACAACGGCCCGGACCTGGTCTCACCGTTGCCCGAGGCCGGCCTGGTCGGGGAATAGGTGACCCGTCGCCTCCGGTTCTACTGCTTGTGACTTCGACGATCACGAGGGTGCAGGACGGACGGCGGTTGAGACCTCAGCCGCTAGGCTCGTTCGTGATGACACTGCCGACACTCCCCGACGACCTGGGCCTTGACGAACATGCCGCCGTCGAGACCGAGGCCGAGCGCGCCGTCCGGTTCGAGAAGGACGCGCTGGTCTACCTCGACCAGCTCTACGGCGCCGCCCTGAGAATGACCCGTAATCCCGCTGACGCCGAGGACCTGGTGCAGGAGACGTTCGCCAAGGCCTTCGCGTCGTTCCACCAGTTCACCCCCGGAACGAACCTCAAGGCGTGGCTGTACCGGATCCTGACCAACACCTACATCAACGCCTACCGGAAGAAGCAGCGGCAGCCGCAGATCTCGGTCGGCGACTCGATCGAGGACTGGCAGCTGGCCCGCGCCGAGTCGCACACATCCGACGGTCTCCGGACGGCCGAGATGGATGCGCTGGACAGGATCCCGACCTCGGCAGTCACCACCGCGATGAACGCCCTCGCGCCCGACTTCCGCCTCGCGGTCTACCTTGCCGACGTGGAGGGCTTCTCCTACAAGGAGATCGCCGAAATCATGGGCACTCCGATCGGCACCGTGATGTCGCGACTCAACCGAGGGCGCAACCAGTTGCGCACCCTCCTCGCAGACTTCGCCCGCGAGAACGGGCTCGTCAAGGAGACAGTCAATGACTGAGTTGAGCGACTGTTCCCACGTCCTGGCCCGACTCCACGAGTTCCACGATCACGAGATCAGCGACGCGGAGGCGGCCGAGATCCGGGCGCATCTGCTCGCCTGCGAACCGTGCCTGGACCGCTACGACCTGGAGGAGGCACTCCGGGTCCTGATCCGTCGATGCTGCGCGAGCGAGCGGGCCCCCGAGAGCCTGCGAACCCGGGTTCGGGCGAGCTTCGTCCAGACCACGGTGGTCATCACCGAGTCCACCCAGGGCTGACCCTGACAAGCACGAACCCCCGCACCAGGCGGGGGTTCGAGAGTCAGCGCGCGGGCCTCAGGCGTTGGGGCGTTTGCCGTGGTTCGCGCTGTTCTTCCTGCGGGAACGGCGCTTGCGGCCACCTTTGCCCATCTCGGTCTCCTCGGAGTCGTTGTCTCGGCGCCAGTCGGCGCGGAGGACCATTCTGCCAGCGACGCCCGACGCAGCTCAAATCCTTGCCTCGGGAATAGGGTGGGCCCGTGCTGACGATGGACGAGGTGATCGCCGAACACACCGATCTTGAAGAACCCGCGCGCGCCTGGCTCAAGCAGCTGGTGGAGGAGTGGTCCCTCCTCGCTGACCTCTCCTTCTCCGACCTGATCCTGTGGGTTCCCGATGCCGACGACAACGTGTTCTGGGCCTGCGCCCAGATCCGTCCCACGACCGGGCCCACCTCGTTGGAGGACGTCGTGATCGGGGAGGAGATCGCCTACGACCCTGAGCATCTGGTGACCGAGGCATACCTGTCGCGGGACATCGCCTGCACCAGCGGCAACAAGCTGCACGCCGGCATCCCGGTCGCAGTCCAAGCGATCCCGATCATCGACGGGGAGCATTGCATCGGTGTCGTGGAAATGCACACCAACCAGATGGGGGTGCGGGCACCGGGGGCGCTGGAGGACGCCTACCTGGAAGCGGCCCAGATCCTCGCCGGCATGGTGATGCGCCGCCAGTTCCCGATCATGGGGGACAAGCCCGTGCCGTGGGTCTCCCCGAGGGTGGGTGACGGCACCATCAGGGTCGGTCAGGCCGGGATCGTATCCTTCGCCAGCCCCAACGCGTTGAGTGCCTACCGCCGCCTCGGGCTCCAGGCCGATCTTCAGGGGGAGCCCTTCGTCTCGGTGACCATGTCCCTGCTCAAGGTGGGCAGGGCCCCAGTGGAACGTCCGCTGGCAGCGGTCCTGGCGGGCCGGGTTTCCGGGTCCCGCGAGGTAGAGCTCGAGACGCCCGGGGCCAACGTCCGGCTCAGGGTGCTGCCGCTGATCTGCGCAGAGGGGCCCTGTGGCCTGCTCGTCATGTGCCGCGACACCACCGAACTGCGCTCCCGCGAGCGTCAGCTGGTCACCAAGGATGCGACCATCCGTGAGATCCACCACCGGGTCAAGAACAACCTGCAGACGGTGGCGGCCCTGCTGCGACTGCAGGCCCGCCGCATCTCCTCGCCCGACGCCAAGGGTGCCCTGACCGACGCGATGAAGCGGGTGGCCGCGATCGCCGTCGTCCACGAGATCCTGTCGCAGGACTTCGACACCTCGGTCAAGTTCGACGACGTGGCCGACCGTCTCCTACGCATGGTGGTGGACGTGGCCGCCACCGGCGGCAAGGTCAGGATGGTTCGCGAAGGGTCCTTCGGCTATGTGCCCGCCGACGTGGCGACCAGTCTCTCGCTGGTCTTGACCGAACTGTGCCAGAACGCGATCGAGCACGGCCTGGGCGTTCAGGCCGGTCAGGTCATGGTTCGACCCCATCAGGAGCAGGGAGAACTGGTGGTCCGAGTCGTGAACGAAGGGCGTCCGCTACCGGAGGACTTCAGCCTGACATCCTCCACGAACCTGGGCCTGTCCATCGTCAGCACCCTGGTGGCCGACCTGGGCGGGGAGTTCCGCCTGGAATCCGACACCGACGGCACTACGGCGACCGTCCGGGTGCCCTTGGGGTAGCCGACCCGCCAGCCCTCAGTTCGTACGGACGCGCGAGCGCGCCGCCCGCCGCTTCATCGCCCGGCGCTCGTCCTCGCTCAAACCTCCCCAGACGCCATGGTCCTGGCCGGCCTCGAGTGCCCACTGCAGGCAGGCTTCGCGCACCTCACAGCGACGGCAGACCTTCTTCGCCTCGGCGATCTGCATCAAGGCCGGGCCGGTGTTCCCAACCGGGAAGAACAGCTCGGGATCCTCGGTCAGGCAGGCAGCCCGGTGGCGCCAGTCCATGGGTCGAACAACTCCTTAGGGTGGGATTCCCCACATGCAGGACAGATCCTGCTCGGTACACAATCTGAAGGCGCAGGATGCCCCTGCGCCCCAACCAGATTGGCAAGATTACCGCCAGATAACAAGACCATGCATCGGTTTGGCTCAAGTCCGGCTGGTGGCCGCCTCTCCTGACCGGCAGCCTACGCTGTCCGTGTGACAGCAACCCGGTCCTCCGCTCCCAGCCGTCCGGTCGGTCTGGTGGCTGCCTCGGCCGGTTCAGGCGTGGTGGCCGCGCTGCTGGTGGGGCTCGCCGTTGCGTCTCTTGCTTCCGGGCACGGCCAGTTCAGCGGCGGAGTGGGTGCCGTCCTGCTCGGCTACGGCCTGGCAGTGGGCGCGTCCGCCTGGGCGTTGTGGCGCCGCAGTCGCTTCGCGCGAGGACCGGTCCTGTCCGCCGGACTCCTGAACGTCGCCGTGGCGGCCAGCTACGTGGCAGACACTCCTATCGCCTGGCTGGTCCTGGTGATCGCAGTGGTGACCGTGGTCGGCGTCTCTCTCCCGTCCACCAGCCGGGCGTTGGATCGAGTTTCGGGACGGCTCAGCTGACCCGGCGCGCGCCCGAGGAAGGATGTCCGACGAACCACGCCGGCGCGTCGAAACCCGCTGCCGCGAAGGCGTCGGCCACGGCCGCACCAATCGACGCGACCTGCTCCGATGGCGTGAGGGCCAACACACACCCGCCGAACCCGCCACCGGTCATCCGAGCGCCCAGCGCACCGTTGGCCAGGGCAACCTCGACGGCAAGGTCGACGGTCGGCACGGTGATCTCGTAGTCGTCACGCATCGACACGTGAGAAGCCGTCATGAGCTCACCGAGCCTGTGGAAATCACCGGCGTCCAGGGCCTCGACGCTGGCCAGCACCCGATCGTCCTCGGTGACGACATGGCGCACCCGCTTCGCCTCCACCTCCGGAAGCCCTGACACGGCCGACGTCAGGTCGGTGACGTCGCGAAGCGCGGGGACACCGAGAATCCGGCACGCGGCCTCGCAGGAGGCGCGACGGGCCGAGTACTCACCGTCGACGTGGCTGTGCCGTGTCTTCGTGTCGACGACCAGGATCTCCAGGCCCGCGCTGGTGACGTCCAAGGGCACCTGACGTGTCTGCAGCGTCCGGCAGTCGAGGAAGAGCGCGTGATCAGCCACGCAGAGCGTGGAGGCCGCCTGGTCCATGAGCCCGGTGGGGGCACCCACATAGGCGTTCTCAGCGACGCGCGCCAACCGCGCCCGATCCATGCCCGCGATCTCGACCTCATACAGATCGCACAGCGCCGTCAAGGCGGCGCACTCGATCGCAGCCGAAGACGATAGCCCCGCGCCGATGGGAACGTCAGAACTCATGACCATGTCGGCGCCACCGACGAGATGCCCGGCCTGCTGCAGTGCCCACACCACACCGGCGAGGTAGGAGTGCCAGCCGGGCGTGCCGGGGATGAGACCCTCCGGGCCGACCTCAACGGTTTCGTCCAGGTCGAGCGACGTGAAACGCCACCGTCGGTCATCGCGCCGGGAAGCGGCGATCCAGGCGGCTTGGGGAATCGCGAACGGGAGCACAAAGCCATCGTTGTAGTCGGTGTGCTCGCCGATCAGGTTGATCCGGCCCGGCGCGGCCCAGACCCCGGCGGGCCGGCTCCCGACGAGAGACTCGAACGCCTCGGTGACGCGCTGTTGCATGGCTAATCCTCCTCGTCGTCCAGGCGGGCCATCCAGGTGGCCAGCCGTTCGATGGCCGTCTCGAACTCGGGGTGCGCGTCCACGAAGAATCGCAGCTGCTCGGCCAGCCAGCCGATCGTAACCTCCTCGTCGCCGCGCCGGTGCTCCAACTCCTCGATCCCTCGGTCGGTGAAGTACATCTCAACCTGCCAGGGCACGCTCGAGCAGATCCGACTCCTGGGCGGTGTGCACCTTGAGCGATCCCACCGAGGGCGCCGAAGCGGCTGGCCGGGTGATCCCGGACATGGCCAGGCGGTATCCCGGTAGGAAGGCCGCGATGGCCTCCGGCAGGTACAGCTGCAGGAACCACCACGCACCCTGGTTCTCAGGCTCGTCCTGGACATAGCGGATGTCGCTGACGTGCGGGTATCTGGCGAGCTCCGCGGCCAATTCACGGGCCGGCAACGGGTAGAGGCGTTCCAGCGGCAGGATCGCGACCTTCCCATCGAGGCCGGCTTGTTGCCGGGCTGTGACGAGTTCCCAGCGGATCTTGCCCGAGCAGAGCACGATGCGCTCGACCGCCGCGTGATCGGTGATGGTCGGATCGCCCATAGCCGGCTGCCACCGTCCGCGAGTGAACTCCTCGACCGAGGAGACCGCCATCTTGTTGCGCAACATCGACTTCGGGGTGGCCACGACGACCGGACGGTGCCAGTTCACATACGCGTGGGTCCGCAGCAGGTGGAAGTAGCTGGCCGGCGTGGAAGGCTGGCACACCGCCAGAGCCCCTTCCGAGCACAGCGACAGCCAACGCTCCAGACGGGCCGAGGAGTGATCGGGACCCTGACCCTCGTAGCCGTGGGGGAGGAGCAGCACCACTCCCGACTTCTGGGTCCACTTGGCATTCCCCGACGCGATGAACTCATCCGAGATGGTCTGCGCCCCGTTGGCGAAGTCGCCGAACTGGCCCTCCCAGCAGACCAGAGCGTCCGGCGCAGCGACCGAGTAGCCGTACTCGAATCCCATCGCGGCGTACTCGCTCAGCAACGAGTCGTAGACGTGGAACTGCCCTTGGGACTCGGACAGGTGCTTCAGGGGGACCCATTCCTCGTTGGTCACCCGGTCCACCACGGCCGCAAACCGCTGGGAGAAGGTGCCGCGCCGGGAATCCTGACCGACGAGGCGGACCGGACGTCCCTCCATCAACAGCGAGCCGAACGCCAGCAGCTCAGCGGTGGCCCAGTCGATGGGGCCGGTTCGGATCGACTCGGCGCGGCGCTGGAGTTGTGGGAGGACCTTCGGGTGGATGGAGAACCCCTCCGGGAAGGCCAGGTGCGCCGTGGCGACCGCGTCCAGGATGTCCGACGTGATCGCCGTCCCCCTGTCCTTGCCGAGCTTCGGCGGGTAGTAGGGCGCCTTGCGGTAGCTCTCGTCATCGCCGGTGTCCTGGCGGACCTCCTTGAACACCCCCTCCAGCCGATCGCGGAACTTGGCGATGACCTGCTCGGCATCGTCGGTGGAGATGTCACCGCGTCCGATCAGCGCTTCGGTGTAGAGCTTGCGGACGCTGCGCTTCTGCTCGATGAGGTCGTACATGGCCGGCTGGGTGAAGCTCGGATCGTCGCCTTCGTTGTGGCCGCGGCGCCGGTAGCAGACCAGGTCGATGACCACGTCCTTGTTGAACCGCTGCCGGAAGTCGAAGGCGAGCTGGGCCACTCGCGCGACCGCCTCGGGGTCGTCGCCGTTGACGTGGAAGATCGGCGACTGGACGGTCTTGGCCACATCGGTGCAGTAGACCGAGGAGCGTGACTCGATGGGCGCGGTGGTGAAACCGACCTGGTTGTTGACCACCAGGTGGACGGTGCCGCCGGTCTTGAAGGCCCGCAACTGGCTCATCTGGAGGGTCTCGTAGACCACGCCCTGGCCGGCGAACGCGGCGTCGCCGTGGAGCAGGATCGGCAGCACCGGATAGGGGCCGGCGGCCCCCAGCTGGTCCAGCTTGGCCCGGGCGATGCCCCCGACCACTGGATTGACCGCTTCGAGGTGACTGGGGTTGGCCGCCACCGAGGTCTTGATCGTGCGGCCGCTCATCGCGGTGAACCGACCCTCAGAACCGAGGTGATACTTCACATCGCCACTACCGAGGGCCTGGCGCGGGTCGATGTTGCCATCGAACTCGCGGAAGATCTGGCCGTAGGACTTGCCCACGATGTTGGCCAGAACGTTGAGCCGGCCGCGGTGTGGCATTCCGATGATGGCCTCATCCAGGCCCGCGTCGGCGGCCTGTTCGCAGAGCTCGTCCAGGAACACGATGGCCGATTCAGCTCCTTCGAGACTGAACCGCTTCTGGCCGACGAACTTGGTCTGCAGGAAGGTCTCGAAGATCTCCGCTTCGTTCAGCTTGTCCAGAATGCGTAGGTGTTCCTCGCGCGGCCAGGGCACATGCGGCCGTTCGAAGCGTTCCTGGATCCAGGCTCGCTGCTCGTTGTCGGAGATGTGCATGTACTCGACGCCGATGGTGCGGCAGTAGGACCCGCGCAGCATGGCCAGAATGGCGCGCATCGTCATGACCTGGCCGTCCCGACCGCCGAAAGTGCCGACCGGGAACTCGCGATCCAGATCCCACAGGGTCAGTCCGTGGTGCTCGATCGCCAGCTCGGGGTGGGTTCGCTGCCGGTACTCCAGCGGGTCGATATCGGCCATGAAATGGCCCAGATTGCGGTAGGCGCTGATCAGCGAGAACACCCGAGCCGTGCGCGGGATGGACCACGGACGGTCGTCGGAGACGTCGGTGGCCCATCGGATGGGGGTGTAGGGCACCCGCAGCGCCGAGAAGATCCCGTCGTAGAAACCGTGCTTGCCGATCAGGAGTTCGTGGATGCGTTTGAGGAATTCGCCGGACTGGGCGCCCTGGATGACACGGTGGTCATAGGTTGACGTCAGCGTGGTCACTTTGGAGACCCCCAGTTGGGTGGTCCTGGCCAGGCTCGAGCCCTGGAATTCCGGCGGGTAGTCGATGGCACCGACCCCGAGGATGACGCCCTGGCCGGCCATCAGCCTCGGCACCGAGTGGTTCGTGCCAATGCCCCCCGGGTTGGTCAGCGTCGCTGTCGTGCCGGCGAAATCGTCGGCCGCCAGGGCATTCCGGCGGGCCATCCCGACCAGCGACTCGTAGGCCCTCCAGAACTCGGCGAAATCGAGTTCCTCGCAGCCCTTGATATTGGGCACCAGCAACTGCCTGGACCCGTCCGCCTTGGTCACGTCGACGGCCAAACCCAGGTTGATCGACGGTGGAGTCACGAGTGTCGGACGCCCGTCGACCACCTCGAAGGAGTTGTTCATCTCCGGCATCGCTTTGAGCGCCTGGACCATGGCGTAGCCGATCAGGTGGGTGAAGGAGATCTTCCCGCCGGTGGACCTGGCCAGGTGGTCGTTGATCATGTGCCGCTGATCGATGGCCAGCTTCATCGGCACATCGCGCACGCTGGTCGCGGTCGGGATGGCCAGCGAGGCGTCCATGTTCTGCGCCGTCCGCATCTGGGCACCGCGCAACGGCGTCCGGATCGACTCGCGGGTCTTCGGCACACGGGGCACCGTGACGCGCGGCATGTCAGGCGAGACCCCTTTGCCCGATCCCGGGCTCTCGGGGGCGGTGTCGTGCTGCACGGTCCGGGGCTCCACCGTGGCGCGTGGCGCCTCCAGGCCCGAGGGCGCCTCCCCGGGGATGGGGCGTTCGGACTCCCCCGACGAGGGCTCGGGCGCGTCGGTGGTCGGGGCTGTCGGCGTCACCGCGTTCTCCACCGCACTCTGTTCGGGGTGGGCGCGGAAGTACTCAGCCCACACCGCGTCCACCGACCGCGGATCGCTGAGGTAACGCTCCCGCATCTCTTCGATCAGCCAGTCATTGGCGCCGAAGTCTGATGCGCCGTTGTTGGGAACGTCGTGGGGCGCGGGTGCCACAGTCGCCTTCTTCCGTTGCTCGGGCAAGCCTCGATGCCTACTTCCGACCGATGGTAGCGACTCTCGTCGACGCTTTGAATCAACGCCGGACCCGTCCGTCCAGACGTGGGTCGAGGGGGTGACTGCAGCGCCGGCGGTATCAACCTTTCGATTGACACCGCCACCTAACCCGGACGGCGCATCGCTGACCCTGCTACGTTCTCCCCGCGGCCCCTGCCCATCCCCCCGGGCGGGGGCCGTCCAACCGGTCGCCGAGTCGGCCCGACCTCAGGCCTCTGCCCCCCGCCGCCCTCCTCGCCGCGTCGAGCTCTCGTCCGGGTCATGGCCGCGGTCGGCTGGCGCGCACGCCAGCGGCCGGCAAGCCACGCCGGATCGGACGGGCTAGCCTGGAGAGGTCGAAGGAACTGCCATGGACCCCTCGTCGATCTCGAAGTCCCGGTTACGTGGCCAGGTGGCACTCCGCCTCGCCGTGGCCCTCCCCGTCATGATGGCCTGCCTCTTCCTGCCAGCAGGCACCCTCGCCTATTGGGAGGCCTGGACGTATCTGGTCGTGTTGTACGCGCCGCTCATTCCTGCTGCCGTCTGGTTCTACCGGAACAGCCCAGACCTCCTCGCACGCCGCATGGCCTTGCGCGAAAGGGAACCGATGCAGGTAGGTATCGTCTCGGTCGCCGGCGTCCTGATGGTCGCCGCCTTCGTATTGCCCGGTTTCGACCACCGGTGGGGGTGGTCGCAAGTCCCCGTCCCGGTGGTGCTCCTCGCCGACGCCATCGTCCTGGCCTCGTACGTGCTGGTACTCCTGGCGCAGCGCGTCAACGCCTACGCATCGCGCATCGTCCAGGTGGAGCAGGGCCAGCAGGTCATCGACACCGGGCCGTACGCGATCGTGCGCCACCCCATGTACCTCGGCATGCTGGGATTCATGGTGGCCACGCCGCTGGCGCTCGGGTCGTACTGGGCGACGATCCCGGCGCTGGGGATCCTCCCGACCCTCATGGCACGAATCGTCGCCGAGGAGAAGTTGCTGCGGCGAAACCTCCCCGGATACATCGCCTACACCGGACGGGTGCGCCACCGCCTCCTTCCCGGGATCTGGTGAGCGTCCATTCCGCACCCCCGCAGGGAGCCCTGGCCAGCACCTGCAGTCCCTCGGCCGTTGTCCTGATGGACACCCGGGCCAACTTTGTGTACGATCGTACACATGACAACCTTCACCGGTCCCGCCTCTGAAGCCTGGCTCAACTGAAGGAACCGCATGTCCCGCATCCTCTTTCTCGACGTGGACGGCACGCTCGTCGACTACCACAACCACCTCCCCGAGTCCGCTGTGGCCGCCATCCGCGCCGCCCGCGCGGCGGGCCACCGCGTGTACCTGTGCACCGGTCGTAGCAAGGCGGAGATGCCCGACATGCTGTGGGACATCGGCGTCGACGGCATGGTCGGCGGCAACGGCAGCTACGTCGAGGACGCCGGCGAGGTCGTCCTGCACCAGACCCTCAGCGGCGACCAGTGCCGCGCCCTGGTCGACTGGCTGCACCAACGCCGCCTGGAGTTCTACCTCGAAACCAACGACGGTCTTTTCGCCAGCGAGAGCTTCGACGACGCCGCAACCCCGGTGATGGCGCTCTACTCCGCGCGCAAGGGCAAACCGGCCCCCGCCAGGGCCAGTGCCGGCTTCCACGGCATGGTCTTCGGCGGCGCGCTCTACCGCGACGACGTCAACAAGCTCAGCTACATCCTGACCGCCTACGACGACCACCTCGCCGCCAAGGAAGCCTTCCCCGGACTGCAGCACGGCACCTGGGGAGGCCGCGACGCCGAGGCGCTCTTCGGCGACATCGGCCCCAGCGGCATCACCAAGGCCCATGCGGTCGAAGCCCTGCTGGATCACCTCCACGCCGACCGCGTCGACACGATCGCCTTCGGCGACGCCACCGTCGACATCCCGATGTTCCAGTCGTGCGCGGTGGGGGTCGCCATGGGCAACGCCAGCGACGACCTCAAAGCCCTCGCCACCCTGGTCACCGACGACGTCGAGGACAACGGGCTCGCCACCGCATTCCGCGAACTGGGCCTCATCGGCAACGCGTGAGCCGGCCGGCGTTCTGACGGCCGGGCCGATCCGTGGTGAGGCATCTGGGCCCTCAGGCGCCCGGTCAGTCCTGACTCGGCCCGGTCGGGAGCCGGCCGAGTCCGTGTGCGGCGTCGTGCTCCGTGCGCTCCGACTGGCCTCCCTGGCCGTTCCGGTTCCCCGGTGGCGAGCCGATGGTGAAGCTGATCGGATGAACCTGACCTACGCGCTGGTGCGGGTTCTCGAAGGGCGCACCCCGACCCAGCCAGGGCGTGTTCCACCTAGTCGGAACGGCTTTCACGGCTGGCGCCCCCGAGAGGATTCGAACGTCTCGCCTCGAATCGCCCCAATTGCGCCTTGACAAGCAACTTTGGTCGTCCTCGTGGCGTCCTGGGGAAGGGGCGTGGGGAATACGTGGGGAACTGGGGCGTCCCCACGGCTCGTTGCCCGTCTCGGCCTCAGCGAGGGCATGGCCTCAGTTGCCGACTGCCCGCCGGGACCACGTCCTCCGCCGGACGCGCATCACAGGAGCGTCAACCCAAGCCATGACACAGTCTGCCTCCGCTGGCGGATGGATCGTGGCGCCCGCTCTCGGAAAGCCTGTGAGTCGCCGGATTGACGCCTTCGTATTGCTCTCGCTGTCCGAATCGGGCCCCTTGGCGGGCTTAAGGAGGAGAGAGGAGAGCAACATGGCTGCACAGCGTTACGAGTCCCTTGCCCAGGCCGCGGAACGGACAGGGATCAGCCTTCGAACCCTGCGGCGTCGCGTCGCATCCGGTGAACTTCCCGCGTTTGTCACCGGCCGTCGCATTCTGCGGGTCCGGCCGGAGGATGTCGACCAGCTCTTGCGGCCGCTGTGTGGCTCGCGCGTCTGGGCGTGACACGGCCACGCGGAGCGGGTGCCTGATGGCTGGACGTCGGCCGAGCAAGCGTGCCTTCGGTGAGATCACGAGACTGCCGAGCGGGCGATTCCGCGCGCGGTACACGGGGCCCGACAGGCACCGGTACAGCGCGCCGGTCACGTTTGTGGCACGGATCGACGCAGAGGCGTGGCTGATCGCACAGGATCGTG
>CAZPCM010000002.1:77196-78168 GCA_964585085.1 uncultured Propionibacteriaceae bacterium
GTTTCGGACGAGTGCACCTTCGAGGAGTACTCGCGCACGGTGATTCGTCGCCGGCGTCTGCGCCCTGGCACGGTCGCGTTGTACGAGAAGCTGTTGAGGTTGGAGATCCTGCCCACGTTCGGACCGAAGACTCTGAGCAGCATTTCGGCCGCGGCTGTTGCGAGTTGGTATGCCGGCATGACGAAGAGGCCGACGCAGCAGGCCAACGCCTATGGCCTGTTCAAATCGATCATGCGGGAGGCTGTTGAGGACGAGTTGATCGCGCGCAACCCCTGCCGCGTCAAGGCGGGGACGCAGAAGTCCCGCGTGCGCGAGATCGAGGTGTTGTCGGTGGAGCAGTTGACTCACTATCTGGCAGCAGTCCCTGAAACTCGCCGTGTGCCATTGCTGTTGGCGGGGTGGTGCGGCCTACGGTCGGGGGAGGTGAGGGGGCTCCGGGTACGCGATCTTGACCTGGAGGCCGGTGTGGTGCGTGTCCGTCAGGCGGTTGTTCGGCTGACTGGCAAGTTGATCCTCCAAGCGCCGAAGACTGCGGCCGGTGTGAGGGACGTCGCGATCCCGCCCCACCTGTTGCCAATGCTGCGCGAGTGGCAAGCGCGACAAGCTCTCCGGTCCATGGATGCGCTGTTGTTCCCTGCGGGGGACGGCGTGCGGCCGCTGACCGACAGCGTCCTCCGCGACGCCCATGCAAAGGGCTGCGAGGCCATCGGCATGCCAGGACTGACAATCCACGGGTTGAGGCACACCAGTGCCACCATGGCCGCCCAGCAGGGGGCCACGATCGCGGAACTGCAAGCCAGGATCGGCCACACCACCCCGAACATGGCCTTGCGCTACCAGCACGTGGCCGCCGAGCGCGACAAACAACTCGCAGCCCGAATCTCCGCCATGGCCCTTGGCGCGGTCGATTCCGCCGGTCACATAGGGTCTCAACAGGGATCCTGACAGGGTGTGCGATGCTCACCTTCTCCC
>CAZPCM010000003.1:0-75253 GCA_964585085.1 uncultured Propionibacteriaceae bacterium
GCCTTCGTCCGAGCCATCAGACCCGCCCAACAAGAGCACAACTGAGGTTGACCCCTGACCCGTAACCCGGACACCGTCTTGGCGCGTCAACTTGTCAGGGACCGCCGGAGAGGATGTCCTTGATGGGCGGGGCCAAAGACCGGGCTGACCAACGCCGTTCAACAGGGCAATGCAGAAACCAGGTACCATTTCTCGCCGATCTTTACTGCGGAGTTGTAGAAGTCACAGACAATCTTCCCGCGACTGGTCGTTTGGTAATCCGACCTGCTCTTGCCTTGGACTGTGGTCGGGTATGGGTCACGGAGTTGCGCCTGAGTGGTGACAGTCGCGTGCAGGATGGCCACGCGATCCTCGTGACTTCGTCCAACTTCAGTCACCTCGAGGCCCTGGGGCATCAGCGTAAGCGCCTCGCAAGACTGAAAGACATGCGAAGAACCATTCGACCCGCAACTCGGGCAGCTACCCTTCCGGCACTCTTTGTTGTAGACCGTCAGGCATTCATCGCAGCGTATGAACGTCCAGTTGTCGACAGCGAAATGTTCGCTCGGTTTCCAAGAGTTGGTGGACCACAGGCCGTTGGATGATGTTGCGGCGCATCTGGCACATGTTGCCGAATCGATGCAGATCCCGGCCTTCAGTTCCTCGCGGGCCGCCAGCCACGCGTCGCGTATCGCGGGCATGGTGACGCCTCTCATCGTGGCCGGGGCGAGTGCTGGATATGCCTCTGCGGCCTCGATCTCCCACACAAGGCGAGAAAGGAATCGGCCCATCACCTTGAGCGGGTCACGATTCCCAGTCGCGAACCGGGGCCGGATCGCAAGCACAAGAAGGCCGACAGTCAGGACCGGAAACACCACCGCGCCGATGATCACCACCATCTCCACCATGGCAACGATCGGACGGTAAGTAGTGATGTGCGGCACGGCGTAGGCCATGGCCACCAAGCCGACGGTTGAGGCGAGAGACATGCCCGCGTATTTGAGGTACTCCAGACGAGCAGCGGTCTTCGCCCGGGCCAGGTTCGCTTTCGAGACCGAGTCGTGTTCGGTGTCGGTAAGCGCCTCATGGATCTTCTGATCTGAAATGGCAGGCCTGTAGGTCAGCCGGGCTGGGTGGGACAGCGGGTCACCCACCTCAGCAGCCTGCGTCGCCGGATGTTCCTCCCCCGGCGCAGTCAACAGGGCGAGGTGTTCCCCAGGTTCTGTGGCAAGCTCCCGCGGCTCCTCACCGCTCGCCGGGAGAGAGGTTGAGTACGCCTGCCGCGCCGGCTCACTCCTGGCATCGGTGGGTGTGGCCGGCCGCTCGCTCCGCACGGATTCGGTGCCCAGATTCGTGAGGTCGTCCGCCAACGCTGCGCGAACTGGCTCAGCGAGGTAGGAAACCAAAGGATTGGTCGGCGTGCCAGTCGGGGTGGTTTCACGGCGTGGGTGGACCGGTATGGCGCAGTGCGAGCAGAACTTGGCCCCCGAGCGAAGCCCCGCACCACACTGCAGGCACGTCGACACCTCCGCACCCCCGACCGGCGCCACCGCTGTCAGGCCGGACGCCGGCTCGGGGTCGGGATGGATGGGTTTGGCGCAGCGCGAGCAGAACTTGGCCCCCGGGCGAAGTCCCGCACCACACTGCAGGCACAACACCTCCAAGCTCCCCGCAGCGGCCAGCTCAGTGCTGGGTGTCCACATCGCGGCCCCGGGGGATGATCCTGAATGCGTTGCCGCTTGGCTGGTCAGCGACGCTGCCCGTGTGACAGGGGGTGCTTCCGGCGACCTACCGGGTGTGGAGTCCTCTGGAGTTTGGGGCTGACCAAGCCAGTGATGCGGCTGCCCGATCCAGAGTTGCCAGCCGGTTGGAGGGGCGGGCCAGGACGGGTCGGGCTGCCAGTCTGTAGGCGGCACCCACCCGGGTGGAGGTGGTGGCCAGTTGGGTGGTGGGTTGAACTCGACTGTCATCGCATCCTCCTGCTGACGGTAGGGTTCTGCCGGCTGGCGCATCGGCGTCATGGTGGTGGGAGCGACTTCAGTGGCGTGTCGTCATGGGGTGAGGACCAAGAGCGCGTTCTTCGAGGAGCCTGCCACGTATACCGTGCCGGTTTCCGGGTCGACCGTGAGACCCCTCGGATCTTTCCCAACCGCGATCTGGTCGATCACCTCATTCGTCAACGTATCGATGACCCACACTCGACCCGAGCCGGAATCAGAGACGTACAGGACGTGCGCGACCGGATCGACCGCGACGGACCCGGCACCGGTGTTCTTCGCAAAGAGCCAAATTCTCTCGATGATCTCTCTTGATTCGGTGTCGATGACGACGACATCAGACTGATCCGTGCCACCTTCGATGGACGAGACATATAGTCTACGCGCCGCCTCGTCTACCGCCACGCCCAACGAAGGGGCTTCCAGATTGATCGTTGCGGCAACGTTGTTTGTGGTGGTGTCCAGGATTGTCACGGTCCCAGTCTCGGTATTCGTCAGGTAGACGGCGTGTGACCCAGGATCAACAGCTAACGCTCCCACATGTTTTCCGACTTTCACCTTCGCGTCCTCGCCGGAGGCGGAGTCAAGGGAATTCGTGTCACAGATGGAGACCGTGTTCGCCGACTCCCAGTGACCTATGTACAGCTTCGAAGTGGTCGAGTCAAGCGCCAAAGCATCCGGGAACCCGTCCGTGTTAACCCAGTTCAATTCCTCGCCTGTTGGGTCAAACACCTCAAGGACCCCAGTGGACACGTAGAGTCGCTCCCTTGTGGGGTCCACCAGCACGGCCGAGGGGTTGCCGTCGAACTTGATGGTGTTGATCACCTTCCGCTTCTCAGGATCGACCACGGACACCGACTTTCCGTCGAAGTTGGCGACGTACACCTCTCGGGTAGCTGGATTCACCGACACGGCCAGCGGGAACTTGCCGACCTTGATTGTCGCGGCAACGTGGGTGGCCGGGCCCCGGGTCGGCTCGGCTGAGGGGGTTGTGGTCACCGCAGACCCGGGGCTTCCACTGGTGGACGCTGTTGTTGCCCTGATCGCCCACGTTGCGCCACCACCCAAGAGGATCAGCGCCAGACCCGCTCCCGACCACACGATCCAGCGCCGGGACTTGACCTTCCGAGGGCTGCCGCTTACTGAGGCGGCACCACCGGAATCGGGCATCCCCCCCTGTAGCGCGAACCTCGCAGGTTGCCCCGCAGGAGAAGCCGTCTGGTCGCTGGTTGGTCGGTGATCCGGACGCCGCGCCTCATTTGACGCCCCCGCAGGTACATAGGCCGAGTAGGCGGCACCCCCATACGCCTGATCGCGGGCCGAGCCAGTGAGGCCCTGACCAGGCAGGACTGAGCCCGGCGACATGGCAGGGACGCGAAGGCCATGGACCGGTTCGGCGCATTCGGAGCAGAACTCGTCACCCGGGGCCAGTTCGGCTCTGCATCGGGAACACCGCTGCGTCGAGGCTACCCCTGCCTCCGGTGCACCGACGTCCGGATTTTCCGGGGGTGTGCCGGACTCGGGACTGACGTGGTACTCAGCGGTCAGGAAACGCCGGACGTAGTCATCCGGGTCGAATGGGACCGGACCTGGGTCGACAGGGATCCGGGGCGCCAGGCCTGGGAGCGTTGACGAGATCGCCTTAGGCCCAGCAGATGCGGAGTCTGGTTCAGGCATCACGTCGAGGTGAGGCACCAAGCTGTCGATTCTTTGGCTGGTGTCCAGAAGCGGACGGGAGTCCGCTTCGATCAGCTGTTTGATGGCGTTATAGCCCTTCGCGGTCGTCGTGATGATCCAGATGCGGATCAGCACCCCGAACCACTGCCTCGCGGCGAGTAACAACAGGCCGTCCATCCCGAGGATCGAGATTGCGATCACGAGGGCCGCCAGAGAACGCCGCCGGACGAAGAAGCCGAGAAGAAAGAACGCCACTGCGATGGCCATGGTGACGGGTAGATCCAGGTACCAGCCGACCGCGAGACTGAACCCCGCCAGGGCGAAGAGCAACCAGTAGCTGACCTGGTGGGCAGTCCTGGCCCCGCGAAGGGCCGGGCTGTCGGTTCTTGAGCCAGCCGTCTTCACTGCCTTGAGGGCAGTCAACTCGTCTTTGATCTCCTTCAATAGCGCCGACCGGCCTTGCCAGGGCAGACTCTTGATTGCTTGGCGGCAGTCCACCAACTCCGAGGAATGCAGCGCCAGGAATCGGAGGCGAAGCTGTTCGTAGCCGTCACCCACCACGCCATCTGGCCCGGTCGTCGGTGATAGGGCAAGATCGGCGTTCAGCATCGCTGAACGCGTCGAGCTTGAGACGTCCACCCCTGCCCGATCGAGCATCGACAAATACTGCACCATCAGTTCCCGGGTGAATGGTCGGGACGCGGCCAGGAATCTAGTCAGGCCGATCCGAGAGTGAACCGCCTCGACGACCTCAACACGCCGGCCGTCACCTCGCGATGACGTCATCCCGGACCCCCTTGGTCGAGCTGATACTGCCATATCGCTGCCTTGGCAACACGCTAGACCGAATGTTCTGTTGGGTGGGTGGGATTGCGGCGTTTGGGGATGATTCGACTCGACCTCGCCCACCGATGCTATAGGGGGCCTGAACTGAAGGCAGCGCCTCCCACGGCCATTGCCGGGCCGAGGCTGAGGCTGGAACTAGTAGGAAAGGCATTGCCTTCGTCGACAACCCTCGCCGGCATTGGCGGAGCGCCATTGCTGGCCGGCCATCGGGCAGGTTCCAGGATCCGAATCGCCGCTTGGCCTATCCCATAAGGCCCGGAACAGTCACCCACGAATGAGCGTCGGCAGATCGAGGCTCAAGAGACCGAAGATCGGGCCGATGTGAACATGGGGGACGTCAGCTTCTCGGCATCATTGACGGAGCCGAAGGCTTCGATTGTGTCATCTATCGGGACAAGCTCGGACTCGACCGCGCTTTCAATTCATCACCACGAGCCGGTACACCAACGACGCCCGTCCCCACGAGCCAGCTGCAGCAGCGAGTCATCCTCGTCGACGGTGACGGACTCTGACCACCAGATGGTCGACCGCGGGGTCGGCGTCCGAACCAAGCACACCTTGGCTCTGCGAGAGATCGACGAGGACTACTTCGCTGCCGACCAACCAGCCGCCCACCACCGTCAATCGGATAGTCCCGACAGTCCCAGTTCTACCGCCGTGGATCGGACCTGAACACAGACGAGGCGCAGCAAAGGCCGGCCGTGTGGGACTTCCGATCGGGCCCGGTGTGCTGGGTCCTCGTTGACGCGTCCGCGCAAGCCCGACCGGCGCTTCCTGCGCCGAGCCCCGATCAGCATCAGGATCGGCAGCAGGGAGATGGCGGCGAAGGCTGCCGACATGAGCCAGACGACCGTTGTGGAGAAGGCGCCTGTGGGGCGCTGCTCCGGGCTCACCGGAGCGGGCGTGTTCCCGGTGGTGTCGGTAGGCGTGCCGGTCGTGGTGTCGGCCGGAAGCCCGCTGTGTCGACGTGCGTCGGACCCCTTCGTGGAGGACGTGCTCTTGGGGCTACTGGCGTCGCCTGTCACTGCCGCCGTGATGCCGGAGGTACTCGTGCTGGAGGTGGTGGTCGACGCCGAGGTCGCGGCGGTTCCGTCGTTGTCACTGATCGACCCGGTGGCGCCCGTCGGCGAGCCGAGGGTGTAGCCCGTACCGGACTTGAGTGTCAGCACCACGGTCTCGGCCGGCTCGGCCCTGGTGTCGTCCAGCGGCGTGACGATGATGGTCGCGGCGGCCACACCTGCCGCCAGGGTGAGCGTGGTGGCCTTGGCGTTCAAGGTACCGATGGTGGCGCTGACCGTGTAGTCCTTGGCGAAGGTGGCCGTACCGGACCAGCCCAGGTTCACCGTGATCCTGGTGGTGAGCAGCCCGGTCCGAGTGACGGTGAAGGTGATGGTGTTGCTGCCTGGTTCGGAGCCCGACGCGTCCGTGGCAGTGACACCGACGACCGCGGCGGTCGCAAGGTCGTTGTCGGTGATGGTTCCGTTGGCGCTGGTGGGGCTGCCCAGGGCGTACCCGGTGCCCGAGAGGACGCTGACGCTGACACCCTCGGCGCCCTCGTAGATCGCGTCGTCGATCGGGACGACCCGCAGGCTGACGCTCAGGACGCCGGCGGCGAGCGTCAGAGTGGACCCGTTGCCGGACAGCGTTCCGCCGCCCGGCTGGACGGCGTAGTCGACGCCGTAGCCTGCCGTCCCGGCCCAGGCCAGGTTCACCGTCAGCGGGTTGGTGGCATCGGTACGGCTGACCGTGAAGACCACCGGATCGGACCCGGTCTCGGCGCCGGTCGCATCGGTCACGTTCACCGACACCCGAGGCAGCGGCGGGGTCACCGTGACCAACTGGCTGGCGTAGGTGACATTGCCGAACACGTCGGTGGCGGTCCAGGTGATCGTGGTGGTGCCGATCGGGAACAGGTTGCCTTCGGGGACACCCGAGCGGATCAGCGAATCGAGGACGGTGTTGTCGGTGGCGGTCGCCGTCCCCAGCGTTGCGTCGCTGAGGTAGATGGTGGCCTGGCCCGGCGCCGCGGTGACGGTGACGTCTTTCGGAGGCGTGATCACCGGCGGAGTCGCGTCCACGGCGTTGATGAACCGGGTACCCACGAACAGGTGGACGTTGTCGAACGACGCGGTGCCGGCAGTGGCCAGGGTGCCGATGCCGCCGTCCAGGACGCTGGCGTTGTAGGAGAAGGACCCGACCTTCGCCCCGTTCAGCCAGACCGTCGCTGTGGTGCCTGCCAGGGTCACCTTGATCGGCAGGTCACCGGCCGGGAGGACGACCGCGTAGCTAGCGTCGATGGCCGTCCGGTTGCGGATCACGTGGCCGAACGAGAGGGTGCCGGTGGCCCGGTCGAACGTGACGAACTTGTAGTCGTTGGCCTGGTAGTGGTCAAAGACCACGCCGCCGCGGCTGCCGGTGCCGAGGCCGAGCAGCGCCTCGATCTCCACGTCGGTGCCGGACGGGCGCGGCGGCAGCGTGAGCAGGCTGGTCGCCGAGCCGCTGCCGGCCGTACCGACGTACTTGCCACCGGTCACCGACCAGGTGCCGGTGGTGCCGCCGGTGAACAGGTCCGCGGTGCCGTCGGCGAAGTCGTCGGTGTTGTCCAGGGTGGTCAACGGCGGGAGAACCTGCACGGTGTAGTTGTCGAACGCCCCACGGGAGTTGTCCGAGCCGACGCCCGCCAGGCCGTACTCCAGGCCGTACCAGACGCCGTCAACGTTGCGTGGCGCGAACTGGTAGGTCAGCTTGGAGACGCCGTCGACCTGCACCGTGACCACCAGCCCGTTGACGACCACCTGCAGCCCATAGAACTGGTTCTGCTTGACCTGCAGCGGGGTCTGGACGTCGTAGATCCAGCCGCTGGTGTTGCGATGGCCCATGACGACCTTGTTGGTGGAGGAGTCCAGGCCGGCGAACTTGAAGTCGGTCGGCGAGACGTAGTCGAAGATCAGGTAGGCGTTCGCCTTCCAGCCCGCGGTCGGCTTGATCACCGACACCTGGGCGCCGACCTCGTAGTACGTGGGCAGCGCTTCGTCGAGGTAGAAGACTGCCGCGGCGTCCCCGCCGAGGGACTGGGCGGCCACGTTCAGCACCGCACCGGAGACCGTCCAGTAGCCGGTGTCGGCGGAGAACCCGGTCAGGGTGCCGTCGTCGAAGTTCGCCGTCCGCAGCACGTCCCGACGCCCGCCGGGGATGTTCCCGGCCTGCGGGTCGGTCGGCGGACCGGCCTGGTTGCGCCAGATGAGCCCGTCCTTCGGGGTCACCAGGCCGATCTCTGCGTACGGCTCGCCGTTGCGCGGCTCATAGAAGATGCTGAAGTCCACCGCGCGGGTCGGGTCGGCACCCTGGGCCGCCGAGAGCGCGTACAGGAACTCGTCCAGGGCCGGCGGACGCTGCCGCGACACTGTCGCGATCCCGAACGGTGCGAACGGGACGATGTAGGAGTTGAACTCCCCGGTCCAGTCGATCAGCCGGTCGCCGCCGGTGTTGCCGATCAGCACGTCCCGTCCGGCACCGCCGAACGCGCGATCCTCGAACATCGTGTGCGTCTCGGGGCTGTCGTTGAGCCACGTTTCCCCGTAGGTGAGGCAGGTGCCGTTGTTGCTGTAGCTGGTGCAGCCGTAGCCGAGCATGTCGTCGGCCTGGAGCAGGTCGTTGCCCCAGCCGCCCCACAGCGTGTCGTGTCCGGTGCCGCCCACGATCCAGTCGTTGCCCAGATCACCGAACAGGTTGTCATTGCCGTCGGTGCGCTGGAAGCCCCAGGCGACCGGGGTGCCGTTGGGCAGGAAGTCGGTCGCCGAGTAGACCTCGAAGCCCTCGTCCCAGACGTTGGTGAGGAACCACCGGTACGGGAATTGCGCGAGGTCCTGGTTGGCGATGCACGTGTGGCCGCTCTGGGTGTAGCCGGTGCAGGTCCAGACTTCGGCCGCGGCGTTGAACCAGATGGCGCGGCGCGGCTCGTACTCGTCGTAGAGGTCGAACTCGCCGGCGCGCTGCGTGCGGTCGTAGTGCCAAGCGTCGACGTCCTCGGGGTTGAACCGCAGCACGTCGCCGGGGTTGACCGGATGGCCGAAGTCGACGCGGACCAGGCCGTCGCGGAGGGCAGGGCATCCCGGCGTGGTCGGGTCGGTGCACGAGGACGTGTACTTCGGGGCCCAGCCTTCGATCAGGGCCTCCGCGCCGGACATTGCGTCATCGCCGGAGCCACCGTGGAGGGCGTCAGCGCCCAAACCGCCGAAGATGATGTCGTCGTAGCCGCCCTCAGGACGGAACAGCGTGTCCACCGAGCCGTTGGGGCTGACGTTGTACGGGGTCAGGTTGACAGCCTTGTTCAAGAGGCCGGCGACGTTGATCGTCTCGGTCTGGATCTTGCCCGGGGTGTAGACGGCCTCGCTGAGGACGTTGCCGTTGGAGGTCCGGGTGTCGGGGTCGGACGCCAGCAGCGCGGCGATACCGTACAGCGGCTCGGCGTAGCAGGTGCCCTGGGCGTTGCCCGTGCAGGGCGTGCCGTTGGCCGTCCAGCCGCTGGAGTTGTTGCGGCTGGTGGAGATGCGGCCGTCGTCGCCGAGGATGCCGTCCTCACCCGTGCCGCCAGAGATCCAGTCGTCGCCGTAGCCGCCGACGATGTCGTCGTCCTGGCCGTCGCCGAAGAGGACGTCGTTGCCGACCATGCCGTAGATCCAGTCGTCCCCGGCCTCACCGTGGACCTCGTCGGCGGCGCCGCGATCAGCGGCGGTGGAGGTCGCGTTGTAGGCGTAACCGCCGAAGGTGTAGTCGAGCAACTCCACCGCCCGCGGGATCAGCTTGAGGCTGCCGTAGGTGTCGTAGGCGAAGGTCAGGTAGGCATTCGGCGTCTGTTGCACGCCGTTCGTGCCGACCAGGCGGAAGATCTGCGCGTTGTCGCCGGCGATCGCGTCCGCGTCCCGGGAATGCCCGGTCGGGGTGGTCAGGATCGTGCCATCGCCGGCCACGACCTGGGCGCCCGGCGCGTCCTGGACCGTCGCGTCGCCGATGTCGTTGCGGGCGATCGCCGTCCCGGCGCCGCCGAAGATCAGGTCCGCGCCCGCCGGACGGCAGTCATCGGCGTCGGGCTCGTTCGAGGTGGCGAAGCAGAACGAGCCCAGGGTGGACCACGGCACCTGCGCGGTCAGCGTGATCCCGCCCGTGAACGGGGCGATGACGACCTCGACGGGGACCGGCAGGCCGGCGCCGTAGACGGTGAGCAGATCGTCGGCCGCGCCCAGGTCCACCGCTGCCCCTGCCAGGGTGAGCGTGACCCCGTCGACCGCGACGACGCGCCACTGGACGGGCTTGCCGCTGGCGTCCACGAGGAACGTGTCATTGCCGCTTTCCCAGCGGGACAGCGTCAGCCGCTGGTTGTCGCCGAGGCCGTACAGGTCGGAGCTGTCGCCGATGATGTCGTCCTGGCCGAGTCCGCCGAAGATCGTGTCGTCGCCGCCGTTGCCTTCGAGGTAATCGTCGCCGTCGCCGGAGTGGTTGTCGCCGGTGCGGTGTGCGGGGTTGACGGTCAGCGTGTCGTCGGCCGACTCCGGACCGTCGCGCCACGCGCCCACCAGACCCGTCTCGCGAGTCAGGAAGGCAGGACGCGGGCTCGCGGCGGTCATCGTCTCGTGGTTGTACTCGTCCAGCACCAGGCCATCGACGTAGGCGTCGCCCAGGATCACGTCGTCGCCCAGCTGTCCGAAGATCTCGTCCGCGCCGGGACCGCCGGCCAGGTAGTCGCTGCCGAAGTGGACTGCCGGCGTCCCGTCCCGGTGGTCGAGCAGGGTCAGGTAGTACTGCGCGACGCCGGTCGGGTCGTTCTGCCAGGTGCCGGCGACCAGGGCGTGGCCGTCGATCCCGTCGGGGATCGAGGTGCCGTAGATGGTGGTGCCGGACAGCGCGCGCATCCGCGGGTCGAGCGTGTCGCCCACCGGACGTCGGCAGCATTCGGCGTTGTCGCCCGCGATGAGGTCGGTCCCGGAGCCACCGTCGATGACGTCGATGGTGTCCAGCGCCAGGGCCACGTTCGAGCCGCCGATGAGCAGGTCGTCGCCGCCCTCGCCGTAGAGGACGTCCATGCCCTGCTCGCCGAGGACGATGTCGTTGCCCGTACCGGCGAAGACAAGGTCGTCGTTGCCGTTGGCGCTGGCGGTGAAGACGTTCGTGGCGGTGAAGCTGACCGGGCCGCCGAGACCGGGGCAGGCGCCGTTGTTCGGGTTGGCCGGATCGTACGGGGTGGCGTTCTGGCATTTCACGATGCCGTCGTCACCGAAGAGCAGGTCGTTGCCGCCGGCACCGAAGATGACGTCGTCGCCGCCGCCGCCCATGAGGACGTCAGCCCCCGGGCTGCCCTTGAGTGTGTCGTCACCGTCGCCGCCCTGGCCGAGCTGGAAGCCGAACGTCTCCAGGATGCAGACCGCGAACTCGTGAACGGAGTAGACGGTCTCAGGATGGATCCCGACCATGGAGGTCAACCGGGCATTGTCGCCGAAGAGCAGGTTCGCGCCATCACCGGCGGTGATGGTGTCGTCGGCGACGCCGCCGATGACGATGTCGTTGGCCACGCCGGTGGTGATCGTGTCATCGCCGCCGAGGGTCGTGGCGTTGTCGAACGACCACACGCGGTCGATGTCGCGCGTGGTGTCGGTGGGATCACCGCTGGAGGAGTCCTCGCTGGGGTCGAGGTCGTTGATCAGGTAGTCGACGAAGCCGTAGTCGCCGAAGACGATGTTGTTGTGGTCGGGACGCCCCGCCACCTCGCCGAAGTTGGCGGTGATGGTGTCTCCCGCGGCGCCGCCGAAGACCATGTCGCGGCCGATGCCGGTGGTGATCGTGTCCACGCCGCCGTACTCGCCGGCAGCACCGGAGGCCGGCGCGGGCACGTAGCCCTCGACCAGCTGCAGCACGTCGATCGGGTAGTCGTCGACGGTGAGGGTGTCGAGGATCGGGCGGTTCGGATCGTCAGTCTCCAGGCCGGTGATGCGGCCGTGGTCACCGAAGACGATGTTCTGGCCGTCCGAGGCGTTGATTGTGTCGTCGCCGAAGCCGCCGAAGACGAAGTCGTTGCGGACGCCGGTGTTGATGGTGTCGTTGCCGCCGAAGCCCTCGAACGTGGAGGACACCACGTCCAGGCTGAACGGGCTCGGGTTGTCCGGTGCGCTGCTCAAGGTCTCCTGGTAGCGCGAGATCCAGTTCAGGTAGCCGTAGTCGCCGAACACCACGTTGTTCGCATCCCGGCTCGTGCCCGTCTCACCGACGTTCACGTCGATGAGATCACCCGCAGCCCCACCGAACACGATGTCAGCGCCCACACCCGTATCGATATCGTCCGGCCCACCGAACTGGTCCAACCCGCACGTCGACGTCGCCGAATCACAACCCGTCACGAACGGCACGTAGCCCTCAACCTTGGCCAGCACCTTGACTGGGTAATCCATGTCCGTGCCTGTGCCAGCGATCGGACGATTCAGCGTCGCCGACTCGACACCCGTGATCCGGCCGTGATCTCCGAACACGATGTTGTTGCCCGTGCCGGCATTAATGGACTCATACCGATCAACAGCACCGACCACACCAGAACCACCGACGCCGCCGAACACGAAGTCATTCCGCGAACCCGTCGTGATCGTGTCCGTGCCACCGAACTCCTCGAACCACGACCACACCCGATCCAGCGAGTACGGCGACTCGTCACCGGGGTAATCCGGCGTGATCCAGTCCAGGAAGCCGTAGTCGCCGAACACCACGTTGTTCGCGTCGGAACTGCTGGTGGTCTCGCCCTCGTTGGCGATGATCGTGTCACCCGCAGCCCCACCGATCACGATGTCCGCACCCACACCGGTATGGATCTCGTCGACGTCGCCGTACTGGGTCAGGACCGTCCCGATCAGCGGCACGTAGCCTTCGACCTTGGCCAGGACGGCGATCGGGTAGTTGTTCACCGCGCTGCCACCGGCGATGGACCTGTTGGGTACCACTGGGTCGCTGTTGGTGTCGGTCTGGATGCCGGAGATCCGTCCGTGGTCACCGAAGACGATGTTGTCACCACGCGACGCCTCGATCGTGTCAGTACCGAAGCCGCCGAAGATGAAGTCGTTGCCAGCACCGGTGGTGATGTGGTCATTACCGCCGAACCCCTCGAACGCCGACCACACCTGATCCAAGCTGTACGGGCTGGCGTTGCCGGGAGCCGTGGGCTCGATCCAGTTCAAGAACCCGTAATCACCGAACACCACATCGTTGGAATCCAGGACCGCCGGGCTGGCAGCCAGGTCCTCGCCGATGTTCACATCGATGAAATCACCCGCGGCCCCACCGAACACGATGTCGGCGCCGACACCGGTATCGATGTCATCCACCCCACCGAAACCACCATCAGGGTCGGACGCCGGCATCGGCACGTAACCCTCGACCTTGGCCAGCGTCGGCACCTGGAAGTCGGGTGCGGTGGTGAGCGGGTCGATCCAGCGGTTGACGCCTGCGTTCTCCACCCCGGTGACCCGGCCGTGGTCACCGAAGACGATGTTCTGACCGCTTCCGGCATCGATGAAGTCACCAGCAACTCCGCCCGCGATGATGTCGTCCTGGGTGCCGGTGGTGATGTGGTCGACGCCGCCGGAGGCCTCGTCGATGGACTCGACCAGGTGCAGCGTCGTGATGGTGCCGTCGTTCGTTGGATCGAACACCTGCTGGGCGGCGAGTTCGAGGTACAGCATCCGCCCGTGGTCGCCGAACACGACGTTCGACTGTGCGTTGCCGTCGATGGTGTCGGCGCCGTTGCCGCCGAACAGCCGGTCCCGGCCTCCGTCACCGGTGATGGTGTCGTCCGCGCCGTGCTCGGCCCGCTCCGTCGCGATCTCGCGGAGGCGTGCCGCGGTCTCGATCTTCTCCAGCGTGGTCGGGTTCACGTAGCCGTAGACGGCGTCCACGCCGGGCGTCCCGGAGATGAGACCCACCGTGGCGGACGCGACGTCCTGGCGCACGGTGCCGTAGTCGCCGAAGACCACGTCGTCGTACTCGTTGGCGGTTGAGGTGGTCGAGCCGACGCCGTCGCCGTGCAGTTCGTCCTTGCCGGCGGTCAGGGTGTCGCGGTTGGGCTCCGGACTGCTGTTCTGCCACGGGATGGTCAGTTCCCGGGTGATGACGTCGACGTTGACGCCGTTGTCGCCGTAGAGCTGGTCGGAGCCGCGGCCACCGCTGATCAGGTCGTCGCCGGAGCCGCCCACCAGGAAGTCGGGTGCCGCCGAGCCGGTGATGGCGTCGTCGCCGGCGCCGCCGTAGGCGATGAAGCCGACGCTCGGCAGGGCGCCGGTAGCGACCGAGGCGAACAGCGTCGAGGCGTCGATCACGTCGTGGCCGGCGAAGGCGTACGGGTTGGCGACCGGGAAGATGAACCGGGAGGCGTTGCCCACCTCGGCCGGGAACGGCTTGCTGCCGAAGTCGCGGAACGACTGGGCGCTCGGGTCGCCGCTGAACCACAGCCCGTCCTGCGAGGTGTCGCCATAGACGACGAGCGGCGAGTTGGGTCCGGCGCCGCCGGTGATCGTGATGGTGTCGCCGCCGATCCGGGTCTGGCCGGTCTTCGGGTCACGCACCGCGACCGTCGCGCCGACGTACGTGGTCGAGGCGAACGTGCCGTCGGTGATCGTCAGCGTCGCGCCGCTCAGCGATCCGATCGTCCCCACGAACGTGCCGTTGACGGTGAGCTGCTGCCCGACCACGAAGCCGGCTGCAGCCCAGGCCACCCCGTCGGCCCGGGTGATGGCGGTGGCAGTGGCGGTGAAGTTGCCGGTGACCTCCAAGCGGGAGTTGCCGCCGCCGTGGATGGCCGTGAGGCCGCCGTGGACCGCAGGAGTCGCGCCGCCGGGGACGAGCGTGCCCTCGATCTCGAGGGTGTCGTTGCCTTCGCCGAGCAGGACGTTGAGCACCTCGACGGTGCTGGTCACACCGTTGGTCGAGAAGTGGCCGTTGGCGTCCACAACGATGGTGCCGAAGCTGATGCCCGCCGGGTACTTGGTGGGCTCACCGAACGGCATCGTCCCGCCCGGGGCCACGAGCGCCGAGAAGTCGAGCTCCGCACCGACCATCCCGAAGCCGGTCAGGGCCGTCGAGGTCAGCGTGCCGGTGCCGTCCTCGTGGCTGGAGTCGGCGAAGACGTTGAGGACGTCGACCTGCTGGGCCTCGGCCGGCTGGGGCGCAACCTGGAACAGCGGTGCGTTGGCCTCGCCGGGCAGGAGGACCGCCGGACGCAGCGACCTGTCGGCCGCCGTTGGACCGCCCTCGACGGCCAGGGGGCCGCGGATGTCGGAGAGCAGGTGCGGGCGCTTCGCGAAGGTCCGGACGTTCTCGCGCCCTTCGGGGAGGGTGAACCACGGGTCGGCGAGGAACCCGACCGTGACCGGCTGGTACCAGTTCGTGCTGGTGAAGGTCACCACGGCGGCCCACCGCGTCACGGTGGTCGTGGCGGTCACCGACGTGGGTGCGTCCTCGGCGGTGAGCGTCAGCTGGTCGAGCTTGCCCGCCTCGCTGCCGCTGATCAGCTGGATCTTGTAGAGCGTGGCGTCGGCGCCGATCTTGATGAGCTGGCCTTCGACGAAGCCGTCGTCCAGCCAGGAGCCCGTGGTACGGGTGAGGGTGCGGGTGCCGTCGTCGTAGCTGACCGTGCCGGAGAACAGGCCCTGGCCCACCGTCCCGATGGCCTGCGCGCTGACCCGGCCGCCGATCACCACGTCGCTCTGACCGTCGGTCACCACCGCGACGATCACGTCGGCGTCGGGCTGCTGGGTGAGGCGGAGGTCGATGTCGTCGCCCGCACCCGGTCCACTGGTGGTGTCGCCGGCGACCACGATCGTCTTCCCGTCGCTCTCGGTGACGACGGCGCCCGGAGTGTCGTCGTCGATGACGAGCACGTCGATGCGGGCCGGGGTGGCCCCCGGGTAGCCCGAGACGACCGCGAGGTCGATCACGGTGTTGCGGGGGTCCTGCCGGACGAAGTCCCTCGCCGCCTGCACGGTGACCAGGACTCCGGTCGCCCAGTCAGCCGCGGCGATGATCACGTCGTACACGCCGGCCACACCGGGCGCCCGCACGGTGACGGTCTCGAAGCTGCCCGCCGGGCCGGTGAGCACAAGCCGGTCGTCGCTGACCGTGAGCCGCACCCGAACCTGAGCGCCGGGATCGGTGGCGAGCCGGACGGTGAAGCTGTCGGTGAGCTCGGTGACCGGAGAGCCGTCCGAACCATCGGAGCCCTCCACCACGAGGGTGCTGGTGTCCGCGTCGGCGCCGTCGCGCTGGACCACCTGGATGGCCGGCTGGTCGTCGTCGTGGATGGACACCTCGACGTTGCGCACCACGGCGTGGTCGAACGTCGGATCCTCGCTGATGACGGAGTGGCTGACCACGATGACGCGGTCGCCCTCGGCGAGCGTGTCGTCGGCGGCCTTGAGCGTGACGGTCTGGGCGTGATCCTTGTCCCAGGCGGACGCAGTGAACACCAGGACGATGGAGTACTTCGGAACGTGGACGGCCTGGCCGTCGACCATGATGTCGCGGTCGTAGTCCACCGCGGCGATGACGGGCGGCGTCTCGGACAGCCAGATGGTGTTGCCGCCGGCGGCCGCTTCGGCCGAGGACGAGCGCGCGGCCGACACCGTGACGTACACAGTCGCGGTCGGGGCCTGGGCGAGGTACACGAGGTAGGTGTCGGTCGCACCGCCCTCGCGCACGTCGGTGAAGCCGGCCGTCTCCTCGACGATGACCTGCCCCTGGGTGTCTCGCGAGACGATCACATCCACCCCGCCGACGACCAGCCCGTCGTAGAGCGGGTCGTTGGAGGTGACCGCGAAGTTCGCCGCGCCGGAGGTGCCTTCCACCCCGCGGGAGATGACCGAGCCGGTGACGTCGCCGGCCACGTTGATGACGTCGGAGCCGAGCCCGCCGATCACGCGCGTCGCGATCCCCGGGGCAGTGGACAGGATGTCGAAGAGGTCGTCGCCTTCGAGGCCGTCGATCTCCAGGATCTCAACGTTGGCGTACGTCACGGCCAGGCCCGCGCCGTAGACCGCGGTCGCCGTGACGACGATGTGATCGGCGAATTCGGTGCCGAGCACCACGACCTTGTCGATGCCCGCGCCACCGTCGATCGACACCGGGGCGTTGACGTTGTACTGCACCTGGTTCTCGCCGGACCCGGTGCGAATGTCGGTGGTGGCAGCGGTCGAGAACACCGACGCGCCGAGCAGCGGCATCGCGACCTGGTTGACGGCGTCCCGCCAGACGATCTCACCGTTGCCGTCGGTCTGAGCCAGGGCGAACGCACGGACGATGAACTGGTCGTTGTCGTCGTCGCCTTCCAGCCGCAGCGGGGCCTGGTTGGAGTACACCACGAAGATGTCGTCGCCGTCCCCGCCCTGGGCCAGCAGGGACTGGCTGTTGCCGGCCGACAGCCAGCCGCGGGTGGTGGCGACGGTCCCGAAAACGTCCTGAGCGGCGAGCGAGCCGCCGGTGGTCACGCCGGAGGTGTTAGGGTTCGGGCCGGCGTACTCGCTGGTGTCGCGCCGCAGACCGTAGATCTGGCCGATCTGGAACTGGTCGTTGCCGCTGCCGCCGTCGAGGGTGGTGATCGCGGAGTTGTCGTCGGTGGCGAAGTAGTCGTTGCCGGAGAGGCCGTAGACCCTGAGGCGTCCGTTGATGGCGGTGTCGTAGCCGATCCGCTCGACCGCGAAGGCGTCCGCGGCCAGGGTGGTGATCCCGCTCGGGGCCGCGACCGCGAGCGTGGTGTGAAGCAGGGCCACGAATGCCGGCCGGTCGGCGGTCTCGCCGACCGACGTCACCCGGCGCAGCAGGAACAGGTCGTCGACCGGGTACATGACGCCGGGCGCCGAGTAACCCTCATGTGCTGCCTCGACGCCGTACACGATCAGTTCGTCGACGCCGTCGTCGGGGGCGCCGGTGTCGAGGACGTTGGCGACGTAGTTCCGCGGGCTGCCGTGGCTGCCGGTGGTGAAGAAGGTGTAGGTGTCTGTGTCGGCCTGGCCGTCCAGGACGAGGGTGTGGCCGGCGGCCACATTCATGGTCTGCAGGAAGTGGACGGTGAACACGTCCTCACCGTCTGCCTCATCGGTGGCGGAGGCGTTCTGGCCGCCGTGGATTCGGGTGTCGCCGCCGAGGTGGATGTAGCCAGCCGAGTCGACCGTGGTCTTGGTGTTGTCGGGGTCGTCGCCCTGGTTGGTTCCGAGCTGGAACGTGTCGACGTCGATGTCGCCCCAGATGTTGGTGACGGTGCCCGGGGTGATGTCGCCGAGCAGCAGCAGGTGCGTGCCCCAGTCGGCGTCGCCGTTGGTCCAGTCGCCGTAGAGGTCGAGGGACGCGCCCGCCACGATCTCGCTGTTGGCGGTGGTGGTGACGTCGTCGCCCACCTGGAGCGTCACCGCACCAGTGGCGGCGACGCGGCCGCGCGGGACGGTGGCGGAGGCGGTCTCGGCGAAGCGGACGGCGCCATCGTGGGCCAGGTCGAGGTCCTCGTCCAGGGTGTTGTGTGCGGTGAGGGTGGCGCCGCTGCGCGCGTCCGAATGCGCCCAGAGGTCGGCGGTCAGGGTGATCGCCAGAGCCTCGACCGTCGCGATCAGGTAGTCGCCGTCGTAGGGGGTGCCGCCGGTGATGGTGAGCGCCGTGCCTGCCAGGAACCCGTCGGTGACGAAGCTGCCGCTCGCCCGTGTCAGGGTGGCGCCGTCGAAGGTGATCCCGCCGGTGAACGTCGCCGCTGCAGGATCGGGGGCGGTGGTCGCGGTCTCGCGGACTGTGATCCGCACGTCGCCGCCGAGGGCCTCAGCCAGCACCAGGTCGAGGGTGCCGCGGGTCTCGGTGAGCCAGATGGAGTAGTCCGCCCGCAGCCCGACGTCACCGGCCTGCGAATGAGCGGAATCGATCTCGACGTCGTTGCTCGCACTGCCGATGGACCCGCCGTCAGCGAACAGGTCGAGGGAGTTGCCGTACACCTGTGGGAGGTCCGCGGTGCCCGGAGTGGCGTTCCGGGCGTCCACGATCGACCCGGCCGTTGTGGTCAACGCGACGTCACCGAGGGTGTTGACCTCGAACAGTCTCAGGTCGCCGACGGTCTCGGTGAGGTAGAGGCCGTATCCTCCCGTGGCGGTCCGGTCGAAAGCCCGCAGTACGCCGGTGCCGGTGCCGGCGACGTCCACGTTGATCTCGAGGAAGGCGTCGGACTGCCCGATTCCGCCGCGGGTGAGGTTGTCGTCGACGAACAGCGGGTCGTCGATCGTGCCGTCGAGGACCAGGCCCGTGCCGGCGACCATGGTGATGTTGCGGCCGGTCACGTCCGCCACGACGCCGATCTTGGTGTCGCCGGCGAGCCCGCTGAGGGCATCCACGATGCGCCCGGGGGCGTAGAGGAGCACGTCGTCGGCGGTGGACATGATCCGTCCGACCCGGAGGTCGCCGGACGCCTCGTTGAGGGTGATCCAGCCATTGGTGAGCACGTCCACGTGGCCTTCGGTGAGCACCTGGAGGATGCCGAAGACGTTGATCAGCTTCGGCGACGCGGCGGTCGGCTCGTCGGCCTCGACGATGATGCTTCCGCCCGCCACGATGCCCGGCAGGGTCAGGGCCGCGGGGTCGTCGGTCAGGTCGTAGGCGCGGAGGTCGTAGGTGCTGTCGATGTTCACCGCACCGGTGCCCGCGCTGCCGGACGGGGTGGGCGTCCCGCTGCCGTCGGGGCGGAAGTGGGTCTTGAAGGTTTCCGCGGCAGCCTCCGAGTACTTCACGCTGATGCCGCTGCTGGCGCCGGCCGGGGTCTCGCGCTCGCTGGCCCGCAGCCGCAGATCCGCGTCCCCGCCGGTGGTCACCGCGTCGATGGTGACGGTGTACGAGGTGGCGCCGGCGATCCGCTGGACGCCCTTGACGTCGAGGTAGGCGTCGCCGGTGGCGTCCACGGTGAAGCGCTGGATGGGCGTCAGGGTGTGCTTCTGCAGCAGCAGCGTCGAGGTCGTGCCGGGCGTGAGGGCGACGATCGTCGACAGGTGGGCGAGCTCGGAGAGCTGCAGGCCGGTGCCGTCGGCGGTCGGGACCGCGTAGTAGTAGTAGTTGCCGCTGGTGAGGCCGCCGATGGCGGTGGCCGTGCCGACCGTGTCGTAGCGGACGAGCTGGCCCCGGAAGAAGACCATGTCGGGGCCGAGGGTGATGGTGTCGGCGAGATCCGAGACCCGCCTGGTCTGGAAGCCCGTGGTGGTCGGCATGTTCGCGGCATCCACGATGTCGACGTTCACGCGCGCGCTGGACGACCCGACCGCGGCGGCGTCCAGGCGCAGGATGTTGGTGCGGATCAGCGAGTAGTGGGACGCCGTGGTGTCGAGGCTGCCCAGGTGCACCGCCCCGCGGGCGTCGGTGGAGGTGATGCTGCCCGTAGCTGCGTAGATCGACGTCGTGCCCATCGGGTTGTCGATGGTGCCGTTGATCGCCACGTTGCCGTTGCCGAGTGCGCGGATGTCCACCAGGGTGGGCGCGGAGTCGCTCCTGATGTCGAAGGTCAGCGACAGGGCGCTGGCGGAGGGGTCGAGCCACACCAGCGGCTCCCTCGCCGACACGACGTCGATGTCGTTGATTTGGAGCGGCTTGTTGGAGTTGTTGGTGATGAGCACCTGGGAGAGGGTGTCGCGGAAGGTCCAGGTGCCGGTGGAGCCGCTGATGGTCGCGCCCGGAGCGCGGAACACGACGTCGCCCGGCCCGGCGTTCGCGATGTCGTTCACGATGATCGTGCTGCTCTGGATCACACGGCCCACGCCGGACTGGGTGTGGCCGGTTCCGTCGTTGACCGTGACCTCGACAGCCTTCGTGATCTGGCCGCTCGAGTCGATCTCGAGCTGCGGCGTCCGGCCCGAGAGGATGAGCACGTCGGACGAGAACGGCACGGTGATCGACGGGCTGACGTTGTCGCCGATCTCCTCGCCGCCGCCGGCCGCCAGGGACTTCTTCGTGACGTGGCCGTCGGAGTGGCTGACGAGCGTGCCGTTCCTGGTGTCGACGTAGAGGGCCAGGTGATCGCTCTGCACGGGCTCCGACAGGGTCACGCTGCGTGTGCCCGCGGTGGGGACGCCGGAGAGGGTCATGACCAGGTCGGACACGCCGGTGATGGTGTAGGTGGTCGCGTCGCCGGTGATCGTGAGGGTGGTGCCGGGGATGAACCCGTCCGCGAGGAAGCTGCCGGACGTCCGGGTGACCCGGTTCGACTGGAAGGTGACGCTGCCGGTGTAGCCGGCCGGGGCGAGGTTGGTGTCCGCCTCGTCGCGCGGGCCCGCCGTGATGAGTGCGTCAGCGGCGCCTGACACCGAGCTGTTGAGGTGGGTGTCGTTGGTGGAGTTGGCGTCCACGTAGCCGAACAGGCCGGTCGACTTGGCGTAGGAGTCGGCGTAGGCGTTGACGTAGCCGTAGCGGGCCAGGAAGTCGACGCCCTCGTAGCCGGTCACCGTGGCGTTCGAACCGATCGTGACCTTCGTGTCGGCGGTCGCCTCCACCTTGGCCTCGTCGATCCCCTCGCTGTAGAAGCCCGCACCCTTGGAGCTGCTCGTGGCCTTGGCGACCAGGCTGGGCACATAGGCGCGCACGGCCACGCTGCGGCCGGTCAGGCTGGCGGCCGACCCGACGTCCACCTGGGTGAGCGCGTTCCTCTTCGCCGTGACGTCGCTCTCACCCACCCGCGTGAAGGCGTCCGAATGCCCGTCCGCTCCGAAGCCGAGGCCGCTGGCGCTGGAGTCCTGAACACCGTTGACCGTGGTCGACGCCTTGAGCGACAGGACGTCCGAAGCGACCAGGTCGGCGTTCGCGCCGATCACGACCTTGGTCACATAGTCGAGGTAGATCTTGCCCGACTCGGCGTTCGCGACGGCGATGCCCGCTCCGGCCTTGGCGGTGTTCGTGCCGTTCGCGATCGTCGAGGTGGTGGCGGCCAGCGCGATGTCGGACGCGATGATCCTGGTGCTGTCGGCGACCTTGGTCTGGTTGTCGGTCCAAACGTGGATCGTGGTGTCGGAGCTGCCCACACCCACGACGCCGCCGGTGTTGTTCTTCGAGTTGGCCGAGGTGCTCGTCGTGGCCGTGGAGGTGATCGTGACGGTGCCGCCGGCCTCGACCATGCCCGCGTTGATACTGGCGGTGACCGTGTTGCTGGTGCTGACCGTTGCGTGGTTGGAGCCGACCGCGAGGGCGCCGCCACCCGAGCCGGTGGACGTCGCCGAGGTGACGCCGTCTCCGGTCACGGGGAGGACGGAGGCGAGGGAGGCCCCGCCGGGTCCGACGAGCTGGTCGTGCAGGCCGGTCTGGTTCGAGCCGGTCAGGTCGATCCGCAGGCTCTCGGCACCCGAGCTGGTCGTCAGGTCGGCCGTGGGCCGGAGCCAGTGGGTCGCCGATGCCGCGAGACCGGTGATCGAGAGGTCGGCCACGCCGCCGGTCTTGGTGGTCCACAGTTCGAAGGTGCCGGTGCCGGTGATGTGGACGAAGTAGGTCTGGCCGTCCACGAGCCCGCCGATGGGGCCGAACTTCTCCGCCAGGAACTGGTGCTGGTCGTTGATGGGCCGCGTCTGGTTCTGCGCGGACCTCAACGCGGTGCTCTTGTCGGCGCTCAGCGCGATCACCGGGGTGTCGAAGGTGTCCTGGACCTTGCCCGCGGTCGCCGTGAACCGGCTGATCGTCGTGGTGAGGGTGGTGCTGGTGAACGACGGCGTGCCCGCCATCGTCGCCACGAGCCCGCTGACACTGGCGATCTCGAAGGTCCCGGCGAAGCCGTCGATGGAGATCGTGGTGCCCGCCGTGAATCCGTCCACCGACCAGTCGCGGATGGTCCGGGTGATCGTGGCCGGCGCGTCCGGATCGGAGTCCGCGTCGGAACCGTCCGGCGTGTAGGGGACGAACGTGAACGACTCGGTGAGCCGCGTCGACTTCAGCGTGGGCGACACGCCCGTCAGGTTGATCCACAGGGAGGCGCCGCTGATGTCGTTGATCGTGTAGTTGCCGTTGACCTCGGCGCCTGTGATGTCGATCTCGTGGCCGATGATGAACCCGTTGTCGGACCAACTGCCGCTGCTCCGGGTGATCTTCATCCTGAGGACGCCGCCGGAGGTCTTCTCGACCGTGTAGTAGACCTCGAGGTTCTCCAGCCGGTCGCTCTCCTTCAGCTGGATGGTCGAGGTGGTCGCGTTCACCACGCGGTAGGTCTGCCCGCTGACCAGGCCGCCCAGGGCGGCACCGCCGGTGGTCAGCAGAGTGTAGGTCACCCTGTCGCCGTTGACGAGGCCGTGCGCGATGGCGTTGCCGTCGGCGTCGACGAACCAGATGTTGTTGCTGCTCGCGCTGTCGATGGGCCTGTTGTCGCCGTCGAGGCCCGAGACGTCGACGTAGTTGCTGGTGACGATGAACGGGCTGGGCGCCTGGTACTTGACCGCTTCGCCCTCGGTGAAACCGTTGCCGGTGATGGTGATGGTGTTCGCCGCGGCATTGACGTAGGTGGTGGTGGGGTTGAAGGACTTGTCCTTGCCCACGTCACCGGAGGCGACGAGCCGGATGGTGTCGCCGTCGATGACCACCACGTAGTAGCGCTGGGTCAGGTCGAGGCCGCCGAGCGTGACGTCCGGGTAGACGTAGTCACCGGTGACGAAGGCGTGTCCGGGGATGCTGACGGTGTCGGACGTCCCGTCGATGGCGCTGGCGTCGAAGGTGCCGCCGAACGAAAGCTTGCTGGAGTCGATGATGCCGCCGGTGTAGACGTTGACGACGCTGTACGTGCGGCGGATGACCACCGTGTTCCCGTCCGCGTCGGTCTCGGTCGTGGTACCCGTGAGGCCTGGGATGGCCGTCCCGGAGTTGACGTACTCGACCAGGTCGCCGGTCTGCAGGCCGTGGTTGGCTACGTTGACTGAATTGCCGGTCGTCGAGTTCGACGTGTCGGTGCCGGTGATCTGGTAGTCGGGATCGGCTCCGGTGCGCGCCGGCGGGGTGACGGTGGCGGCGATGGACACGTTGTTGCCGGCACGCACCTTGGCGCTGGTGCCGATGTAGCTGCTGATCGACGGGGTGACCGTGGTGGTCGACTCGGAGGCGCCGAAGTACGCGCCACCGCCGCCGGTGCCCTTGGTGGAGGCGTCGCCCTCGGGCTTCTCGGTCGCCGAGACGTCGATGTTCTGGTCGACGCTGACGAGCGTGGAAGCGCCGATGTAGGCGGCTGAGGTCGGGGCGACGGTCGCGGAAGACTCGTTCTTGGTGGACGCCGCCACGCCTCCGCTCACGGCCTGCGCAGTCGCGCTCGCCGCGTCGTCTGCGAGGCTGGTGACGGAAAGGCTGCTGGCACCGCTGGCGGACGCCGTCCCGACGTCGCCGGCCAACCAGGCCTGGGTGTTGCCGGAGGACGTCGCCGACGCCTTGCTCCGTCCCACACCGGCCAGGCCACCGGCGACGCCCTTGGAGGTGGCGGTCGCGGAGTCGGCGGCGGTGGCGCTGATGGCGACCGTCCCGGTCACGTCCAGATCGGCGGCGATCCAGGCCCAGGTTGTCGGCGAGTTGGTCGCGCTCGACTCGGCGCCGCTCAGGCTCACGACACCGCCGCTGGACGCCTCGGACTTGGCGACCGCGTCGTCGCCGGCCGCGCCGTTGGTCGTGGCGCTGACGGTGACGCCGCTGGCCGTCCCCGTGGTCGTGATGGTTCCGCCGGTGACGAACGCCTTCACGGTCGGCGTGATGGACGCCGTGCTCTTCGAGCCGCCGGCCGCGATCCCGCTGAGCGTCAGGCCCTTGGCATAGGCGTAGGCGTCCGCGCGGGCCTTGGCCAGGACGGTGACCCGGCCGGCCAGCGTGATCGTGCCGGAGCCGAGGGACGCCTGCGCGAAGGCGGGCGGGGTCGTGAGGTCGGGGTCCGGGCGGACGGTCGCGGACGCGACGGCCGCCTCCATGTTCGTGGAGACGAGGCCGCCCTGGGCTGCCTCCGACCTGGCGTCGGGCAGGGCGACCGAGCGGCTGACGATGGTGAGGCTGCTGCCCGCGATCACCGAACCCTCGAGGCGGGCGAGGGCGGCGTTGTGGACGTCCGCCGTCGCGGAGCTCTGGCCCCGTCCGAACAGCAGGCCGATGCTGGTGCCGTCGGCGTTCGCCGTCGGGGCCGCCCACGAAACCGTGAGCAGCGTGATCCCGCCGCCCGCCGACAGGGTGGCGCCCGAGGCGACGAGGTTGTCGACGAGTCCGCCCTCGCGGGCGGTGGCGAAGGCGCCGGCCTGGCCCACGCCCAGGGTGCCCGCCACGGAGCTCGAGTCGGCGTCCGCCGCGTTCGTGACGCCGGCGGCGTTGGCCGGCGCGCAGGTGGTGGCGTCACCCGTGCAGGTGGCGTTGTAGAAGGCGCTGGACGAGATCGAGCCGCCGGTGCTGGTGACGCTGCCGCCCGTGATCCCGGCCCGGACCACGGGCTCCAGGAGCGCCTCGGTGCGCGACTTGCCGAGCGCGGCGCCGCCCGAGATCGTGAGGCCGCTGGAGTCCGCGGTCGCGGTCGCGGTCAGGCCGGCGGACAGGGCGATCGCGCCGGACACCGTGATGCTGCCGGAGCCGAGGGTGGCCTGCGTCGTGGCCGGGGCGTTGGTGACGGCCGGATTGGGCGCGACGTGCGCGTGGGCCAGCGCGGCGTCCGGGACGGAGGCAAGGATCCCACCGGAGACCGCCGTGGTGCACGCGGACGGCTTCGCGGTCGCGAGGGCGGTCACCGACAAGCTGCCGGCCGAGGTGATGCCGCCCTCGAGCCGTGCGCGCGTCGAGCCGTAGGCGTCCGCGGTCGCGACCATGCCGCCGACCCCGACGCCCGCGATGGTGAGGCCCTCGGCGACCGCCTTGGGAGCCGAGTACGAGGTCGCGAGCAGGGAGATGGCATCCGAGGCGGACAGCGTGCCGGCCGCGACGTAGGCGTCGACGACACCGCGGTCGACGGCGGTCGGCGTGGCTCCGCTCGTGGCGATGATCCCGCCGGACGTCGCCGTGGAGTAGGCGTCCGCGCTGTTCGTCACGCCGGCGGCGTTGGCGCCGGTCGCGGTCGCGTTGTAGAGCGCCTTCAGCGAGATCGTCCCGGTCGTGGCGGTCACGCTGCCACCGGTGACGTAAGCCAGCACGGACGGCGCCAGGGTGGCCGTGGCCGGGGTACCGCCGGCACCGTAGCCCACGGTCACCGTGGCACCGGCGGAGTGCGCCTCGGCGGTCGCGATGAGCGTCGAGGAGAGGGTGATGCTGCCGGTGACCGTGATGGCGCCGGAGCCCAGGGAGGCCCGCACCGAGGCTGCGGTACCCGACTGGACGACTTCGGCTGTCGACGAGGCCGCCGCACTGGCGGTGAAGATGCCGCCGGTCAGCGCGCTGGCCTTCGCGTCTGGCTTCTCTGTCGCGATGCTGGTGACCGACAGGCTCGCGGCGGAGGTGACCGCGCCGTTCAGGTACGCCTCAGTCGACGTGGCCGCGTGGGCGCTCGACGAGGCGGCTCCGGCGGCACCGATGAGGCCGAGGCCGTCGCCGTCCGTGCGCGCCTTGGGCGCCGAGAACGACGTGGCCAGCAGGGTGATGGCGCCGGCCGCGGACAGCGTGCCGCTGGAGACGTAGCCTGCGACGGTCGCCACATCGTTCGCGACGGCGGTCGCCCCGCTCGACGCGACAAGGGCACCGGTGGAGGCGAGGGCGAGGGCGTCGGCGCTGTTGTCGTTCACGGTCGCGGGCGAGAAGACGGGGGCGTCGTTCACCCCGGCGTCCGTGGCGTTGTAGAGCGCCTTCAGGGTGATGCCACCGCTGGTGGTGGTCACGGAGCCTCCGCTGACGAAGGCGCTGACGTCTGCGGCGAGGACGGCCGTCGCGGACGAACCGGCGGCGGAGAAGGCGCCGTACGCCTCGCCGTTGGCGGTGGCGGAAGCGGCCGCCTTCTCGGTCGCGATCGCCGACACAGGACCCGCTGCGGTCACGGTGGCGTTGGAGATCGAAGCCTCGGTGGTCGGACCGACATTGACGACTGACCGCGAGCCCGAGGCCGAGAAGCCGATGGAGACTGCGCTCGTCTCGACGATCGCCCGACCCTTGGACGTGTCGCTCGCAGCCAGTTCGAGACCGCCGCCCAAGCTGAGCGTGCCGCCGGAGACCCAGGCCTTCGTCGTGGAGATGATCGAGACGTCCTCGGTCGCACCGCCGCCGGCCAGCGACGGACCGACGAAACCGGTGGCGCGCGCGGACGCCGTCGATGTCGCGTCCACGCTGGCCGAGTTGGTGGCGCTGAGGCTGGTCAGCCCGTGGGTCGTCGTCACGCTGGCGCCTGAGATGAACGCCTGGACGTCCGCCTCGATGTCGTTGCGGGCGACGGAGCCGGCGATGGCCACGCTGCCGCTGAGGAGGCCGATGGACTTCGCGAGGGTCGCGGCGCCGCCGGTCGCGATGATGATCGACGCGTCCGCGGCAGACAGCGTGATCGCCTGACCGCCCGTGATGCCGGTGACGGTGATGGTGCCGCCGGTGATGGACGCCTGCGTCGTCTGGCCGATGCGGTTGACCGCGTAGACGCCCGCCGCCCCGACGGCCACGGCGACCAGGCCGCCGCCCACCGCGGTGCTCTCGGCCGCCACGATCGCGTTGATCGCCTCCCCCGAGGTGGCTGTGAGCGAGAGCGTGGTGCCGACGTGGGCGTCCGTGTTCAGCAGGTAGGCCTTGGTCTCGCCCGCGCCCGTCGTGCCGACCTGCTGCCAGAGCGTCCCGTCGGTGTAGTCCTGCGTCTTGAGGTTGGCGACCGGGACGGCGGTGGTGCCCACGTACTGGTAGACATCGCCCTTGTTCGGGCCGGACGCGATCAGGACCTTCTTGCCCGTGGTGACGCTTCCGGTCGTCGAGTCGGTCGTGAAGTCGTAGCTGCTGCCCGCGGGGTTCCAGCCGAGGTAGTTCTCGGCCATCGCGAAGCCGATGGCGACGGCACCGGCGAAGACGCCCACGCCGAACGAGTCGGCAAGGGTGATGACGTTGGCGTCGATCTGCGCGCCCGTGCTGGTGGCGGTCAGCGCGATCGAGGTGGCGGACTCGACGTCGCTCGCCGCGACGAAGGCGTCCGTCTTCGTCAGGATGACGTTGCGCGCGATCGCGCCGGCGCCGGCGAACGAGACGCCGGCCAGGCCGCCCGCGACGGCGAAGGCTGCGGCGGCCGTGGTGGCCTTGATCGTGGCGTTCTCGGTGGCGCCGATGGTGATCCCGCCGGTGCTCGTCGTCAACGACGACATGTTCTGCACGAACGCGCGCACCTGGTTGGCGATCTCGTTCCGGGCGAGCGCGGCGCTGATCGAGGCGCCCGCCCCAACGAGCCCGACGCTCACGGAGAGCGCGGCCGCGCCCGTCGTGGCGGTGACCTTGGAGGTGTCGGTCGCGCTCAGCGAGACCGACGCCGCCTCGACGGTGACGGTCGCGTCGCCGCCGTCGACGAAGGCCTCGACTTGGGCCGCGATCCGGTTGAGGGAGGTCGCCCCTGCCCCACCGAGTCCCACGCCGACGAGGCCACCGGCCACGGCCACCGAGCCGGCCAGGACCTCCGCCTTCACGGTCTGGTCGCCGGTCGCCGTGAGGCTCAGCGCGCCGGAGGCGTCCACCGACGTCTCGTAGAGGTAGGCGCGCGTCTGGGCGGGGCTCGCCGTCCCGTCGAGCTTCCAGCCGATCAGGTTCTGGGCGAGGGACGCGCCGATGGACATGCCCACGGCCACCGCGGAGACGGCCAGGGACGCCGCCGTCGTGACGACCTGGGCGGTGATGATCGAGGTGTCCGTGGCGGTCAGCGTGACGTCACCGGCGCTGGTGTCGGTTCCGTTCACCACCGCGCCGTCGATGCTGCTGCCGTCAAGGTGCGCGTTCGCGTTGGTCAGGATGACGTTGGTCGCCACCGCGCCCGCACCGGAGATGCCTGCCGAGACCCACGCCGACGCCGCCGCCGACACCGCTGCCGCAACGGTGGTCGCGGTGATCTGCGGGGTGTTGGTGACGCCGAGCGATACGTCGCCCGCGGTACGGACGGTGACGTTGGCCAGGACGGCCTCGACCGAGCCCGCGATCTCGTTGAAGGCGACGGCTGCCGCGAGAGACACCACGCCGGCGACGAGGCCCACGGCGGCGCCGACCGCGACCGCGCCGGTCGTGGCGGTGATGGTCGGGTCGTCCGTGGCGCTCACCGAGATGCCGGACGCCGACAGGGTGGCGCCGGTGGGGCCGCCGCCGGTGTCGGGGTCGCCGTTGGCCCCGGCCTGGACGGTGACGTTGATCCGGTTGACCGACGCCGCCCCGGCCCCACTCAACCCGAGGCCGACAACCCCGCCCGAGAGCGCCGCGGCGCCGGCGAGCACGGTGGCCTTGATGGTGTCGGTCGAGCCGGCGCTGAAGGAGAGGAGGCCGGTCGCGGTGACGTCGGTGGCGTCGGCGTAGGCGCGCACCTCGGCGGGGCTGGAGGTCAGGCCGATCTGCAGCCACAGCGTCGAGTTCTGGTAGTCCTGGCGCCGCAGGTCGAGGGGGCTGGTGACACTGCCGGTGATGGTGGGGCCGACGTAGGAGAAGACGCTGCCAGCGCCGGGGCCGGTCGCGATGCGCACCTTGGTGCCCGAGACCAGGTTGGTGGTGAGCTGGCTGTCAGAGCTGAGGACGGTGCCGGTGACCGCCGTCGGCGTCCAGCCGATCAGGTTACGGGCCAGCGACAGCCCGATGGACGCCCCGGCGCCGACGAACCCGGCACCCACTGCTGCGGAGGTGGCACCGACGAGCGCCTCGATGGTTGCGTTGGACGTCGTCGTGAAGCCCACCGCCGTCTGGCTGTTCAGCGTGCTGCCGGAGGCGTACGCGTTCGTCCTCGTCAGGATGATGTTGGTAGCCTCGGCGCCCGCGCCGCTGATCCCCGCGCTGAAGCCCGCGCTGAACGCGGCCGCCAGGGACGCCGCCGCCGCCAGCGTGCGGATGCTGGCGGAGTTCTTGGCCTCGACTGTGATCCCAGTGCCCGTGCCGTTGGTCGCGGACACGGTCGCGTCGAGGATGTAGGCCAGCACCTGGGTCGAGATCTCGTTGCGGGCCAGGGTCACGCCGAGCGACAGAGCCACGCCCGCGGCAGACCCCAGCGCCGCGGCGACGGACGCCGACCCCGCGACCGCGGCGATCACCGAAGAGTCCTCGGCCTTGATCGCGACCGACGCCGCCTTCACGGTGCCGCCCTGGAGGAACGCCGACACGTCGCTGCGGATCGTGTTCTGCGACCACACCCCGGCGCCACTGAAGCCGACGCCCGCGATGGCCCCGGCGCCCACCGCGGCCGACATGGCGGTCACGAGGGACCCGATCGTCTGGGCGGCCGTGGCCGTGATCGACAGGACGCCGATGCCCGCGTCGGCCGACGTTGACGTGTTGCGCAGGAAGGCGCCGACCTCGGGCAGGCTGCCCGCCGGATTCGTGGCGCTGCCGATCGTGTTGCGCGCGATGGAGAGGCCGATGGACGCCCCCGCGCCCGCGCTCGTGACGCCGATCCCGAGCGCTGCGGACGCCGCGACGACCGTCGCGATGATCGACGAGCTCGAGGTGGCGCCGACGGTCACCGCACCGGCCGCCAGCGTGCTCGCGTCGACGTAGGCGTCCGTGGAGCTCAGAACGGTGTTCTCCGCGACCGCGCCCGCACCGCTCACCGCGCCACCGCCCAGGCCGATGCCGGCGGCCAGGGACGCCGCCGCGGTCACCGCGCCGATGGTCGGACGCGAGACCTGCAGCGCTCCGTTCACCAGGTTGACCACGAAGACGTCCATGCCCGAGACGACCAGCCAGGCCGTCCCCTTGTTCAGGCTGGAGACCAGCGTCCCGAAGCGCAGGGTGTGGCCACTGTCGGAGAACGCTGTCGTCAGGCTCGCCAGGAGTGCGGCGTCGGCCGTGGCGTCCGCGGCTGCCTCGTCCGCCGGGGTGGTCGGGTCGTCTGCGTCAGCGGTGGCCAGGTTGTCGAGGTCGGCCTTGCTCAGCCCGGTCAGGGTGAACAGCGTCCCGCCGGCCGAGGTGGCGGTGATCAGGACGGTGCCGGTGGTGACACCGGCGTGGGCGACGTAGGCGGCCACGGCGTCCGCGACCTCGTTGGTGGCGATCGACAGCCCGATCGACACCGCGCCGCTCACCGCGCCGATCGTCGCAGCCATCGAGGCCGCCCCAGCGATCGCGTTGATCGCCGAGGAGTCGTTCGCCGTGATCGAGATGCTGCCGACACTGACCGTGGTGGTCTCGACGGTCGTCGTGCCGGGGACGTCGCCGTCCATGAACGCCTGGACGTCCGTGGCGATCCGGTTCCCAGCGAAGACGCCCGCGCCGCTGAAGCCGACGGCGCCGATGCCGCCGGAGATCGCGACGGAGCCGGTCACGACCATCGCGTCGATGGTTTGGGTCGCGCTGGTCGACAGGGTCAGGGCGCCGCTCGTAGCGGTCACAGTGGTGACACCGAGCAGGTAGGCGCGCACCTGGGCCGCGCTCTTGGTGTAACCCTGCAACTCCCACAGCGACGCGTCGCCGTACTCCTGGGTGGTGAGGTCGGCGCTGACGAGCGGAGTCGCGCCCAGGTAGTTGTAGAAGTCGCCGGTGCGGGCGCCGGTGACGACCTTGACGATCTTGCCGGTGGTGACCGTCACGCCCGTGTCGGTGGACAGGAAGTCCTGCGTGACCGACGCGGGCTTCCAGCCGATGAAGTTGCGGGCCACGGACGCCCCGAGTGAGGCTCCGGCGCCGACAGCGCCCGCGCCCATGGCCGCGGAGATCGCCCCAACCAGCGCACGGATCGCCGCAGTCGAGGTCGTAGTGACCGAGAGGGACGTCCTGCTCGTCAGGGTTCCGCCGGACGAGTACGCGTTCGTCCTGGTCAGAATGATGTTGGTGGCCTGAGCGCCCGAGCCGCTGACCGGGATGCCCACGAGTCCGCCGGCCACGGCCACCGAGGCGGCCGCCGACAGCGCCGAGATGGACGCCGCGTTGTCGGCCTGGATCGTAATGGCGGCGACGGTCGTCTCCACGGCGGCGTTGGTCACGGAGGCGGCCACGTCGTTGTCGATCGTGTTGCGCGCCATGGTGACGCCGACCGAGAGGGCGACGGCGGCCGTCCCGATGCCTGCGGCCAGGCTGGCCGACCCGGCGACCGCGGCGATGATCGAGGTGTCGGACGCCTTGACGGACAGGCTGCGTGCCTTGATCGCCGAACCGGTCGTGCTGAAGGTCGTGAACGTGAGGTACGCCTTCACGTCAGAGGCGATGGCGTTCTCCGACCAGACGCCCGCGGCACTGAAGCCGATGCCGGCCGCTGCCCCACCGCCGACGGCCGCGGACATCGCCACGACCAGCGCGCCGATGACCTGCCCGGCGGACGCCTCGATGCTCAGGTCGCCGGTCGCGTCCACCGTGGCGTTCTTGAGGTAGGCGGCGGTCTCGGGGACGCTGCTGGGGGCGGTGGAGCCGATCGTGTTGCGCGCGATCGAGACACCGATGGACGCCCCGACGCCCGCCCCGGTGACGCCCACGCCGATGGCCGCGGACGCCGCCGCCACCGTCGCGATGATGGACGCGTTGCTGGTGGCCTTCACCTCGACGCCCGAGGTCGCGGCCGACCCCGTCGTCTTCAGGCTGCCCGCGTCGCCGTAGGCGTTGGTCGTGCTCGTGACGGTGTTCTCCGCGACCGCGCCCGCGCCGCTCACGGCGACACCGGCGCCCAGCCCGAGGGCCGCGCCGATGGAGGCCGCCACGGTGATCGCGCCGATGGTGGGCCGCGACACCTGCAGCGCCGAGCCGACCAGGGTGATCACGTACACGTCGGTGCCACCGACCATCAGCCACGACTTCCCGGCCGCCAGAGCCTGGACGGTGGGCAGCACGCGCTTCCAGTTCATGCCGGTGAAGTCCTCAGCGCCGAGGGCGATGTCGGCCGCAGCGGTGCCCACGTACCGGTAGACCGCGTCGGCCTTGCCGCCCGCGGTATGCCCGGTCAGGATCTGGACGGTGTCACCAGGGTTCACGGTCTGGGTGCCCGAGTCGGTGGTGAAGGCGTGGCCGAACTGCAGCGGGTAGCCGGCGGTGATGAAGGCGTCCGCCAGGGTCGTGAGGAACTGGGCGTCCTGAGCGGCGTCCACCGCGGCCTCGTCCACACCCGTGCTGGCCGGATCGTCGCGGTCAGCGGTGGCGAGGTCGTCGAGCTGGGCGACGGTGAGCCCGGAGAGCTGGAACAGTGTCTGACCCTCGGAAGACGCCTTGATCGCGATCTGCCCCGCGCTCGTGACAGCGGCGTGGGCCACGTAGGCGGCCGTGTCGGTGGCGATCTCGTTGGTGGCGATGGCCAGCCCGATCGAGACGCCCGCACCGAAGCCGCCGATGGCTGCGGCGATGGCGGCTGCGTCCGCGAGGGCCAGGATGACCGAGCGGTCGGTGGCGGTGACCGTGACGGCGGCCGCGCCGACGGTGGCGGTCTCGATCGCCGGCGTTCCGGCGACGTCGCCGTCCACCAACGCCTCGACGTCCGCGGCGATCCGGTTCTGTGCGAACACGCCGGCCCCGCTGACGCCGACCCCGGCGCCGCCGCCGGTGAGCGCGACCGCGCCCGCGGCGACGAGGGCAGTGATGGTCTGGGTGTTGTCGGCGGTGACCTTCAGGGCGCCGGTCGCGGAAACCGTTGCCACGCCGGCGAGGTAGGCGCGCACCTGGTTGGCCTTCTCGACGACGCCCGCCTGCCGCCACAGGGACGCGTCGCCGTACTCCTGGATGGACAGGTCGGTCGTGGTCAGCGGGCTGGCTCCCACGTAGGTGTAGACGTCGCCGGTGCGGGCCCCGGACACGATCTCGACGGTGTCGCCGTTGTGCACGGTGACCGGAGTCGCGCTGGACGCGTCGCTGGAGGAGAAGTCCGGATCGGCGATCCCCTGGGGATCCCAGCCGATGAAGTTGCGGGCCACCGAGGCGCCGAGCGCGACGCCGATGCCGGTTCCGCCGGCCGCTGCTGCCGCGGCGACCGCAGCCACCAGGGACTGGATGCTGGCCGTGTTGGTCGAGGTGACCTGGACGTCGCCGGTGCTGGTCAGCGAGCCGCCGTCGATGTGGGCATTGACAGTGCTGAGGATGATGTTGGTCGCCTGCGCGCCCGCACCGCTCACTCCGACGGCCACGGAACTCACGGCGACCGAGAGTGAGGCTGCGGCCGTCCACGCCTTGATACTTGCCGCCTCGAGGGCCGAGACCTTGACGCCGTCCGCGCCCGCGGAGACAGTCACGTTCGAGGAGTACGCGGCGACGTCGCTGTCGATCCGGTTCCAGGCGAGCGCCACGCCGATGGCGACGCCCACGGCGGCGCTGGGGGCGATCGAGGCGGCGATCGAGGCCGCCCCGGTGATCGCGTTGATGATCGAGGTGTCGGCCGCGGTGATCGTCAGGCCGCTGACGTTGATCGTGTCAGCGACAGTTCCGCCGTCGACGTACGCCTTCGTCTGCCCGGTGATCGAGTTCCGGGCAGCGGAGCCGGACGCGCCCACGGCCACGCCGACGGCGCCGACCGCCACGCTGACCGAACCGGCCAGCACCAGGGCGTCGATCGTCTGGCGGGTGGTCGCCTGGACGAGGAGCGCCTGAGTGGTCACGGCCGAGTCGAAGACGTAGGCCATTGTCTGGGCGTCCAGGACGTTCTCCGCGACGGCGCCGCCGATCGCCACACCGAGCCCGCCGGCGCCGGCCCCGACCCCGATGGCCACGGCGGCGATGAGCGCCTTGATCGCTGAGATGTCGGTGGCCGTCAGCTTCACGTCGCCGGCGGACGCGACCGTGGAGCCGCTGATCGCCGCGGTCGTGACGGTCGTGATCTCGTTGCGCGCCCAGGCTCCGGCGCCGGCCACGCCACCGCCGAACGCTCCGACCCCGACCGCCACGGACGCCGCCGCCGACACCGCGCGGATGCCCGCGTCCTCGGTCGCTTCGAGCGTGACGTCGCCCGGCGTGTTGCCGCCCGACACGTTGGTGAGGGTGGCCTTGGTGAGGGACGCGGTCACCTGATTGTCGATGATGTTGCGGGCCAGCGACACGCCGACGGACACGGCGACGCCGGCTGTCCCGCCGAACGCGAACGCCAACGACGCGGCCGCTGCGATCGCCGAGATCGTGGACACGTTCCGCGCGCAGAGCCTGACCGAGACACCGTCCGCGTCCTGGCCGTTCACCTTCAGGACCGCGATCGTGGTGTCACCGTCGATGGTGGCGCCGACGACGGACCGGATCACGTTCTCCGCCCACACCCCGGCCCCGCTCCCCGCCACTCCCGCGGTGCCGCCGACACCCACTGCCATGGACGCCGACACCACCAGCGCGCTGATGGTCTGGTCAGCCGTCGCGGCGAGCGTGAGGGTGCCGCTCGTGGTGACGGACGACCGCAGCAGGTAGGCCTGGGTCTGGATCGGTGCCTGGGTGCCGTCGAGCTTCTCGCCGATCAGGTTCCTCGCGACCGCCACGCCGATGGAGACCCCCACTCCGGCCGTCCCACCGCCGGCCGCCGCCGCCGACAGGGCCGCGACGGTCGCGGTGATCGCCTTCGTGCTGGTCGCGTCGAGCTCGACCGCGCCGGAGGCGGACACTGTGGAGTCGTCGAGGTGGGCGTTCGCCGTGGAGGTGACGCTGTTGAGGGCGATGGCGCCGGCGCCGCTCACGGCGATGCCGGTCCCGCCGAACCCGGCCGCCAGGGACGCGCCGACGCTGACGGCCTCGATCGTCGGGGCGCTGACGTGGAACACGCCGAGCTCGTCGCGGGTGACGATGTAGGACGCCTGTCCGCTGGTCACCTTCCACGAGCTGCCCTCGCGGAGCAGGTCGAGCGACCACGTGCGGGCGATGCGCACCCACTCGGACGTCCCGTAGTCGACCCCGCCGAGCGCGACGCCGCTGGCGTCGGCGCCCAGGTACTGGTACACCGCGCCGGCGAGACCACCGGCCGCGTGGCCCAGGAGCACCCGGACCGAGTCGCCCGTCTTCAGGTCCTGCGTGCCGGAGCCGGTCGTGTAGGTCGAGACCTCGAGCTCGTAGCCCTCCCCGCGGAACTTGCTCGCGAGGGCGTCCAGCGTCGGCAGATCGCCTGCCAAGTCGGTCGCGGCCTCGTCGAGGGCGGTGGTGTTCAGGTCGTCGCTGTCCGCCACGGCCGCGTCGTCGAGCTTGGTCGCAGTGAGGTCGGCCGTCGCGGAGAACTGGAAGAGGCTCCGTCCGGCGGAATCGACGCTGAGGACGACCCCGCCGCTCGTCGTGGTGACATCAGCCTTGCGAATCGAGGCGTCGAGCGCGTTGTCGACCTGGTTGACCGCGATCGACATCCCCACCGAGACGGCCACGCCAGTGCCGCCGACGGCCGCGGCGATCGCGGCCGCGCCGGCGACGGCGTGAATGCCGGAGGCGTCGGTGGCGGCGATGCTGAGGCCGGCGACGTCGACGTCGGTGACCAAGGAGCCGCCGTCGATGAAGGCCTGGACGTCCGTGACGATCCGGTTCTCGGCGTACACGCCCGCGCCGCTGACGCCCACGGCCGTCCCGCCGCCGGTGAGCGCCACGGCGCCCGCGACCACGAGGGCGTCGATGACCTGCGTGGCGTCCGCCTTCAGGGTGAGGGCCCCGGACGCCTTGACCGTAGTGGCGCCGGAGATGAAGGCCCGCACCTGCCCGCGGTCGTCGGTGCCGACCAGCCGCCACAGCGCCGGGTCGCCGTAGTCAAACGACGCGAGGTCGACGCCGGTCAGCTTCACCCAGTCGGGGCTGGTGTTGAAGCTGATGCCGCTGAACGCCGTCGGGGACACCATGGTCCAGCCGTGCGCGGCGTCGTAGGTCTGGGTCGCGAGGTTCACGGTGCCCGTGAGCGCGGACGTCAGCTCGAAGAGCTTGTGCGTCGTCCCGTCGAACACCAGCGCGCCGGCCGCGAGTCCGCCCGTGACCGTCTCGGTGGAGACGTGGTCGAACTCGGGCGCCCACTGGTAGACGCCGTCGGACGCCTTCACCCGCGTGCCGATCAGGATGGCGTCGGTCGGGGTGTCGCTGGAGAGGTAGTCGTAGGCGGGTTCGGTGACGTCGGGCCCGAGGTACTCGTAGAGGTCGCCGCTGCGGGCGCCCGTGGTCACCCTGATCGTGTCGCCGGACGTGAGGGTCAACGGCCGATCGGTGGAGAGGTAGTCCTGGCCGGTCTGGGCGGGATCCCAGCCGATGAAGTTGCGGGCCACCGAGGCGCCGAGAGCGACGCCGATACCGGTTCCGCCGGCCGCCACAGCCGCGGCGACCGCGAGGACCTTCGCCTCGATGCTGGCCGAGTTGGTCGATTCGACCTGGAGGCCGCCGGCGCTGTCCAGCGAGCCGCCGTCGACGTGGGCGTTGACAGTACTGAGGATGATGTTGGTCGCCTGTGCGCCCGCTCCGCTCACCCCGACGGCCACGGAACCCACGGCGACCGACAGAGAGGCCGCGGCCGTCCACGCCTTGATGCTGGCGGCCTCGGTGGCCGAGAGCTGGACGTTCGACGTCGTCGTCTTGACGTTGACGTTCGAGGTGTACGCGGCGACGTCGTTGTCGATCCGGTTCCAAGCGAGCGCCACCCCGATCGAGACCGCCACGCCTGCGCTGCCGCCGATGGCGGCGGCGATGGACGCCGCGCCGGTGATCGCGTCGATCGTCGAGGTGTCGGACGCGGTGACGGTCAGGCCGGTGACGTTGATGGCGTCAGCGACGGCCCCGCCGTCGAGGTACGCCTTCGTCTCGCCGGTGATCTCGTTGCGGGCCGCGGAGCCGGAGGCCCCCACCGCGCCGCCGACGCCGCCGAACGCCAGCGCCACGGACCCGGCCATGACGAAGGCCTCGATCGACTGATGGCTGGTCGCCTGGAGCTCGAGCGCCTTCGCGGTCACGGCGGAGTCGAGGATGTAGGCGAGCGTGTGCGTGTTCAGGATGCTCTCCGCGACCGCCCCGCCGATCGCCACGCCCATGCCGCCGCTGCCGGCGCCGAGCCCGAGGGCCACGGCGGCGATGATCGCCTTGACCGTGGAGGTGTCGGTTGCGGTCAACTTCACGTCGCCGGCGCTGGTGATCGCCGAGGTGCTGATCGCAGCGGTCGTTGCGGTCGTGATCTCGTTGCGCGCCCAGGCGCCGGCACCGGCCACGCCCCCGCCGAACGTTCCGGCCCCGACGGCCACGGACGCCGCCGCCGACACCGCGCGGATGCCCGCGTTCTGGGTCGCCTCGAGCGTGATGCCGCCGGTCGTGGTGGTGAACGAAACCGCGTTGGCGATGGACGCCGTCACCTGGTTGTCGATGATGTTGCGGGCCAGTGACACGCCGACGGAGACCGCGACGCCGGCCGTCCCGCCGAAGGCCCCCGCCAGAGACGCGGCGCCTGCGATCGCCGCGATCGTCGAGACGTCCCGCGCGGTCAACTCGGCCGAGGTGGCCGTGATGCCGGTGGCACCGTCGCCATCCACGAACGCGCCGACGACCGAGCGGATCACGTTCTCCGCCCACACCCCGGCGCCGCTGACGCCGACACCCGCGGTGCCGCCGACGGCGACCGCTGCGGACGCCGACACGACCAGCGCGCTGATCGTCTGCGCGGCGGTGGCGGCAAGGGTGAGCTTGCCGGCGGCCTTCACCGACGAGTCCAGCACGTAGGCCTGGGCCTCGGTGGGCGACTGGTCGCCGTCCAACTCCTCGCCGATCAGGTTCTTCGCGATGGCGACGCCGACGGACACGCCTTCGCCGGACGTCGAGCCGGCGGCCGCGGCCAGCGTGGCGGCGATGATCGTGGCCGCGATGACCCGCGTGCCGTCGGCGGTCAGGGAGACCGGACCAGCGGCGTCCACCGTGGAATCGTCGAGGTGGGCGTTCGCGGTCGAGGTCACCGAGTTGAGCGCGATCGCGCCGGCGCCGCTGACGCCCACGCCGGTCGTCCCGGCGAAGCCGGCGGCCACGGACGCCCCCACACTCACGGCCTCGATCGTCGGGACCCAGAGCTGGAACTTGCCGGCGTCCGGCCCCGACTCGACAAGCGTGATGACGTAGGTCCTCGCGTTGAGGTTGTCGGTGACCTGCCAGGCCTTGCCCGGCCGGAGCAGGTCGAGCATCCAGTTGGCGCCGAGCGAGATGCCGCGGGCGGTGAGGGCACCTTCGAGCGTGAACCGCGTCGGCTGGTCGCCAGTGGCGTCCACGGTGGCCTCGTTGACGTCGGGCGTCGTCAGGTCGTCGCTGTCGACGACGGCCGCGTCATCCAGGGTGGAGACCGTCAGGTAGGTGCTCGTGGGGATCGGGTTGGTCGGGGCGAACGGCTGGGTGCTGGAGTCGACCTTCAGGGTGACTCCGCCGGTGGAGGTCTTGACGTCCGCCTTGCTGATGACTGCCTCGACCGCGCCCGAGACCTCGTTCAGCGCGATCGACAGCCCGATGGAGATGGCCACGCCGGTCGATCCGCCCACGGCGATGCCGATGGACGCCGCGATGACGACCGCGTGGATCGCGGCGTGGTCGGTGGCGCTCAGGCCGAGGCTCGCGGCGCGGACGACCGAGTCCGCGGTTCCGGTGGGGCCCTCGATGCGGGCCTGGACGTCGTCGGCGATCTTGTTCTGGGCGTAGGAGCCCGCCGCGGTGATCGCGACTCCGGTCGTCCCGCCGCCGCCGATGGCCGCGGAGCCCGCGACGACGGTCGCGTCGATCGTCTGCGTCGAATCGGCCGACAGGCTCACCACTCCGCTGGAGTAGACGTCTGCTCCGGAGACGTGCGCTTCGACCTTCGCCGGGTCGTTGTCGAGTTCGACCTGCTTCCAGAGCGTGGTGTCGGAGTAGTCCTGGGTCGCGAGCTCGACGCCGCTGAGCAGGATCCAGTTGCCGTCGTTGACCCCTCCGCTGGCGTTGTTCCCCGCGCCCGACAGGTCGGTCGGGTTCACGAGCGTCCAACCGGGACCCGCGTAGAACAGCGTCGACAGGTAGACGCCCTCGCCGGGCACCGCCGGGCCGATCATTCCGCCGGTGCGCTGGTAGTACTTCCCGGTGTCGAGGTCGTAGACGATCGAGAGATTCGGCAGGTACGCGACCCAGTCCGTGGAGTACTGGTTGAACGACGGCACCCAGCGGTAGACGCTTCCGTCCGAGGCCTTCACGCGCGTGCCGTAGTCGATCCCGGCGTCGACGGTCTGGTCGTGGGTGTAGTCGTGGACCGGATCGGTGAGGGTCGGCCCGAGGTATTCGTAGGTGCTCCCGGCGCGCGGTCCGTCGACGATCAGCACGGTGTCGCCTGCGGTGAGGGTGTCCGGATGATCGGTGGAGACGTGGTCCACGCCCACGGGGGCCCACACGTTGCGGTCGGAGTAGTCCACCGAGTCGAGCGCGAGCTGCACCTTCTCCCAGGCGTCGGTGTCGGTGTAGTCCTGCGTCGCCAGGTTGACCGTGCCGGACAGGGCGGGGCCAAGGTAGCGGTACACAGCGGTCGCGGTCGCCACCAGGGCCCCCGTCGCCAAGCCGTTGAGGGTCTGCGTCGACACGTAGTCGTGGGTGGGGAGCAACGCAGTGGCGCCGAGGTATTCGTACGCGTCGCCGGCCGGGGTGGTCATCTTGACGACCTCGCCCGTGACGATGCGATCGACGCTCTCGCTGGCGAGGCGATCGTAGGAGATGCCGCGGTCCGGGTCCCAGCCGATGATGTTGCGCGCCACCGAGACGCCGAGCGCGAAGGCGGGGGCGTCCGTCCCGCCGATGGCGATGGTCGCCGCGACGGCGAGCACCAGGGCCTTCACGACACCGGTCGAGGTGGCCGAGATCGTGACGTCGCCGACCTTGGAGGCGGCGGTGCCCAGCGAGCCACCCTTGAGGTACGCCGACGCCGTGGACAGGATGACGTTCGTCGCCTCCGCGCCGCCGCCGGCCAATGCGACCGAAGGCGTCCCGGCGCTCACGGACGCGGCGAACGCGACCGCGATCGACCGGACGAGGATCTGAGAGTCATTGGTCGCGGTGATCGTGACGTCGCCGTCGGCCCTCATCGTCCCGGGGTTCTCGATGAACGCGTGGACCGTGTTGTCGATGATGTTGTACGCCAGCGAAAGGCCGACCGAGCCCGCGCCGCCCTTGCCACCGGACAGGCTCGCCGTAACCGCCGCCGCCATGGCGTCGGCGGTGATCGTCGAGGAATCGGACGCCGTGACCGCCAGGTGGCCGGTGCCCGCGTCGATGCCCGTCTGGAGTGCGGACGCCTCGATGTCGGTGGCGATCCGGTTGTCGGTCCACAAACCGCCGACGGAGACGGCGACCGCGTCCGAGGTGGACGCCGCGACGGCCACGGCCGCGGCGAGCACGAAGGCGTCGATGACCGACGTCGAGTCCGCGGAGATCGTGATGCCGTTCCCGGCGGTGAGCGAGGTGTCGACGGCCTGGGCCTTGACCTCGATCGGGTCGGAACTGCCGTATTCCTTCCAGCCGATCAGGTTGCGGGCGATGGACAGGCCGATCGCGACCCCCGCTGTCATCCCGCTCGAGCCCAGCGACAGCGCGAGCGACGCCGAGATCGCTGCGATCGTCGCGGTGATCGCCGAGGAGTTGGTCGTCGTGATCGCGATCGCCCCGGTCGTGGCCTCGACGGAGTCGACGTCGGACACCTTCGCGATCGTGTGACCCTTGATGAGGTTGACCGCGGTCGCGCCGCCGCCGCTGAACGACGTCGCCTTGCCGTCGACGCTGGCCGAGACGCTGATGGCGGACGCCGTGGACGTGGCGTCGATCAGGCTGCTCTCCGACGCCGACACCGTCACGTCGCCGCTGGCCTGGACCGAGGTGACGCCCGAGATCGCCGCGTCGGTCGCCGTGCGGATGTCATTGCGCGCGACGCTGAGCGCGACGGACACCGAAACCGCGCCCTTCGTCTGGGGGTTCGTGCCCAGATCGACGGAGACGGCGATCACCGGCGCTTTGACGGTGGAGATGATGGCCGCACTGTCGGTCGCGGTGACGGTCAGGTCACCGGCCTTGGCCTCGATCGACGACGCGTCCTCGATGAGAGCCTGGGTCACGGTGGCGACCTTGTTCATCGCGATGACCGGGTCGACCGCGATCGAGTTCAGCGCCGCAGGCTCTTCGGGCTTCTCCGGCTTGTCCTTCGGCTTCTCGGCCGGCTTCTTCTCGTCCTTGGGATCCTTCGGTTCCGGAGGCTCCGGCGGCTTCGGCAGGGTCGAGATGGCGACAGTCAAGACCGACGACTTCACGTGCGAGGTGATGTCGGCGGCCGTCACGGCGGTCACCGAGATGCTCCCGCCCGCGGAGATCGGCGTGCCGGTGACGGACGCGACCGTGCTCGCCGGTTCTTCCTCGGCGATGTCGAGACCGAGGAGGGCGTCGGCGAAGTTGAACAGGATGTTCTGCGACTTCCAGCCGATGGTGTTGAAGGCGATGGTGACGCCGACACCGGCGTTCGCGGCTTGGGTCTTGGCGAAGACGTCGGCGGCGATCGTCGAGAGGTTCTCGGCGCCCACGATGACCGATCCGAGCAGCGGGTTCGCCAGGGTGGGAGTGTCGGTGGTGATGATCCTGCTGTTCGTGATCGTCGCCGAGGCGCCGCTGAGCACCAGGTTCGTGACGACCAGGGCGTTGAGCGACCATCCCGAGGTGGCCTGGACGACCACGCTGCTGCGGTCGTTGGCGCGGACGGTCGCGGCCTCCAGGGCCGTCACGCTGACGCCCGCGGGGGCGCTGACGTCCATGTTGTCGATGGACGCGGTCACACCGCCGCGCAGGTCGTTGTGGACGAACACGAGCCCGACCGCCTGGCCGTCCACGCCGCCGGTGAGGAAGCCGCCCACCCAGGGCATGTACTTCGTGAAGAAGGCGAGCTCGGCGTCCACCAGCATCGGAGCCCAGCCGTTGTCCACGTCGTAGGTCTGGGCGCCGAGGTCGAGCTCGGTCAGCGTCTCGTCCGTCGCGCCGCCGCCCCACATGAAGACGCCGTTGACGGGCATCCAGCGGGTCAGATCCCAGTAGTTCTGGGCGTTCAGGTCGATGTCGTCGTCGGCGCCGAGGTAGCGGTAGCTGTAGCCCGGCGTCCCGCCCTTGGTGTAGCCGGTCGGCACGGCGACGACGGTCACATCGCCGGTCACGTGGGTGGTCTGAGTCCCGCTCGTACCGGCCGTGAAGTTCGCCGGGACGTACTCATCGCCGACCCGGACGAGCTCGCCATTGACCAGCCACTTGGTGCCCGAGTTGGTCGTGTAACCGTAATCGGTCAGGGCCGCGCTGATCAGGCCCGCGGCCGCGCTCAGGCCGAGGTCGTTGACGACCTGGGTGAGCTGGCGCAGGTAGGTGTCGGCGTTGATCTCGCCGTCCTCCTGGCTGGACACGGTCACCGAACCGCCGGCCTTCAGGATGCCCTGGGCCGCGCCGTTCTCCTCGATCGTGGCGCTGGTCTCGATGTCCACCATGTTCTGGGCGATCACGAGGCCGCCGGTCCACCCGGACGAGCCCCAGATCATGATGCAGATCATCGCGGTGTCGTTGGTGGTCTCGGCGTTGATGACGGCCTCGTTGACGCCGGTGACCGTGACGTCGCCCGCCGCGTCGACCGCCGAGTCGGTGATCAAAGCCCTGACCAGCGCGGGATCCTGGTTCTCGAACGCGTTGGCGACGAGCGGGTCACCCAGGATGGCGTCCACGGTGTTGAACAGGATGTTCTGCGACTTCCAACCGATCGAGTTGAAGGCCAGCGTCACGCCGACCGTCTTCCCGGCCGACTGGGTCAGACTCGCGGTCTTGGCGTCCAGCTGGGAGATGTTCTCGGCGTCGACCACGACGTCGCCCGAGGTGGTGTCGATCGTCGAGTGGGCGATCGTGGCCAGGGCCTCGGACAGGACGACGTTCGTGGCGATGACGCCGCCGACCGCGATGGAGTCGCCGCCGCGGTTGCCGAACGAGCCGCCGCCGGAGGAGATGGTCGTGGAGTTGGAGTTCGCCCGCAGGAAGGCCTGCTCGAGGGCCCGGACGGTGACGCTGCCGGCGTCCACGTCGGCGGTGTCGATGGTGGCGACCGCCCCGCCGCGCACGTCGTTCATGACCACGAGCCCGCCGACCGCATAGGAGTCGGACTTGTCGAAGTCGAGGCCCTGCGGGATCAGCCGGTTGAGGAGCGCCGGCTTCCACCAGCCGAGGTCGGAGTACGGAACCGAGACCATCGTGCCGGTGCCGTCGTCGATCGCGGGCGCACTGAGGTCGAGGCTCGTGTTGTCGGGGCCCATCCACTCGTACACCCAACCCGGGACGCCGCCCAAGAGCTGCCAGCCGGGGGCCGTGTAGTCCGCGTTGCCGAGGTTGAACGCGGTGTCGGCACCCGTCCACTGGTACGTCGCGCCGCTCGCGCCGGCAACGTGGGCCCACAGCGCCGGGTCGGCGTAGTTCTGGACGCCGAGGTCGAGGCGGTCGCTGCCACCGAGGTAGCGGTACGTGCTGCCCGGCGTGCCGCCGACGCGCAGCCAGCGCGTGGTGTCGGCGTAGTCCTCAGCGTTGAGGTCGAACTGTTCGGTCGTCCCGATGTAGCGGTAGGACGCCCCCGCCTCACCGCCGCCCAGGTAGCCGGCCCCGACCTGCACCACGTCGCCCTTCGTCACGGACTCGACCTGCTCGACGTGAGGGCCGACGGAAGCGTTGGCGGTGAACAGCGGCGAACCGTAGCCGTCGGCCACCTGCACGTTCTCGCCCTGCGCGACCAGGCGCTTGCCGGAGTCGGACGTGAACGTCGCGTCGGCGTAGCCGCTCGCGAGCAGCACGGTGTTGCCGGTGGCGACCGTCTTGGAGCCGGAGTCCGAGGTGTAGGTGGTGCTGGTGTTGGTGTTCTTGGCGATCCGGACGGTGTCGCCGAAGTTGAGCGTCCGGGCGCCCTCGGTGTTGGAGTAGTCGGCCGGGACGAAGTTGTTGAGTTCCTCCTGCGCCACGTTCATGCCGCCGGTGTTGAACGTCGTCGAGGACGTCACCACGGTGACGTTCGCCCAGATCGCCGCGCTGTCCTTCGCCTCGACGAGGAGGTCGCCGTCCACGCCGACCGTCATCGCGGACGCCGCGGGAAGGTCCTTCACGAGTGGCTGGAGCCAGGCGGGGATCGGCAGCCACAGGCTGGTGTCGGTGTAGTCCTGCGCGTTCAGGTCGATGCCTGCGCCCTGGAGCAGCGTGCCGATGAACCAGTAGCTGGCGCCCTGAGTCCCGCCGAGCTTCGCCCACAGTGCGGTGTTCGAGTAGTCCTGCGCGTTGAGGTCAAGGACGACCGGGGTGTCGTCGGCGTTGACCGTCGGGCCGACGTAGCGGTACGTGGCATCGATCGTGCCGCCGAGCTTCGCCCAACTGGCGGTGTCGGTGTAGTCCTGCGCGTTGACGTCGAGGGTCGGCGTCCCCAGTCCGACGTAGCGGTAGGTCGCCCCCGGGGTGCCGCTGATCGGCGTCCACAGGGCCGGGTTGGTGTAGTTCTGGGCGTTGAGGTCGAGGGTGCCTGCGCCGCCCTGGTACAGGTAGGTGCCGCCGGGGGTCCCGCCGAGCAGCACCCAGTCGATCGCGGTGACGGGGTTGAAGACGCTGAGGTCGAACAACGGGAGCTCCGCCGTCCCCACGTAGCGGTACACGCGGCTGTCCAGGGCGGTGGAGCCGTTGTACCCCTCGGTCACCCGCAGGGTCTGCCCGGAGGTGACCGTCTGCTTGCCGGACCCGCTCTGGTACAGACCCTGGTCGTAGCTGGCCGTCCAGTAGGCGGTGTCGAGGTAGTCCTGGGCGCCCAGGTCCAGGGAGGCGGCCGCGGTCCCGGCGTAGGTATAAACCTTGCCCGCGACGCCGCCGAGGGCGTAGCCCGGCGAGACGACCACGGCGTCGCCCGGCTGGACGGTGACCGTGCCCGAGCCGGTCTCCCAGCGTCCGCTGACGCCGTAGGACCGCGCGAGCTCGACCACGGTGCCCTGGCCACCGGCGGTGTTCGGCGTGACGAGGACGGTCTGCGCGCCGTTGTGTGCGTCGGCGGTGTAGTCCGGCGTCCCCCAACCCTCGGCGAGCTGCACGTTCGTGCCCGAGCCCGCGGTCGTCAGCTGGGTACCCTCGCCCGTGGCGGTGACATCCGGCGTGCCGTAGCCGTCGCCGACGTGGACGTTCGGGCCGCCCGCCGGGTTCACGGTGATCTCGCACGCGGCGTCGCACGCGGTGTCCTGGGCGGTCAGGGTGTACTCGCCGTAGCTGGGGTCGAGCTTCACCAGGGTGCCGGGCTCGGCGTCGACGATCTGCCTCCCGGTGCCGGACGTCGTCTGCGCACCCTCGCTGCTGACGTACGCCTTGGCGCCCGCGGACACCTTGTTGCTGGCGATCATGAAGCCGACACCGGCGCCGGTCGCCCCCATCAGGGCGGACGCGTTGGACTTCGCCGCATTGCTCAGCGTGGCGTTGAGCTTGGCGGTGTTGTCGGCCAGCACGGACGCGTCCCCGCCCACCAGGAGCTTCGAGTTCACGATGAAGGCGACAGCCTCGGACGGCTGCTCGCCGCCCAGTGCGCCGGAGATCAGCGGGTCACCGAGAATGGCGTCGATGGTGTTGAACAGGACGTTCTGCGCCTTCCACCCCAGGGAGTTGAAGGCGAGGGTGATGCCGACCGAGGTCCCGGTGCTGGTGACCGAGGACAGGACGGTGGCGTCCACGCCCGAGGTGTTCTTGGCACTGACGAGGAGGTCGCCGGTCGTGGTCACGTCGCTGGCCACGATGGCGGCGTGCGCCTCGGCCAGGACGACGTTGGTGGCGATCTGGCCGCCGCCGGACCAGACGGTGCCCTTGCCCAGCATGCTGCCGCCGGAAGCGTTCACCGTCATCAGGCCCTCGGCCTTGAGCAGCGCGTTCTCGAGCGCGGTGACCGAGACGGACGCCGCGCCCACGTCCGCGTAAGAGATGTGCGCGTTCGAGACGTGCGCGTCCGCGCTCGAGCGCAGATCGTTCAGCACGATCAGGACGCCGACGGCCCGGGCGTCCGAGTCGAGGAAGTTGCCGAGTCCGGGGTAGAAATCCTCCAGCTTGGGGCCGGCCGTGACCTTGTACCACGATGCCGAGTTGTAGTCGGCCGTCCCCAGGTTCACGTCGGTATCCGACTGGGTGAGCCCCCAGAGCGGATCGGAGGCGAAGTCCTCGGGGGTGATGGTCGCCGGGTCGAGCGACAGCGGGTCGGTGCCGAGGTACCGGTAGATGAGCGGCAGACCCTCGGCGGGGTCGACGCGCAACAGGTCGTCCGGGCTCACGGTGAAGGGCAGGGTCAGCTCGGACAGGATCCAGGCGGCGATCGGGCCCAGGTACAGGTAGACCGCCCCCGAGTCGCCCTTGACGGGGTCGTTATCGGACCCCACCCGGACCCTGTCACCCTCGACCAGGTCGACCGTGCCCGACGCGGTGGTGTAGTCGTAGTCGCCGGGGATGATGATCCCGTTGATCACGCCGGTGAGACCCGAGAGATCGTTCTTCGTCGTGACGTCCTGGACGACCTTGCTGGACGCCTCGATGCCCGCGTTGTCCTGCGCGGACACCACCAGGGCGCCGCCCACGGAGACGGTCCCCTGCGTGGCGCCGGTGAACTCGATCACCGCGCGCGCAGCGGAGGACACCTTGTTGGACGCCAGCACGAAGCCGCCCGCCACGCCCGAGGCGCCGTAACCGTCGACCGCGCCGGTCTTCTTGTCGGCCTTCTGGCCCGCGGTCCCGAAGACGATGTCGACGACGGCCTGGACGACGTTCTCGTTGCCGGCCACGGCGTTCAGCTGGGTCGCGGAGTCGGCGATCACGGTGATGTCGCCCGCGATCGACAGCGGCGAATCGGTGACGACGGCGTACGCGCGGGCGGGATCCTCGCCCTGGAAGGCCTCGGAGATGAGCGGGTCGCCCAGCAGCGTGTCGATGATGTTGAAGAAGATGTTCTGCGGCTTCCAGCCGATCGAGTTGAAGGCCAGCAGCGCGCTGCGGGCGTCCCACGCCTCGATGGAGGTGGAGGCGAACGCCTCGATCTGGCCGATCTGGGTGGCCGAGACCAGAAGGTCGCCCCCGGCAGTGGTGGTGATCGGGCTGGACGTGATCAGGGCGTCCGCGCTGCTCAGCACGAGGTTCGTGACGATCACCGCGCCGACCCCGTTCCACGCCGACACGACGCTGGAGTCGGAGGCGGTGAGGGAGGCGGCGTTCTCCGCGAGGACGGTGACGTTGCCCGCCGCGGTGACGGTCGCGTGGTCGATGGTGGCGACGGTGTCGCCGCGTACGTCGTTGTACGCGACGAGCCCGAAGAAGCTGTCGGAGGAGCCGATGAGCGCCTTCTTCATCGCCGTGCCGATCTCCCCGACGATCGCGTAGCTCAGCGATCCGGTGATCAGGTTGGTGGGAGTCAGTTGCTTCCAGAACTCCCAGTCGGAGTAGTCCTGGTTGCCGAGCGCGATCGCGGTGGTGGTGTCCTCACCCATGTACTGGAAGACCGAACCGGCGGAGGGGTCGAGGTCGGTGTTGACGACGGACGTCCCCGCCCAGTCGTACTCGTCGGCCACGCGGACCCGGTCGCCGAACTTGACCAACTGCAAGCCGGAGTTGCTGGTGAACTCGTAGTCGTCGAGGACCTGCCCGATCCAGGAGTTGATGATGCCGGCGCCCGCATCATTGGTGGGCGAAACCTCGGCATGAAGGTAGGTGGTGGAGTCGATGCTCGCGGCGTTGTGGGCATCGACGCTGACGGCGTCCGGGTGTTCCTCGGTGGTGGGGCCGGTGGCGGTCACGGTCGGGACGAGGTCGTTGACCACGCGCCAGCCGGTGTTGGTGAAGTCTTCGGTGTTGAGGTCGATCGTGAGTTGGCCGCTCGGTGGCCCGCGGGTGCCGCCGGTCCACTGGTAGATCCTGGTGCCCGACTGGACGCGGTCGCCCGTGACCAGGAACAGCGGATTGTCGTCCACCGTGTACCCGTGGCCCATGACGCCTTGGATCTGGGCGGTGGCGCCACTGCTGACCCGGTTGGAGGCCAGCGCGCCGCTGACGCTCATGCCGCCGGCGCCGAACAGCGCCGCTGGGGCCGAGGTGGCGTCGTTGCCGACGTAGGAGTGGATCGTCGACTCCACGGCCGCGGAGACCTGGACAGTCCCGGCGGTGATCGGGCACTGCTCGACCAACGCCTTCCCGTCCGCCGGGGTCTCGCCGTCGAACGCCTCCGAGATCAGCGGGTCGCCCAAGAGGGCATCCGCGGCGTCGAAGAAGACGTTGCTCGGCTGCCAGCCGATGGTGTTGAAGGCCAGCACGATCCCGAACGCGTAGCCGGCGCTGGTGAGGGCCGCCCTGGTGGTCGCGTCGATCTCGGCCACCAGCAGTGCCTGGACGAGGACGCTGCCCGAGACGTTCACCGTGCTCGAGCTTACGAGCGCCGTCGCGCCGCCGAGGACGCGGTTGGTGGCGATGATGCCGTCCGCCGCCAGCGACATGCCCTGACCGGTGAAGCTGCTGCCACCGGACGAGACGGCGGTGACGTCGGCGTCCGCGCGGATGACCGCCTGCTCCAGGGCCTGGACACTGAGCGAGCCGGCACTGACGTCGGCGAAGACGACGGACGCCGAGACGTCGCTGCGTACGTCGTTCAGCACGATGGCGGCCGCGATGCCGACGGACGGCGAGGTGGTGACATTGAACCCGTTCGGGAAGAAGTCGCTGACCCCGACCGGCTTCCACCAACCGAGGTCGGTGTACCGATGCGCCGGCGAGGCGAGGTTCACGCTGGTGGTCGGGCCCATCCACTGGTAGACGCTCAGCGGCGCGCCGGCGATGGGCGTCCAGAGGTCGGCGTCGGAGTAGTCCTGGGAGTTCACGTCGAGCGTGGCCGACGTGGTCCCGACGTAGCGGTAGGTGGTGCCGGGCTCGCCGCCGACGACCTGCCACCGGGAGGCGTCGGAGTAGTTCTCGGTGCCCAGGTCGAGCCGTCCGTTGGGGCCGACGTAGCGGTAGGTGGTCTCCCAGTCGCCGCCGCCCTCGTAGCCGGCCTCGACCATGACCACGTCGCCCTTCGCCACGAGCCGGACCCCGGAGGAGGTGGCGTAGCGGACCGTGCCGTAGTCCGCGGCCAGGGCGACGGCGTCGCCGGGGGCGACGAGGACGGACTGCGCGCTGCCGGTCGCCTTCGCGGTGAACGTGGGGCTGCCGTACCCCAGGTCGAGGCGCACCTTGTCGCCGAAGTCGAGGGTCTGCGCCCCCTGGTTGGTCCAGTAGTCGACGGGGATCAACAGGTCGCCGACCTGACCGTAGAGGTGCATCCCACCGTCGTTCGTGGTGATCGAGGACGCCACCAGCTTGACGTTGGAGTAGATGCCGGCCGAGTCGTCCGCCAGCACCGCGATCGCGCCGTCGGCCTCGATCGTGACGCGCTCGGCACTCGTGGACTCGATCCCTGCGACTGCCCTGCTGCTGACCTTGTTGCTGGCCAGCACCGCGTCCGCCGCGCCGGAGAAGGTGTTGGCGACCCCCATCGTCTTTGCTGAGGAGACGTTGCTGATGGTGGAGTTGATCAGCTCGGCCGTCCGCGCGGTGATGGAGAGGTCGCCGGTGGCGGTGATGTCGGAGTCCACCGCGGTGGCCGTGACGTCCCAGACCTCCTCGGGGGCGAAGTCAGTGCCCAGCAGGGCGTCAAGGCTGCCGAGGAGGAAGTCCAGCGCCGTCTGGCCGGGTGACGCGGTCTGGCCCACCGCCCAGCCGATGAAGTTCAGCGCGAGCGTGAGACCGAGGGTCAGCCCGGGGACGTTCAACAGGGTGTAGGTCTGCTGGTCGATGACGGCGCTGAGCTCGGACGTGGCGTCGATCACGGCCTGGTCGGTCACGGCCGCGATCGTCACGTCGTCCGCGGAGATCGTGCTGGCGGTCACGGTCGCCGAGACGGAGCCGCGGAGCACATTGGCCGCGAACAGGGCCGCGAGGGCGGCCTCGGTGGGCAGGGTGCCCAAGGTGTTGACCCCGATGGAGGCGGCGGCCGTGGTGGAAGTGAGGTCGGCGCTCTCGGTCGCGAGCACGTCCACGTCGCCGAGGGTCGTGACGCTGGAACTGCCGACGGAAGCCGCCACCGTCCTGTTCAGCAGGTTCCACGCCAACGCGGTGGTGATCGTCACCAGCGGCGTCTCGGGCACCAGGACCAGGTCGCCGGCGTGCGCGGTGAGCGCGCTGGCATCCGTCGCCGAGATGGTGACGTCGCCCGCTCCCGCGTCGACCGTGGTCCCGGTCAGCGAGGCGAGGGTCTGGCCAGTCACGTCGTTGCGGGCGTCCTTGCCGGTGGCGGAGTACTCACCGGACGTCGTCGCCCGGACCGTGAGGCTGCCGACGCTCGTCGGGTTCATGGCGGTGCCCGGCAGCACCACCTGTGCGACGGCGTCGTCCTTCGTGACCGTGTTGTGCGCGGTCCCCACCAGGTCGGAGGTCACCGAGGTGGCGATGGCGCCCAGGTTGTCCGCCTGCACCGTGACCGAGGCGGCCTCGATGCGGCTGCCGGGCGTCAGGGCAGCCTGCGTGTCGCGTGACAACGAGACCAGCGCCTGCAGGACGCCGAAGTCGAAGTAGAGACTGCCGCCAAGGTCACCGAAGATCCGGTCCGGACTGCTGAGGTCGTCGATCGTCGCGGTGACCACGGTGTCGTCCTTCGCCGAGATCGTCACGGCCGTCGCCTGGCTCTTCTTGGCCAGGGTGCCGCGCATCTTCGCCCAGGTCGTGTTGGCGATCGCGACCTCCACCTTGGCGTCCGCCGTGCTGACGCCGGCGTGGGTGGGCGGGCTGACGCCGGCGTAGCTGAAGTCGACGTCGGTCTGGGCGTCGGCAGTCAGCGAGTCGGTCGTGATCGTGGCGCCGGGGACGACGTCCACGGTCGCGGCCGAGTTGAGATCGCGGTGGGTCAGGAGGTCGGCCTCCCGGTCGACGATTGTCTCCGCGTGGCTCACCTTCGCGCGCAGCGTCACGGTGGACGCCGTGATGCTCCCGTTCACAAGAACGCCGGCGTGCCAGTCTTCCGCCTGGCCGTAGCCCGAGACGTCGGTGGCCTCGGCGAGCAGCGACACGGCGTCGGACGTCGTGATCGCCCCGTCGACGGTGATGATCTCCGCCTTGATCGTGACCGGGATGGCGCCGAAGTCCAAAGCGCCGTTGGTGTTCGCGACCAACAGCGAGTCGACTCCGTCGAGGGCGTCGATGAGCAGGGCGACCGACGGCCGCTCGAACTCGACCGTCTCGAAGGTGGCGCCGGAGAAGATGAACCAGTTCAGCTTCGTGGCGTGTGCGGTCAGGGTCGCGATGTCGCCATTCGGGGTTCCGCTGAGGGTCAGGTTGGTGGGCGCGGTGATCGTGATCGACTCGAGGCCGCTGTAGGCGTACCCGACCCCGCCGACCTCGAGCACGCCGGAGTGAGGGTCAAGTGCTGTGGCCCTGACCGCGCGACCCCCAGCGTCCATCACCAGGCTGTCGTAGCCGCCCGCGCCGCCATCGATGAGCCCCGCGACCCGACCCGAGGCGGCCACGTCGAACATGTCCGCGTTGCCGTCCGCACCGGTCAGGTTCTCGAACCCTTCGAAGCCGACCCCGGCGACCGTCCCGGCACCGTCGCCGGTGATCGACCAGGTCTGGTCGCCCACGGGCCCGACCAGGGTGTCGACCCCGCCGCCGCCGAGCAGCTGGATCACCCGCACGCCGGCAAGACCGACCAGCACCAGCTGATCGGCGAGCGAACCACCCGCGACGACATACGAACCGGCGTCGGGCGCCTCGTCGAGGTCCAGCACATCGGCGAGGTTCACCAGGGAGACCAGTCTGGCGTCCAGCCGCACCTCATGGTCAAAGAATTCATCACCGGCGACCGTTGCAGTCGCAGTCGTCCCGTCCAGGGCCCACCGGGTGAGCTGCGCGGACAAGTCCACCGACAGCCCGTCGGCGAACGTCAGGCTGGCGGTCCGCGTCCCGGCCCTGCCGGGGTTCACCGACACCGTCACGGTCACCGACGCTCCGGGCGCGAGGGTGTCGGGCAGGACGCCGAGCGTGAACGCCCCGTCCAGGTCGCTCAGGACGGGGCCAAGGGACACGGGCTCGGCGCCGGTGTTCGTCACCACGAAACTCGCGGTCGCGCCGTTCGCGGGCCGGACGGCACCGAAGTCCAGTGCGGAGGTGGTCGACACCAGCACCGAGCCAACTGCGGCCATCGGGGTTTCCAGGATCGCCGGGTCGGCGCCGAACGCCGAGGCGAACATCAGGACGGCTGGGTCGGAGTCAGGCACGACGACCGGCTCAGCCAGCGGGTCTGGTTCCGCAGCGGGGTCAGCCGCGGGAGCCGGCTCAACGGCCGGCTCGGGCTCGGCAACCGACTCAGGCGCTGCCGCCGAAGAATCGGGCGCAGGATCGGCCGTCCCGGGCTCCGGCTCACCGACCGGCTCCGACTCGGCAACGGGCTCCGACGCCGTGACGGGCTCCGACTCGGCAACGGGCTCGGGTGCCGCCTCGGAAGGCGCCTCGGAAGGCGCGGGTTCGGCCTTGGGCGCGGGCTCAGGCTCCTCGGCCTTGGGCGCGGACTCCGGCTCAGCCGCCTTCGGCTCCGGCTCAGGTTCCGGCTTGGTCACAGGCTCGGGCTCGGGCTCCGCCGCCGGCTTGGCCACCGGCTCAGGTTCCGGCTTGGCCGCAGGCTCCGGCTTGGGCTCCGCCGCAGGCTTGGCCTCGGGCGCGGGCTCCGGCTCCGATGCCGGCTCCGCGTCGGCGTCGGTCTCCTCGGTCGGCACCAGGGCTGGGGCCGTCAGCGCCCCGCTCACCGGCACCCCGAAGACGCCGCCCGCGGCCGGGACGCCGAGCACCGCATCCGGGAACAGCGTCCCGGCCATCAGCCCAGCGGTGGTGTGCCGCAATCCGACCGCATGCCCGATCTCGTGCCGCAACACGGTGGGCAGGCTCATCCGGTCCCAGCCCCAGCCGGCGGCGTCGAGGTCGACGGTGATCGAGCGTCCCTCGGTCAGGCCGAGGAGGCGTCCGGGCAGGTCGGCGGCCGCCACGGTGATCCCGGTGGTGTCCGCCCCCACAGCTCGCCACTCGGCCGCAGCACCCGCCGCCGCAGACGCCAAAGCCGCCCGGCTGAGGTTGCCCGGACGACGTTGGGGATCACAGGGAAGGCCGGCGGTCAGCGCCTTGCCCTCCGGCAGAACCACGGACCAGAAGCTTCTGGCCAGACTGAACACGTCATCGAGTTGGCCAGGCGCAGGACGTTCCTGCTTGTCAGGACGGGACGCGACCGCAGCCGCCCCGGACGCGCCGAACTGGGTGACCAGGCTCAGCACCACCGCGAACAACACGACCCGGAACAGTCTGCGCCAGGGACTGTGGGCGGCCACATGACGTCCGGTCGAGCCATGCTCGACGGCCGCGCCATGTTCCGACCCAGACACCACGCCCCCTCGCGTCCCGCTCCCCAAGGGCGGTCCGCTGCTCGTGCGGTAATCCAACGCGACCCAGCCTGACCCGGCGCAGTGTCGGTCGGCAATGTCCGCAGGGACAGAACACGGACAGTCAGCGACTGTCCCTGGGGACAGTCGCTGACTGCGATTCCGTGGCCCGAGCCTGGTCCGGGTCGGTTCCCAGGTTGATGCTCCCGGCGTACGCCAGCGCCTGGGCGCGGTTGCGCAGGTGCAGCTTCCGCATGATCTCGCCCATGTGGTATTTCACCGTTCGCGGGGTGAGCGAGACCCTGGTGGCGACCTGCTTGTAGGAGAGCCCCTGGGCGAGTAGGGCCAGCACCTCCTCCTGGCGAGCCGTGAGCGGTTCGTGTCCGAGGGCGGCCGGCGGGGGTGCGGCGGCCGGGGTCGGGTCGGCCGTCCGGGCGAACTCCGTCAGCAGCCGAGCCGCCAGCCCGGGCGCCAGCGGAGGGACGTCGTGCAGGGCGTTGTCGAGGGCGTCGATGAGGTCCTCCGCGTCCATGCTCTTCAGCAGGAACCCCGTGGCCCCGGACTTCACCGCCTCGAACAGGTCGTGGTCCTCGGCAGCCGCACTGAGCATCACGACTTTGATCTCGGGCATCTCCGACTTCACCAGGCGGGTGGCGCAGAGGCCGTCGCAACGGGGCATGCCGACATCCATCAAGATGATGTCCGGTCTCAATTCCCGGGCCTTCTGGAGGCATTGCTCACCGTCTTCGGACACCCCGACGACCTCGATCCCGTGGGCCTCCAGCAGGTTTCTCAAGCCCTCGAGCATCAGCCGGTGGTCATCGGCCAACAGCACCCTCATGCGCCAACCTCCTGTTCACGGTGGAAGGGGACGGTGAGAACGACGAGTGTCCCGCCCTCGGGGCGCGAGGTGAACTCGATCGATCCGCCGATTTCGGCCATGCGCTCGCGCATGAACGTCAAGCCGAAGTGCCCGCTCGCCCTGTTGTTGACCAATGACGAATCAATGCCCGCTCCGTCATTCCAGACGGTGATCCTCGCCTTGGAGTCGGTGCGCTCAATGTCGATCCCCAGTGCCCGGGCGCTGCTGTGCTTGCGGGCATTGCTCATCGCCTCCTGGATGACCCGCAACACCTGGACCCCCGCGCCCGGCTCGAAAGGATCGTCCGGGATCCCGTCCGTGGCGGTCACTTCCGTCGCGGTCCCGTACTGCCTCTCGAAGTCCTTGGCGTACTCCCGCAGGGTGGGAAGGAAGGACCAGGCCGACGGGGAGGCCGCCTTCAGCGCCAGGATGGCCTCGCGCACGTCGGCGTGGGCTTCCTGGGCCACGTCGGTCAACCGGTCAAGCAGGCCTGCCGCCCGAGGGACGTCGCCCTCCGTCAACCACTTCTGGGCACTCTGCGCCTGCAGGCTGACATAACCCAGCACCTGGCCGATGCTGTCATGGAGTTCCCGCGCCAACCGCTCGCGCTCACGCAGGGCCGCCAGGGCGCGCTGCTCGTCCAGCAGGTAGTTCTGGACGCGGTGCTCATCGGTGACATCGCGGAAGAGCAACATGCGTCCCTGGGGTTGTCCCTGCGGATCGATCAGATCGGTGACACTGATCCGGTATTCCCGCTCACCTGCGCCCGGACGGCCATGAGAAGTCATCGGGGGTGTCCAAAGCTCATCCGAGGCGTCGGCGGAAAGGTGGCTCAATGTTGGCAGGTCACTCACGAAGCGACCCAGGAGACCCGCGAGGGGCCCGCCCAGAATTGCCTCAGCCGAAGGATTGACGTAGGCGACCCGTCCCTGCGGATCGAACACCAGCAGCCCTTCACGCATCTGCTGGATAGCTGCCCTTCGCGCTTGCAGGACCAGATCGAACAGATGGAATCCGAAGAGGGCGACGGCGTAGAGCGAGAAGGGAATCCCCACCGCCGCGATCTCAGGATCAATCCCGAAGAAGGCATCGTGACCGAACGCTTCGAAGGCGAACGCCACCCGGGCGAAGACCTGCCCCAGCACCATCAAAGCCGCCGGCCATCGGTGCATCGGCGACACCACGAACAAATGCAGCAGCACCGCCAGATTGAGGAGCGACAGCATCACCGCATACATCAGGGCGGTCCAGCCGGCGATCCCCATCGACGGTGCGTACAGCGTCGGACCGTCCGGGAGCAACTGCGGCCAGGCGAGTCCGTGCAAGGCGTTCGTCCACATCGCCGCGACGAGCAATACCGACGGGACCACGAAGCCCCAGAGGACCACCCGACGAGTGAGCCGGTGACCCAGGCGTGCGTACTGCAGCACGAAGACAGTGGTGGCGCACACGGTCGGCACCAACCACGAGGCCTTGAAGAGGTACCACCCGGATTTCATCGAGGGGTCGGACGCCGCATTCTCAAGCAGGGAACCGACCGCCCACAGGAACGCGCCCAGGCAGGCGACTGCGAAGGGCAGTGCGCCGGGAACGTATCGACGGGTCCAGCTGTAGGCGCCCAGAACACACGTCAGCGCGATGATGGCCAACGATGGCCACATCGCTGCGCTGAAGGCGTACGACCCACTCACCGGCAAACCTCGATTCATGCTACCGAGCCAGTGAATGATCAGCGGCCCGGCACCGATCACGGTGAGAACCAGTCACGGCCCTCCTCCCGGCACCCGCGAGGCCAGGCACCACGGAAAAGGAGCACGCGAGAACCCTGATCGATCCAACGCCTCGAAGATCCCCGCTGGGGTCACCGCTGGGATCACCGCGCACGGTCGGGTCCTCAGGGCTTCTGGCAGCGCTCACAAAGGTAGACACTGCCACCGAGGTAGGTCTGTTTGATGATCGGGTCGCCGCAGCGGGGGCACGGCTCGCCGAGGTGGTGGCGGCTCATCGCGGTCGGATAGCCGCCGGGGCGGCCGAACAGGTCGGACTCGGTGTCGCGCCCGCCGGCCTCGGTCATGGTGCGCAGCAGGCCGGTGACGGTGGTGAACAGGAGGTGCCGGGCGTCGGCGTCCAGGGTGGCGACCTTGCCGCGGGGGTGGAGCCGGGCCGTCCACAGGATGTCTTGGAGGACGCCGTTGCCCAGGCCGGGGAGGCGCTGGTCGGTGGCGAGGAACGCCTTCAGGCTCAGCTTCCCGGCGCCGGGCTCGGACAGCAGCCCGTCGAAGTAGGCGGCGTCGAAGCGGTCACCCAGCGGGGACGGCTTGTCGCGGGCCGCCCGGTAGTAGGGGTTGTCGAAATCGCCGGTGAAGCAGGAGAGCTGTCCGTACATGGCGACGGTGGCGCTCAGGGCGCTGCCGTCGGTGAACGTGAGCAGGAGTTGGTGCCGATCGGGTGGCCGCGTGCCGGCATCGTGGTGGCGCAGGTTGACCCCGTCACCGAACAGGAGCCGGCGCTCGCCGAACCCCAGCTCGACCAATCCGCCGTGGGCGACAGAGTCCGTGACCGTGCGTCCGGCCAGGAGGGCGGGGTAGCCGGCGGGGTCGCCGGTGAAGAACGCGAACCGGTGCGGCGACTGCCCGGCAACCACGGACGCCACGGTGTTGCCGATGACGGTGGCCGCCAACTGCCCCGCAAGGACGTGGGCCTCGGGCATCTCGATCATGCGAGCAGGCTACGCGGGGACACGATGCCTCATCCCCAGGCGCGAGAACCGCATCGAACGGACGGACAACCGGGCGGTCACCGTCCGCTACATGGCGATCGCCCTCCCGATGACGTTGCTCATGCTGGGCTCGCTGCTTCTCATCATCATCGGCGTGTGGCCACAGCACGCACCGGCGCTCGACTTCCTAGCCGTCACGATCTGGCTGGTCGAGACGGGCTTCTCCCTACTGTGGCTCGTCTGGACCCGAGACACCGGCGTGCTCCCACCGGCGTGATCCCAGCTCCCGAACGGTCAACAACTCCGACAGCTCCTCCATGGCCAACAGGTCGGTGAGCCCAGGCGTTGCAGGGGCTCAATGCTTGGTAGGCAGTCAGGCGTTCGAGCCGTTGTTCTCCGGGGCGCCGCCGCGCGCGAGGTGGCGACCCAGGAAGAGGAACCAGATCGGCCAACTCAGCCAGGCCACCCCTCCGACGGCGCCGCCAACCGTCTGCAGGGCGGTGCTGGCCCAGGCGCCCGCCCCGACGAAGAAGGACGTGCCGACCAAGATCATGGCGGCCAGCAGGGACACGGCGAACGCCATCCCGAACCGGCTGACGCGCCGCGGCACGCCCGGGTCGGTGACGAAGCGTCGATTGAGCCAGAGCATCCACAGCACTTGGAGCACGATCACGGCGATGGAGATCGCTGTGGATTGCTCGAATCCCAGCCGTCCGGCCACCAGCATGAAGCTTGAGACCGCTCCGAGCACCGAAGCGCCGGACAGCAGCCGTACTCCGTGCCGCTCCCACCGGCCACGCGCGGCCCTTCGACTGATCACCGGGATCAACGCCGCAAGCATCAGGTTCGCGACGCCGCTGAGGAAGTCGTTGATCGGCCCCCACGGATCGGGACTTCCACCCAACCCGATCGAGATGAACATCAGGAGCAGGAACAGACCGGACGTGAAGGTAAGCACCCCCAGCACGATCGACCATTGACCCCAGAATCGCGTCGGTTCCGGCCCGGTCTGCTGCCCGCCGGGCCGGACGACCTGGACGGGCCCCTCGAGGCGACCAATCCGGACCATCACGACCTCGCCTTCCCCGCGAAAGGCGCTTGAGGGTTGGCGTTGGTCGACTCGAGGAGCGCCTTGAGTGTGGTCTCGTCGGTGCGTGAGTCGCGGGCGAGGAGGCGGGCGAGCAGGGGCGAAACCAGCTTCAGCGGGCCGCGGATTCGGAAGTCCATCCGGCTAATCAGCAGGCAACCCCCGCTAGCGATCGGCTCGACTCGGTACGACGCCGTCCCGGTGAGCCAGCCCTGCGGAATCTCGAACTCCACGAAGCGGCCCGGCTCGAAGCGGGTGAAGCGGTTGCGGGACTCGATCCGACGGCCCGCGAACCGGCGGACAAAGGCATGCTCGGCACCCACCCCGATCGGGCCGTCGGTGACTCGTCGGACCTCGGCGAGACCGTCCTGCCACTGCGGCGCATTGGTCTGGTCTGCGACGAAGGCGAACACCTCTGCGGCGGGGCGTTCGATCTCGACGCGGGACTCGATGCTGATCATGGACTGCTCTCCGTTCTGCTGGGAAGATGGTCCAGCTTCACTGAAGCGGCACTCTAGTGTGCGACTTCCACTATGCTCTTGGGTGTGGCACACGTCAAGGGCAATCGGCGCAACAAAGCAGAGCTCACCCGGCAACGACTCCTCCACGCCGCCCACCAGGAGTTCCTCGACAACGGCTTCCACGGGGCCACGATGGCCGCCATCGCACAGCGGGCCGGTGTGGCCGGACAAACCGTCTACTTCGTATTCCACACAAAAGCCGAACTCCTCAGCGCCGTCATCGACGCCGCCGTCCTGGGCGATGACCCACCGACCATCCCCCAGGACACCGACTGGTGGGCCGCCATGCGCGACGCGGTGAGTGCCGACCAGGTCCTGCGTCAGTTCGTCCGCGGCGCTGGACCCCTGCTGGCCCGCGCCGCCCGGATCTCGGAAGTCCTGCGGGCCGCCGCGCTCACCGATCCAGAAGTCCGCAGCATCTTCGACCGTCACGACCAACTTCAGGTGACCGGGTACCGCCAAGTGGTGGACCTCGCCTCAAGCAAGGGCCCCCTCCGCCCCGAGCTCACCCCAGAGACCGCCACCGACCTGCTCCTCACCCTGTGCGGCGACAGCACCTACGTCCAACTCACCACCGAACGCGGCTGGACCCACGAGCAGACCACCGCCTGGCTGACTGACGCCACACCCAGACTTCTCCTCCCCTGACAGCCTCGGACGCCCATCAGTCGCAGCGAGCGTTCACCAGAACCTCCACCCGGTCGGCCTTGAGTCTGGCGATCCTCGCCAACAGGTCGTACAAGACCAGCGGACGATCTCGTCGTGGTGCACCGGATGTCACTGACAGCCATGATGGACCCCGCGATCGGCACCGCCAGCACCCCACGGCTGGCTGACCCATCAGCCATCGAGAGCCCCGATCCGGACAGCCAACAGCATCCGACTGAGCCGATCGCCCAGCGCGACGGGGAAGAAGCCCCGAAGCTAAGGGAACGGAGACCGAGAAGCGAAAGGCTCCGACAGGCCGTTTAGCCTTGTCAGAGCCAGTCTCGCAGTGGCAGAGGATACGAGATTCGAACTAGTGAGTAGCCTTGCGCTGGGCCTCAGCCGCGTCCGCCTGATTTGCGCTAGTTCACTAGGTGTTTTACACCTGGGCTCTCCTCAGCCTTTGCTAGTCGGATGGGTCGAAGTAGGCTGAGGTTGGGTCGCTAAGGACCCGCTAAGGACCGGCTAAGGACCGGTCCGTGAGGAGACCAGAGATGCCTGGAACCCCCCGCACCCCCGACCGACAATGCCGCATGGTCAAGTCCGACGGCTCCCAATGCCGACTGCCAGCCTCGACGGACAAGAGGGCGAACGGCTACTGCTACCACCACATGGGTGCCCAGCGACGTCGGGCCTGGGGATCGATCAAGAAGAAGTCCAGCGGCTACCAGGCAAGCTACGTCGGTCCTGATGATCAGCGCCACCTTGCACCGACGATCTTCATGGCCAAGATCGATGCCGAGGTCTGGCTCTCCCGGGAGAAGCGCCTCATCGACCTCAACGAGTGGACCTCGCCCCTGGCACGCGAGGACGCCGCACTGGAGGCCGAGCGTCGCGCCAAAGCCCAAGCGATCACGCTGCGCGAATACGCCGACCGCTGGGTCCAGACTCGGTACAACCGAAACGGGCAACCCCTCAAGGCACGATCCCAGGCCGACTACCGCAGACTCCTGAAATCGAAGATCTACCCGACCTTCGGAGACACCGAACTCAAGAACATCACCCGGGAAGACGTGGTCGCCTGGTACCGCAAGCTGGCCAAGACCCCCACCGAGCAAGCATCTGCCTACAGCCTGCTGCGAACGATCTTGACCACGGCCATCGAGGACGAACGCATCGCCGCCAACCCGTGCCGAATCAAAGGCGCCGGCAAAGCCCCCGTCAAGCACCGGGTCGAGATGGTGACCGGCGAACAGCTCGCCCAACTCCACGCCGCGATGCCCGAGCGCTACCGGCTTGCCGTCCTCCTCGGAGTCTGGTGCACCCTTCGCATCGGCGAGATCCTCGAACTCCGACACGGCGACATCCGCATCAAGCACGGCCAGACGGACGATGGAACGCCGACCGCCGTCGGTGTCGTCCACGTCCGCAGATCGGTCCAGCACATCGAAGGCGAGGCCGTCATCGACACCCCCAAGACCGCCGCCGGCAGCCGCGAAGTGCACATCCCCCCGGCACTCATCCCCGACCTCGAGACGCACCTCGCGCTGTACACCCAGCCAGGACGGATGGGGCTCCTCTTCCCCTCCGGAACCGGCAACCCCCTCCACCACCGGACCTTCGGCAACTGGTGGAACAAGGCGCGGATCGCCGCCGGCAGGCCGAACCTACGATTCCACGATCTGCGGCACACCGGGGCCACCATGGCTGCCCAATCGGGCGCCACCCTCAAGGAACTCATGGACCGCCTCGGCCACACCACCCCCAAAGCAGCACTGATCTATCAACACACAGCAGCAGACCGCGACCAACTCATCGCCGAACGCCTTTCCGCGCGAATGGCGAGCGGCTCGGGCGAGAGCAGTTGAACCTCTCCCCGGCCCCGGGGTCACTACCATTTGACTAGGGGTTTCACACGTCAGATGACGGCGGCAGCGGCTCGTGGGGCGATGAGGGGCAGGTCGCCGCGAAGCATCGTTCGCGAGACATGAGCACTCGCCAACCAACCGGAGCCCGGAGGGCGAGCGTCCGCGGACCTTCGAGGCACCCCCAGCAAGTACGGTCACGTCAGGTCGGAAAGTTGGGCGATGCCGGTGAGTGCGGCGACCGCCGAGCGGACCATCGGCACGGCGAGAACCGCGCCACTGCCCTCGCCCAGGCGCATCGAGAAGTCGACCAGGGGCTTGAGCCCGAGGCGGTCCAGCGCCAGCGCCTGGCCGGGCTCGGTCGAGCGGTGCCCGGCCAGCAGCCACGCCTTCGTGCCGGGAGCGTAGTCCTCGGCCACGAGTGCCTCGGCGACCGCGATGACCCCGTCCAGCAGCACGGGGACGCCCCGCCGCGCGGCACCGGCGATGAAACCGACCGCGGCGGCGAAGTCGGCGGCGCCAAGCGCGGCCAGCCGCTCCACCGGGTCAGCCACCCGGTCGCCGGCCCGTGCCAAGGCGGCTTCGACGAGCGCCGTCTTGTGCGCCAACGTGCCCTCGTCGATCCCAGTGCCGCGTCCGGTCACCGCAACCGGCGGCACGCCGAGGGACGCGGCGATCAGCGCGGCGGCGATCGTGGTATTGCCAATGCCGAGGTCGCCCGAGATCAGCAGCTGGGCACCGTCCGCGATCTGCTCGGCCGCGATCGTGTCGCCGGCCGCGAGCGCCTGCTCCACCTCGGCGCGGGTCAACGCGTCCACGAGGTGGATCGCGCCGGAGGACCGCCGCACCTTGAACCGGCTGACCTCAGTGGGCAGGTCGGGGAAGTCGATCGCAACACCCAGGTCGTAGAGGCCGACCCTCACGTCGTTGGCTGCGGCCAGCGCCGACACCCCCGCATGCCCGCCGGCGATCCCGTACACCATCGCCGGCGTGATCGCGGTCGGGTACGCGGACACCCCGTCGGCGGCGATCCCGTGGTCTCCGGCGAACACCACCACGCGCACGTCGTCCAGTTGCCGCGGCGGGCAGGTGCCCTGGCAGGACGCCACCCAGGCGGCGAGGTGCTCGAGGGTGCCGAGCGCGCCGAGCGGCTTGGCCTGGCCGTCGCTGAGGGTGCGGGCCGCGGCGTAGGCCGCGTTACTGGGGGCGTGGACGGGGGTGCGCACGACAGACGGGTTCATGGTGGTGTTCTCCTTGTTTGGTGTGGTCCCCCCTGTTGGGGACGGCTCGACGTGGATCTGCGGTGGGTGAGCCATGCTGTTCGGCCAGGCGTGCGCGGGCTTGGCTGGAGTCGCTCATCGGCTCGGCTCGTCGGCCTGCATGGCAAGATGCCGGGGTGGCAGGATTCCTGGTGGCGGGCACCTCGTCGGACGCCGGAAAGTCGCTGATCGTCGCCGGGCTGTGTCGTGCCTTCGCGCGGCGCGGTGTGAAGGTCGCGCCGTTCAAGGCGCAGAACATGTCCAACAACTCGATGGTGTGTCCGGACGGTTCGGAGATCGGCCGCGCCCAGTACCTGCAGGCGCTCGCGGCCGGGGTGGAGCCGTCGGCCCTGCTGAACCCGGTGCTGCTCAAGCCGGCCACGGATCGGCGTGCGTTCATCGTGGTGGGCGGCCGGCCGGGCGGCATCCTGGAGGCCGGCGAGTACACCAACGGGCGTGCCCGTCTGGCCGCGGCGGCGTTCGACGCCTACCGGCAGCTTGAGGCCGACCACGACCTGGTCGTGGCCGAGGGTGCCGGGTCGCCGGCGGAGATCAACCTGCGTGCCGGGGACTACGTGAACTTCGGCCTGGCGCGGGAGTTCGGGCTGCCGGTGGTGCTGGTCGGCGACATCGACCGGGGCGGGGTCCTGGCGTCCATCTACGGGCATTGGGCGATCGTCGACGACGCCGACCGGTCCCTGCTGGCGGGCTACCTGATCAACAAGTTCCGCGGCGACCGGTCCGTCCTCGACCCCGGCCTGGACGAGCTCAGCTCCCGCACGGGACTGCCCTGCCTGGGGGTGGTGCCGTGGCTGGACCGGGTGTGGCTGGACGGTGAGGACGCGCTGGCCTTCGCCAAATGGCCCCGCCTGCCCGGCCGTGCCGGCACCCTGCGGGTCGCCGCGATCCGGTTCCCGCGGATCTCGAACGCCACCGACCTGGACGCCCTCGCCGCCGAGCCGGGCCTGGACGTGTACGCCACCGCCAGCCCGTCCGATGTCGAGAGCGCCGACCTGGTGGTGCTGCCCGGCAGCCGCAGCACCCTGGCCGACCTGGACTGGCTGCGCAGCCTCGGACTGGCCGACGCTCTGGCCCGTCGCGCCGCAGCCGGCGGGCCGATCCTGGGCATCTGCGGCGGCTACCAGATGCTCACCGACATGATCGACGACCCGGTCGAGTCCGCCCGCGGCACCGAACCCGGGCTGGGCCTGCTGCCGGCGGAAGTCCGGTTCAACACCGAGAAGATCCTCGCCAAACCGTCCGGCCGTTGGCGCGGGCATCCCGTGACCGGCTACGAGATCCATCACGGGGTGGTCGAGCCGACCGGGGGTGAGCCGTTCCTCGACGGGGTCCGGGTCGGCAATACCTGGGGGACGATCTGGCACGGCGCGTTCGAGAGCGACGGCTTCCGCCGCGCCTGGCTCACCGAACTGGCCGCCACCGTCGGCTCCACCTGGCGGCCCGCACCGGGCGCGCCCGGGTTCGCTCAGCGCCGTACCCAGATGCTGGATGAGTTGGCCGACGCCCTCGAACAGCACGCCGATGTGGATGCTCTGCTGCAAGGGATGGGCCATTGAGCGGCTGCTCACCGGGGTCGTGGTCATCATGGTCCTCAGGCGACACCTTCGGTGATCGAAAAGGCTGACTGCACGGCGGCGACCAGCCCGGACACGTCACTGACCGCGCCGGGATCCAGACCCAGCGCGGCAGCCGCCTGCAGGACCAGCGGCTGTCGCAGCCGTGCCGCCGTCACCAGCTCGGCGTCGGAGAGCAGTGACGTCGCTGCGCCGTGACGAATCTGCCCGTCGACGAGCACAGCGACCGAGTCGGCCCACCACAGGGCGAAGTCGACGTCGTGGGTGGAGATCACCACCGTGGTGTGCGCCTGCAACAGGCTCTCCAGCGCGGCGACCATCTCGTCAACGCCCTGGGGGTCCAGCCCGGCGGTCGGCTCGTCGAGGAGCATGACGCACGGTCGCATCGCCAGCGCCCCGGCGATCGCTACCCTCTTGCGCTGGCCGTACGACAGTTCGTGGATCGGCCTCCCGGCGAGGTCCTCGATCGAGAGCACGTCGAGTGCTCTGGTCACCCGATCGCGAACTTCGACCTCGGTGAGCCCGAGGTTCAGCGGCCCGAAGGAGACGTCGCGGTACACGTCCGCGGCGAATAGCTGGTCGTCGGGGTTCTGCGCGACCAGTTGGACGACCTGCCGGTGGGCGCGCAGGCCGGCCCGGTTGAAGGAGACAGGGGAGCCGTCGACGCGCACCTCGCCTCGGTTCGGCTTCACCGAGCCGGCGAGCGTGCGCAGCAAAGTGGTCTTGCCGGAGCCGTTCGCCCCGAGCAGGGCCAGGCGCTGACCGCGCGGGATCTGCAGGTTTGCTGCGCGGAGCACGTGCCGCTGGCCGAACGACACCTCCAGTGCAGCAGCTGACAGTTGGCGGTGGCTCATCGCAGCACCGTCCAGGCCGTCGATCCGGCAGCCAGCGTGGCGAACATCGCGATGCTGGCGATCAGGAAGCGGGTTGACCTGACCCGTGCGGGGTCCAGGGTGCGCAGCGTGTCCTCATAGCCCCGCCCCGCCAGCCCGGCTTCGAGCCGGCGAGCGCGGTCCCAGGACCGCAGGAACAGCACCGCGACACCCATGGACGCCGAGCGCATCGCTGCGGCCCGTGTGGCATAGCCCAGGCGTGCGTCCTGAGCTGCGTGGATCGCCCCGACGCTCTCCAGCAGCCCGAAGCTGAACCGATAGGTCAACGCGGCGATTTCGATCAGGGGGTCGGGGAGGCGGACATGCCGCAGGCTGGACAGCAGGTCGATCATGGGCGTCGAACAGGCCAGGGTGAACATGGCCAACGTGGCCGCGATCGCGCGGACGGCCAGTCGGGCGGCCATGTCCAGCCCGGCCGTGGTGACCTGCACCCGCAGCCCGGCGTCCCAGCTGATGCTCACCGCGACCGTCGCCACCCCGATCAGGATCGAGACCAGCGGGAGCCAGACGATCCGGGCCAGCCGGGCCCAGCCGACCCGGATCGGGCCAAGGAGCAGTACCAGACTGATCGCGGCGACGGCGACGCCGCCGGGGAACGGTGGGAGCGAGATCGACGCGAGCAGCAGCCCGGAGGACAGCACGCCCTTGTCACGGACCGAGCGCGCCCGCCAGGGGCTCGACCACGCAGCGTGGTCCAGCGCCAGGCCGTGCGCCATCAGGCCGCGGGTTCGGGCGTGCGCCCGGCGGGCTCGGCAGCCGTGACCGCCCGCTCACCGCGACGACGACCCCACAGGGCGCCGATGGCGAACCCCAGGACAGAGCCGCCGAGGGCCGCCTGCAGGGCGAACAGTCCGGACTCGACCTCGCTGGACTCGGGCTGGAAGAAGGGTGCGAACCACGGCTGGTAGTCGGGGTTGGCCTGGAGGATGGTGCTGGTGGCGACCGAGTCGGTGCCGGCGAAGCGCTCGTCCGGCGTGGTGTGCAGCCCGCCGACGACGAAGCTGATCCCGAAGATCAGGACGAGCGCCGCGATCAGGGCGATGGTGGTCCAGGTCTTCCTGCTCATCTCAGGCGACCGCTTCCTTCACGGCCGGGCGCAGGACGCCGAGGCGCTCCAGTTCAGGCTTGGCGACATCGGTGAGCAGCCGGAACACCAGCACGCCCAGGATGCCCTCGGCGATGGCCAACGGCACCTGGGAGATGGCGAACACGGCCAGGAACTTGGCCACCGAACCGGCCAGCCCGGATTCGGGGTCGGGGAAGGCGAGACCCAGCTGGAAGCTGGTCACCAGGTAGGTCGACAGGTCGGCCAGCGCCAGCGCTAGGAAGACCCCCACGTTGCGGTGCCCGCCCAGCTTGTTCCACAGCTTCCAGAACCAGTAGCCCACCCAGGGTCCGGCGATGCCCAGGCTGAACACGTTCGCGCCGAGGGTGGTGATGCCGCCATGGGCCAGCAGCAGCGCCTGCACGATCAGCACGATCGTGGACAGGAACGCCATGACGGGTGGTCTGAACAGGACCGCGCCCAAGCCGGTGCCGGTGGGGTGGGAGGAGCTGCCGGTGACCGAGGGCAGCTTGATCGAGGACAGCACGAACGTGAACGCACCGGCGGCTGCGAGCAGCAGCCGAGATTCCGGATGCTCCTTCGAACTCCGGATGACTCCGCGCGCTCCGTGGATCACGAATGGGGTCGAGACTGCGTACCAGGCGACGCAGTGCGCGACAGGCAGGAATCCCTCAGCGATGTGCATCAGCGAGTTCCCCTTCGAGGTGACGTGGCCAAAGGAACCGTCATCCACGCACGTATCTGACTCCCCCGTTGCTGGGGTCACAGTGGCCCGACCGTCCCGGATTCTCACCGGGTTCCGTGTCGTGGACGGCACCTGATACTCGCACCCGTCGCACTGGAATGGGCACGATTGCGCAGTTTTGGGACCCCCGTCTCATTGCCCGAACATGAAGGCGGTGTCAGCCCTTCGTCGCTGCCCAGCTGGTGACGCTGCGCAGCGGCCGGAAGCCGGTGAACCGTCCGATCGGTTCGGCGACCTCGACCCCGATCCGGCCCAATTCGCCGCCCCAGCGCCGGTACCCCTCCAGCAGCACCGTGTCGGAGTCGGCGGTGACGCTATGGGCGACCAGCCGTCCGCCCGGGCCGAGCGCCGCCCAGCACCGCTGCAGCACCTCGCCCTCCACGCCCCCGCCGACGAACACCGCGTCAGGCCGGGGCAACTCGGCCAGCACCGCGGCCACGTCAGCGGTGCGGACATCGAGCTGTCCGGTGACCCGCAGGTTCGCCGCGTTGGTCTTGATGCGTGCGGCCCGTTCCGGGTCCCGCTCCACCGCGACGGCGGTGTTATCGGAGTGCAGCCGGCACCACTCGACAGCGATCGACCCGGTGCCGGCGCCCAGGTCCCACAGCCGCTCACCCGGGCAAGGGGCAAGCACGGCCAGGGCGTAGGACCGCAACACCCGCTTGGTGAGCAGGCCATCGGTGACGAACGCGTCATCCGGCAACCCGGCGCTGAGCTGGCCGAGCGCCCGGGGATGGTCGTCCATGGCGAGCACCCTAACCGCATGCGGCACAATCTGGGCCGTGAGCAGGAGAACCGGGCCCCGACATGCCTGAGGGCGAGCCCGTCGACATCGTCGAGGACGGACTGACCACCAGGCAGCGCCGGCTGCTGCCGGCGCTGATCGTGAACACCGGCGATGGCAAGGGCAAGACCACCGCGGCCATGGGGCTGGCTTTGCGGGCCTGGCACCAGGGCTGGTCGATCGGGGTGTTCCAGTTCATCAAGTCCGGCAAGTGGGTCAGCGGGGAACGGGTGGCGCTGGAGGCCCTCGGTGCCGAACATGAGCGCAGCGGGGCCGGTGGTGAAGTCGAGTGGTTCGCCACCGGCGCCGGCCGCCGCTGGGTGCGCAAACCCGGCTCCGAACCCGGGCATGCCGACGCGGCTCGCGAGGCGTGGGCCGAAGTCTCCGAGCGGCTCGCTGTGCAGCGCCACTCGCTGTACGTGCTGGACGAACTCACCTACCCGCTCAGATGGGGCTGGCTGGACGTTGCAGAAGTCGTGTCGACCCTGCGCGATCGGGCCGGGGTGCAGCACGTTGTGGTCACCGGCCGGGGCGCGCCGGCCGAGTTGCTCGAGATCGCCACCACGGTCACCGAGATGACCAAACGCAAGCATCCCTTCGACACCGGCCAGAAGGGCCAGGCGGGCATCGAATGGTGAGGATCCCCCGGCTCGTTGTCGCCGCGGCCGCCTCCTCGGCGGGCAAGACCACCATAGCGACCGGGATGATGGCGGCCCTGGCCGCGTCCGGACGGCAGGTGGCCGGGTTCAAGGTCGGTCCGGACTTCATCGACCCCGGCTACCACGCGCTGGCCTCCGGCCGGTCCGGCCGCAATCTCGACGCCGTCCTGACCGGCGAGGACCTGGTGCCGCGGCTGTTCCTGCACGGCGCCCTCACGCCCACGCCGGCGGACGTGGCGGTCGTCGAGGGAGTGATGGGCCTGTTCGACGGCCAACTCGGACGAGACGGTTTCGGCTCCACCGCCCACATCGCCCGGCTCATCGACGCTCCCGTGCTGCTGGTGGTCGACGCCGCCGGCTCGTCCCGGACCGCCGCCGCGGCCGCGCTCGGCCTGCGGGCCTTCGACGAGCGCATCCGCATCTCCGGCGTGCTCGTCAACCGGGTCGCCAGCCCACGCCACGGCGCCGAACTTGAGGCGGTGTTCGCCACCGCAGGAGTGCCGGTTCTCGGGCTGGTGCCCCGTAACGCCGGCATCGTCGCCCCGTCCCGCCACCTCGGGCTGGTCCCCGCCGCTGAACGCGCGGAATCGGCCGCCACCATCGCCGCGCTCGCCGAGCACGTCGCCGAGCACATCGACCTGGCGGCCGTGCTCGACCTGGCCCGCACCGCACCGGACCTCGACGCGACCCCGTGGAACCCGGCCGATGTCGTGACCCCGGTGGCCGGACGTCCGCTGGTCGGCCTGTTCGCCGGCCGCGCGTTCACCTTCCGCTACGCCGAGACCGTCGAACTCCTCACCGCGGCGGGCTGCCGCGTCACCGAGATCGACCCGCTGACCGACACCGACCTGCCTGGCGGCCTGGCCGGGCTGTACATCGGCGGTGGCTTTCCCGAGATCCACGCCGTCGAACTCAGCGCCAACGCCCCGCTGCGGGCCGCGATCGCCGACGCGATCGCAGCGGGCCTGCCCACCGTGGCCGAATGCGCGGGCCAGCTCTACCTCACCGAGCACCTCGACGGCCACCCGATGGTCGGGGCGCTGCCCGCCACGAGCCGGATGACGCCACGACTGCACCTCGGTTACCGCGCCGCAACTGCCACCACCGACACGCTGCTGGCGTCTGCCGGGACGCGGGTGGCCGGCCACGAGTTCCACCGCACCCAGACCAGCCCGCCGGCCGGAACCGACCCCGCCTGGGCCTGGTCGGACGCCGGCGAGGGCTTCTCCCTCGATCCCGCCGGTACCGGCGCCCCCACCGTGCACGCCTCCTACCTGCACCTGCACTGGGCCGGACAACCCGGCTGCGCGCAACGCTTCGCTCAGGCCGCCGCCGACTTCACCGACCGCACCGGCGGCACGCAGCCGGCGCAGCCGCACGCCCACCACGCCGACGGCATCGACCTGCACCACCACGGCGACCACGACACCGCCCCCGACCTGTTCGACCTCGCCGTCAACGTGATGCTGCCCGGCCCACCGCCGTGGCTGGCCGACCAGATCGCCGCCACTGTCGCCACCCTGGGCCGCTACCCTGACCTCGACCAGGCCCGGGCCGCGATCGCCGCCGCCCACCGCGTCCCGCCCGACATGGTCCTGCCCACCGCCGGCGGGGCGGAGGCGTTCTCGCTGATCGCCCGCACCCTCACGGCCACCCACCCACTCGTCGTGCACCCGCAGTTCACCGAACCCGAAGCAGCGTTACGGGCCGCCGGGCACGCCGTCCAGCGCTGGCTGCTGCCCGTCCGCACCGACAGCGGCGTCCCCGCCCTCACCGGGCTGCCCACCTGGGCGGACGCCCTGTTCGTCGGCAACCCCACCAACCCCACCGGCTGGCTGCACTCCCGCCACGCACTGCTGGTGGCAGGCAAGGGCCGGCTGCTGGTGGTCGATGAGGCGTTCATGGACGCCACCGACGAGCACGAATCCCTGATCGAGCCCGAGATGCCCGACCGGTTGGTGCTGCGTTCGCTGTCCAAGCGCTGGGGTCTCGCTGGCCTGCGGGTCGGCTACGTCGTCGGCGATCCGGCCCTGATCGCCCGCCTCGCCTCGGCCCAGCCCACCTGGCCGGTGTCAACCCCGGCCGCCGCGGCGATGATCGCCACCAGCACGCCGGACGCGCTCGCCGAGGCCGCCGGCCGCTATCGAGCCCTGCCTGACCACAGAGACCATCTGGTCGCCGCGCTGGCCCGGGCCGGTTTCCCGAGCGTGTCCTCGATGGCCCCGTTCGTGCTCGTCGACACCTCCTCCTGCGGTCCGGCCTCGGTCCGTCCCGCCCTCGTCACACGCGGGTTCGCCGTCCGGCGCGGCGAGTCCTTCCCCGGTCTCGGTCCGAGCTGGATCCGGGTGAAGGTGCCCGCCCCCGACATCGCCGACGACTTCGTCCGCGCGCTCGCCGGACTGCGCAGGCACGCGGGCCGAACGGAAGGCACCTCATGAGTCGCGAACTTGCGCTGATCGGCATCGGCGCCGGCGATCCGGACTGGATCACCCTGGAGGCGGTCCACACCATCCAGCGGCTCGACGTTCTGTTCGTCGTGCGCAAGGAGGACGAGCTCGACGACCTCGTCCAGGCCCGGCGGACGGTCATCGAGCATCACCGCAGCACACCGCTGGAGACGGTGGAACTGCCGGATCCGCCCCGGCCCTGGCAGACCGCTCCCGACTACGACGAAGCCGTCGCCCGGTGGCGCGCGCAACGGTTGGAGCAGTGGAACCGGGCCGTCGACTCCTGGCTGGGTGCCGGTCAGGTCGGCGGCTTCCTGGTGTGGGGTGATCCGAGCCTCTACGAGAGCACGCTGGCGATCGCCGAGCGGATCGCCAGCGCCGCACCCGAGGACGCACCGATCACCCTCCGCGTGGTCCCCGGGGTGAGCAGTGTGCTGGCGTTGGCCGCCCGGCACCGCATCCCGCTGAACCGGCAAGGACGGGCGTTGCAGATCAGCCCCGCACGGCTGCTCCGCGACGGCCTGCCCGACCAGGTCGACGATGTCGTGGTCATGCTGGACGCGGCCCAGACCTTCGCCGCCATCGACCCCGAAGGGCTGGACATCTACTGGGCGGCCTACCTCGGCACCCCGGACGAGATCCTGATCTCCGGACCGCTGGCACAGGTCCGCGGGGAGATCGCGCAAGCTCGTGCCGAAGCCGCAGCCCGCAAGGGGTGGATGTTCGACACCTACCTGCTACGGCGCCGCTGAGCCTTCGGCCGGCAAGCCCCGCTCCTGCAGCCAGGCCAGGGCGGCCGCCGGTGACGAAACCACCGCCACCCCGTGGGGCGTCCCGGGCCGGCGCACCACCACCACCGGCACCCCGAGCTGCGCCGCGGCGTCCAGCTTGGCGTCGGCCGACCCGCCGGAGTCCTTGGTCACCAGCACGTCGACGCCGTGACGGCGCAGCAGATCCAGCTCGTCGACAAGGCGGAACGGGCCGCGGGCGCGGACGATCCGCCAGCCGTCCGGAACCCGGATCCCGGGCAGGTCGACCACCCGGACCAGCACGAACCGGTCGTCCCAGTCGGTGAATTCGGCCAGCGACTGTCGTCCGATCGCCAGGAACACCCGGCTACCCATCTGCCCGGCCTGCTCCCGCGCCGCCGCGATCGAGTCGACCCAGTGCCACGACGCAGCGTCCCCACGGGTGACCCAACTGGGCCGGGACAAGCGCAGCAGTGGCACCCCCACCCTGGTGCAGGCTGTCGCGGCGTGAGCGGTGATCGTCGCCGCGAACGGGTGGGTAGCATCCACGACGGCTGCCACCTCGTGCGTGTGCAGGTAGGCGGCCAGTCCGTCCACCCCGCCGAAACCGCCCAGGCGCACCTCGCCCTCGGGGAGCCGGAGATCGGCCACGTCGCCCGCGAGCGAGGACACCACCGGCACGCCGCCCGCGTGCAGCCGGGCAGCCAGGGCACGGGCCTCGGCGGTGCCGCCCAGCAGCAGGACGCTCATCGCCGGCCCTTCGCGACGCCCGGCACTCTCGGCGGGCGCTGCCGGGGCTGGATCAGCGCCAGCACCGCCGCGACCGCGACCGCCCCGGCCGACACCGCCAGCGCCAGCCGGTTCGCCCGGGCCAGGTCGGCGGCCATCGGCGGCGGTCCGAACCCGAGCTCTCCCCGGTCCTCCACCACCCCGTCATAGGTGTTCCGGCCGCCCACGGTGACCCCGAGTGCTCCGGCGAACGCCGCCTCGACCACGCCTCCGTTCGGGCTCGGGTGCTGACCGGACTGCTCGCGCACGGCGCGCAGCGCGTTCGCGGGGCGTCCGCCCACCAGAGGGGCGGCCACGATGGCCAGTCCGCCGCTGATCCGTGCCGGCAGCCAGTTGGCCAGGTCGTCGATCTTGGCCGCCGCCCAGCCGAAGTTGCGGTAGCGATCGTTGCGGTAGCCCACCATCGCATCGAGGGTGTTGATCGCCCGGTAGGCCAACAAGCCGGGGATCCCGGCGACCGCTCCCCACAAGAGCGGCGCGACCACGGCGTCGGAGGTGTTTTCCGCCACGGACTCCATCGCGGCGCGGGCGACGCCGTCGGCGTCGAGCGTTTCGGGGTCCCGGCTGACCAGGTGGCTGACCTGGACGCGGGCAGCGGCCAGGTCACCGGCGCCCAGGTGGACCGCGACCGCTTCGGCTTCCCTGGCCAGCGACCGCCCGCCCAACACTGTCCAGGTGGCGGCCGCCGTCGCCAGGCTCGCCAGTACCGGGTGTCGGATCGCCCCGGTAGCCAGGAAACCAAGACCGGCAGTCCCGCCGACCAGCACGGCCACGTGGACGACGCCATGAAACCGGTCGTCGGCGTAAGTGCGGCGCTCCAGGGCTGTCGCCAGGCGACCGAAACCGGCGACGGGGTGCCAGCGGCCCGGGTCGCTCAGCAGCTGGTCAGCCGCCCAGCCCAGGGCGAGCCCGGCTGCGGTGACCGTCCCGCGCCTGCCCATGGCCAACCTTTCGCTGGTGGCAATTCGTCGCCGTCGAGTGTGCCAGACTGTGCCCGCAGAGATGTGCTGAGGAACTCCGGTGAGTCGAAAGGGCAAGTCCGGGGCGGTCCCGCCACTGTGACCGTCCCGCGCGAACGCGCGGGACGGGAGCCAGGAACTCGCCTCACTGCCGAGCAATGACATCGGGCGAGGACACCTGAGGAGGCTCCCTTGGACACTGCTGCGCGCACGCACACCCTGGTCGGGGTCGGCGTCGGTCCCGGCGATCCGCAACTCGTCACCCTCAAGGCTGTTGCTGTTCTCGAGGCCGCCGACGTCATCCTCGTCCCCAGCACCGAGACCAGCGGCGAGGAGGCGGGCCGGGCCGAGCAGGTCGTGCTCGCCGCCTGCCCGTCCGTGGCGACCAAGCTGCGCCGCGTCCCGTTCAGCATGGCGCTACGCCGCGGCGTCGGCGCCAAGCGGCGCCAGTCGTGGGAAGCCTCCGCGCAAGCAGCGGTGGACGCGTTCGAGGCGGGGGCGACCACCGTCGCGTTCGCCACCGTCGGCGACCCGAGCGTCTACTCGACGTTCTCCTACCTCGCCGCCCAGGTACAGGCAGTGGTGCCCGACGTTGACGTGTCGGTCGTGCCGGGCATCACTGCCATGCAAGCGCTGGCCGCGGCCAGCCTCACCCCGCTGGTCGAGGGCCGCGAGAGCCTCACCCTCGTGCCGGTGACGGCCGGGCTGGACGCGGTCGGCGCCGCGCTCGACAACTCCGACACCGTGGTCGCCTACAAGGGCGGACGGCAGCTCGCCGGACTCCTCGCCGTGGTCCGCGACCACGGACGCGACGGCGTGCTCGGCGTGAACCTGGGCCTGCCGGGCCAGGCCATCACCCCGCTGAACGAGGTGGACGCCGACAGCGCGCCCTACTTCTCCACCGTCCTCGTTGCGCCCCGGCGCACCAGCACCGGCGGCGCGCTGTGAGAGGCGAGGTCGTCTTCGTCGGCGCCGGCCCGGGTGCTGCCGACCTGATCACCCTGCGCGGCGCCCGGGTGATCGCGCAGGCCGACATCGTCATCTGGGCCTCCAGCCTCGTGGACGCCGCCCTGATCGCCGGCACCAAGCCCGGGGCATTGGTCGTCGACTCGGCCAGCGAATCCCTGGAGGACATCACCCCGCTGTTCCAGCGCGCCCACGACGAGGGCCTGCTGGTGGCCCGGGTCCACACCGGTGACCCGTCGATCTACGGGGCCACCGCCGAGCAGCGCCGTATCTGCGACCGCATCGGGGTCCCGTACCGCACCATTCCCGGCGTGTCGGCGTTCTCCGCCGCCGCCGCCCGGATGGACGTCGAGATCACCATCCCCGAGGTCTCCCAGACCCTGATCCTCACCCGACTGGAGGGCGGGCGTACGCCGATGCCCGACCGGGAGACCGTCCGCGGGTTCGCCGCCCACGGCGTCACCATGGCGCTGTACCTGTCCGCGGCCCGCAACAAGGTACTGCAGGACGAACTGCTCGCCGGCGGCTACCCACCCGAGACACCGTGCATCGTCGGCTACCGGGTCAGCTGGCCCGACGAGCTGATGCTGCGCTGCCCCCTGGCCGAACTGTCGGCCACCATGAAGGCCCACAGGTTGTGGAAGCACACCGTCGTGCTCGTCGGACCGGCCCTGGCCGAGC
>CAZPCM010000004.1:0-31712 GCA_964585085.1 uncultured Propionibacteriaceae bacterium
CGAACGAGGTCGTCCAGCAACCCTTGGCCCCACACGGACACCGCAACGCCGGATCGCCGAACGGGAGGTGACCGAACTCGCCGTGTAGGCCATGCGCACTGGGTGTCGGCCGCCCCTCAGTGATCAGGGCTCCACCGATACCGACCTCGACCACAATGTGCAGGAGCGAGTTCACCTCAACCGGATGCAAACGGGCCTCCGCGACCGCCGCCATCGTCGCATCGTTGCCCAGCAGCACAGGCCGGTCGAGCGCCGAGGTCAATGGGGTGGTGTCGACGTCCTGCCAGCCCAGCATCGTCACGCTCAGCCGGTCATCGACCACCAGACCAGGAACCGTGACCCCTGCGCCCACAACGCGATCGCCATAGGTCCTGGCCAACCGAGCAAGCCTGTCGCCGAGACCGTCGAGGAGGTGACCTGGGGCCGTCCCATCGTGGCCGCCGGTCTCGTGGATCGTCACGGTGCCGTCCAGGTCGCACGTGCCCAGACGCCAGTCGCCGTGACGAAGATCCAGCACGAGCGCGACCGGTCCCAACGGGCTCGCGTGCAAGGTGGTCGTCGGACGTCCAGGACCGGCCTGTTCCGCCGGCAGCTCACGCATCAACTCGGCCTGGACCAGCCGCTTCACCAGATCCGAGGTAGGACCGCTCTGCAGGCCCAACGCCCTGGCCAGCTCGGTACGGGTCACCTTCTCACGTCGCCGAACCACCGCGAGTGCCTGCGCCGCGGTGCGCCAATGCCGTGCCTGGAATGATGTCACGGAAGATAGTTTACTCGTTCGACGAGTAAACTACCAAACACGCGTGCTCCAACCGAGCCGGCGCGGAAATTGGTTTCAGCGCGGAACTGGTGCTGTCACGGGTGTTGACCTTGGATGACCTGACCCGAATGGAGAACGACCTGCAGGCGGGAACGCGACCGATTGCGGACATGTTCGTGCCAAGCCTCCCGCCAACTGACGAGACCGCTCCGTCTGCTTGACCCACCGGCAGGCCGCTCGGGGGGCCAGTTTCACCCCGAGTTTGGGGTACCGGCCGGGCTCCGCTCGCTGTCGCGCTCCCCGTGCCTTGACGACGTCCTAGGCGTCCAAACGCCTCAGCTAACACTCGGCATTCGAACCGTCCGACTCTCGGCAGATGCGCATGTATCGTCCGGATGGCCTCGCCCGCTGAGATCGCTACTTGCGCGCCACGCCAGGGAGCCACCCCGTGCCTCAGGTCAGCTCACCTGCCGCCATCTGCGAAAGACGGGCGGCGAGTTCGGCTTGACGGTCCGCTGCAGCGTGTTGGTGGCTCTTCATACCTGCGGTGGGTCGAGGTTCAGTCCGCCGCCGATGAGGAGCATGCGTAGTCGGTAGTTGTCTCGGTTGCGGAAGCCTCTGGCGATGCGACGATGGAGCTCGATGAGCCCATTCACGGCCTCACTCCCGCCGTTGGACGCTCGGCCGGTGTCGAAGTAGGCCAGGAAGGCTTCCTTCCACTGCTTCAGGGTGCGCCCGAGGCGGGCGATCTCCGGGATGGGACACGAGGGGAAGCCGGCGACGACTTGCTCGGCGAGCTGGCGGCCCTTGGCCGGGTCGGGGTGGGCGTAGGCCGCTCGCACCTTCTGGGCACACTGCCAGGCGATGTGGAGGCGTCGTGGCGTTCATCGGCGGCGATCGCCACCGCGAGGCGGGCGTGTTGCTTGTCGGTGAGCCGCTCAGCCGCACAGCGCAGGATGTTCCGGATCCCATAGAGCGGGTCGCCGGAACGGCCGCGGTGGCCGTGGATCTCCTGCTGCACCCGGCGGCGGACCTCATCGACGGCCCGGCCGGCCAAGGCCACGATGTGGAAAGCGTCGAGCACGGCGGTGGCGTCGGCGAGCTTGTCGTCGATGGCGTTCTTGTAGCCCCGGAGCGGATCCAACGTCGCTACCTCCACCTGCTGCTTGAACGCCTTGCCGCGTTGGTCGAGCCACGTCTTGTACACCGTCCCCGAGCGGCCCGGCACCAGGTCGAGCAGCCGGGCGTGGACGCGTCCGTCCTTGTCACGGGTCAAATCAACCATGCCGGTCAATCCTTGGGGCCACGCTTGCGGGGACTGACGTGGTGCCACAGGTGCTCATCCACCCCGAGGGTGGGGACCCCGGCGAAGCGGGACTCGTCAGCGGCGGCACGGGCAAGGATCGGCTCGATGCTCCTCCACAGGGTCGGCCACGTCGTGGCCAACTGCCGAGCCAGTGCGGCGATGCTGGCGTGCTCGCGTCGGACTTGTTCGGTCGCCCAGCGGCACGCCCGGGTGGTCAGCATCGCCCGCGGCTTGGCGATGCCGGTGTCCTGCTCGGTGAACACCCCTACGGGACAGGACGGCTCCGGGCACGTCCACGTGCGTTTGCGCCAACGCACGCGTGTCGGGGCGCCGAAGCAGGGGATGTCGACCAAGATCACCGTCCGTCGGCCATGGCTGCGCGCCACCACCCCACACGTCGGGCAGCCCATCACCGAGGGCGGTGACTCGACCTCGACCACCAGCCCGGCAGGTCGTCGGTCCACATCGACGACGTGCACGCCGGGCAAGCCGACGAGACGGTCACAGTTGTCGCAGTAGGCGTCGTCATGGGGGCAGCGCGCAACACACGCCGTAGGCTCAGACACAGTCGGGGTCCTCGGTGGATAAGAAGCTTGGTAACTCCTGATCCTGAGGGCCCCGACCTCTACCTCAGCAGACCACCCTCACCCGGCGTGTCGCCCCCACCCACCGCAGGCATGAAGAGCCGCGTTGGTAGATCAGTGCCGCCTGCGGCGTGGAGTGACCGAGCCGATCCGCGCCGGTGTGGCGAAGGTCGTGGAAGCGGAGATCTGGCCGGCCGATGGCCATGCGGGCGCGTTTGAACACCTTGTAGAGGCTGCCCTGGCGCACGCGGAGCAGCGGCACGAGGCGCGGCGGAATGGCCACGTCGCGGACGCCGGCAGCAGATTTCGGCGGCGACACAACCGGAGTATGCGGAGTCGGCCAGGTGACGGCGCGGCGAACATGCAGCCAGCCGCCACTGTCGTCGCTCGCGAACTCGACATCGTGGCGGCGCAGTTAGGTCAGTTCGCCGAATCGGAGGGCGCACCAGGCGGCGGCGAGGATGAGGACTCGATAGCGATCCGGCATCTCTGCGACAAGGTTGGCAAGTTGTTCGAGCGTGGCGGGCTGGATCCTGCGCAGGCGCTTGGTGGACCCGGCCGCACGGATTCGACAAGGGTTGACTTCGATCAGCTCGTCGTCGACGGCGCCGTTGAGGATGTTGTGCAGTAGCGCGTACTGGTGAGCCCTCGCTGTCCTCTTGGTCGGGTCGAGGCTGGCGTACCATGCGCGGATCTCCACGTTGCTGATCTCGTCCACGGGGCGCTTGCCGAAAGCTGCCACCAGAGGTTTCAGCATGCGCTCATGCTCCCGAACGGTGGACGGCTTGAGCTCTCGCCCCTCAGCCACCGGGTCGAGTAGTCGGCGAACGTCTCGACTGGCTGTTTGGGCGGGGGAGCGGGGCGCCACCGGTGTTCGACGATCTCGGCTTCCCGGGCCGACAGCCAGGCGGCGGCGTCCGTCTTGGTCAGGAAGGTGATTGGGGCGTTGATCCAAGGTGGACGGTCGAGTCCGCGGTGGGAGGGGTCGGGGTAGCAGGCACGCCACCTGCCGGACGGGAGCTTCGACACGTTCCCGAACGTGCGGCGACCGCACCGTTGGGTCGAGCGACCCGGGGAAGCCTCGACCGGCCTGAGCTGAACGACATTCTCAGTCCTTGCCACGGCGGCCTGCGATGTCATCGCTCCTCCATATCCCCTTGTCGGCGACTAGTTACACGACCCCGGCCCGGTAGCCTGGCTGACAAGTTGCCCGACCGGGCCAGAGGTCGGATGCTCTTCCACGGCCGTTCCACCCAAGTGGGTCAGGTAACCGTCATGGACGAAACCTGTCTGCCGAAATCAGACAAATCGCGGAACGTCCGCGTTACAGGGAGTTAAGTAAACACCCACGAATGACGCACTCCAGCCTATCTGAGCGTAGACGAAATGGCTTGTCAGATGACTGTTTTCCCTAGTCAAAGCCCTATCAATTCGATATTCAAATCCTGATTACCCGACAAGTGAAGCCCTTGCGAGAGACGCCCCCACGTTCTCGCAGGGGCTTTCTTCATGCCTTCTGATGCGGGCGCTTTCGAGGTGCGCTGCGATTACCGAAAGTGACCCGCTGCTTGCCTGCACGCCGAGGCTGGAGGTGACGAACTGGTCCCGGGCGATCGGCCGGCCGCCCACGATGAACCAACTCACCCCAATCCGCCAAGAGCCAGTCAGTGAGTCCCACCGGGGCGTATCGTCTGCACTGCAAGCCGCTGGGAATGATGCCGCTCCGCCAACGTGGCGGTCAGGCACGCTGGACGCCCGGCGATCGGTCAGGAGCACCCCCCATGACACGCTTCAGCAGGACAGTGATCGGCAGCATCCTTGCGCTGCTTCTTTGTACTTTCGGGCTCACTCCGGCATTTGCCGGCGCCAAGGTGACTGGCCCGACCCCGAAGATCATCGGGACGGCGATAGTGGGCGAAACGCTGAACGCTGACCCGGGGATCTGGGCTCCGGCACCGGTCGACCTGGCTTTCCAGTGGTATCGGGACGGGAAGAAGATCCGTGGCGCCGTCAGCAACACGTACACCGTGCAGACTGCCGATCGCGGTCACCGGTTGAGGGTGAAGGTCACCGGATCGAAGACCGGCTACCGGACGGTTACCAGAAAGTCGGCCGCCACCGCCCGGGTCGTGAGGGCGAGAGCTGTGGTGGTGGACACGGGCTACGAACACACCTGCGCGGTCACGTCGGCCGGCGGGGTGAGATGTTGGGGTATCAACAATGTGGGTCAGCTCGGTGACGGGACGACCACTGATAGCACTGTCCCGGTGGGCGTTGTCGGTCTGGCCAAGGGAGTCGCCTCGGTCTCCGGTGGCGGCTATGACAACACGTGTGCGCTCACCAAAGCCGGTGGGGTGAAGTGTTGGGGCCGCAACTCCTCTGGTCAGCTCGGGGACGGGACGACCACCGACAGCGGTGTTCCGGTGGGTGTGGTCGGCCTCTCCTCGGGAGTCGCTTCGGTGTCGGCCAGCAACTGGTATGCGTGCGCGCTCACCAAAGCGGGTGGGGTGAAGTGCTGGGGCGACAACAGTGTGGGTGAGCTCGGTGACGGGACCTTGACCGATAGCAGTGTCCCCGTCGACGTTGTCGGCCTCTCCTCGGGGGTCGCCTCGATCTCTGCCGGCGCCGGGCATGCGTGCGCGGTCACCAAAGCCGGTGGGATCAAATGCTGGGGCCGCAACGGTGAGGGTGAGCTCGGTGACGGCACCACGACCGATAGCAGTGTTCCGGTGGGTGTTGTCGGTCTTTCCTCGAGAGTCGCCTCGGTCTCTGCCGGCTCCGGCCAGACGTGCGCGGTCACCAAAGCACGTGGCCTCAGATGTTGGGGTTGGAACCTCTACGGTCAACTCGGTGACGGGACCTTGACCGATAGCAGTGTTCCGGTCGCCGTTGTCGGCCTCTCCTCGGGAGTCGCCTCGGTCTCAGCCGGCCAATGGCACACCTGCGCGGTCACCAGGAACGGTCGCGCGAAATGCTGGGGCTCCAACGGCTCCGGTGAGCTTGGTGACGGGACCACGAACGATAGCAATGTTCCGGTCACCGTGACCGGCCTCCGGTCGACAGTCTCGTCGGTCTCTGCCGGCAGCGAACACACGTGCGCGCTCATCAGCCACGGACGCGTGCGGTGTTGGGGCATGAACTACGTCGGTGAGCTCGGTGACGGGACCACGACCAGCAGCAGCACGCCGGTCGCCGTCGTCGGCTTCTAGACAACAGACGGATTCGTAGTCGTCGACCAAGGGCTAGGTGGGCGGCGGCTGGGGCCGCGGAAGACGGAAGATGTCAACTTGCTTGGTGGCTTCGTGTCGGTGCTCGGCTACCCGGACCACATGGTGCTGGCCGAGACGATCGTCACCCCGGTCCAGCGCAGCGGCTTGAAGACGGGCAGGTGGCCGGATGCGATGCGCCGGCGCAAGGCGTAGGTGCTGACCGCGGTCGTCCCCCACATCAAGTCCCGCGCTGCACCGCGGCGACCGGTTGCACGGCGTCTCGCGGAGACGGTCAGGCTCGGGCCCGGGGTTCGTTGCTTCAATGAGGGTTCCGTTCCTCAGGCTGGTGGGTCAGCGGCGTTGGATGCCTGTGAGGTCGTGTTGAACGCCAGCCGGCTCGTCCGCCACAGGCATGGTGGCGGCGTCCTCGACAGCTTCCAGGGAGCCGGACCGGTCGGCTGCCAGCGCGGCGAAGAGGGGTTCGAGGTCGTTCTGGGCGGTGCCGGTCTCGGCAGAGAGCTCCAGCGTCTTGTGGCGGGCTGCTTGGCTGGTGAGGCTGGCGACCAGGACATGGGCGATCTGCCGTCGCGCGATCACGCCGTCGGCGGGGATCCCGGTGTGGCGTCGATCGCCCTGGAGGAAGACGAGTCGGTGTTGGTCGGGGGCGTAGTAATCGAACCAACCCGGCCGCACGATCGTGTACTCCTGCCCGCTGGCGCGCAGCAGCCGCTCGGAGCGTCGCTTCCGGTCGTGGGCCTCGGTGCTGCGGTTGTAGCTGCTGGTCCGGTTGGTGACGCCAATGGACGTCATGAGCGCGACGCGCACCGGGCGGGTTCCGATCGCGGCCAACACGTTGCGGACACCCTCGTAGTCGATGGAACGGGCGCCGGCCCTGCCCTGGCCGTCAGAGCCGAGGGTGAACACGACGGCGTCCACGCCGTCGACTGCCGCCGGCAGCGTTTCGGGTCGGGTGACGTCGCCGATCACGGGTTCGGCTCCCGCCGAGGGTGCGGCCGGACAGGGCGCGGTTGCGGACCAGCGCCCGCACCTGGTGCCCAGCCGCGAGCGCCTCGGCGACGACGAGCCGTCCGATGCTGCCAGTGGCGCCGACAGCCAAGACGGTGAGGGGGCTCACGACAGGTCCTCCTTCTGGGCCGGCGCGATCTGGTTGATGGCGGCAAGGCCGTTGAGGGTGCGTGGGTAGCCGATGTAGGGCACGAGTTGGCTGAGGGCGTCGATCAGGACGTCGCGTCCGTTGCCGACGTTGAGGTTGCCGGCGACGTGGCCGCGGACCTGCGGGTCGCAGCCGCCGTGGGCGACCAGGAGGGCGAAGGTCAGCAGTTCGCGGGTGCGCAGGTCGATCCCGCCGCGGGTGTAGTGGTCACCGAAGCAGTTCGCGGTGAGCCAGCGTTGGAGGTGCTGCTCGTCGGCGGGGGCGGGCGTGCATCGCGGTGAGCCGGTCGACGCTGACGATCGCGGCCTGAGCCGTCCAGCCCTTCTCGAAGCGGGTCTGAGGGGTGGTGGTCGACTGGCCGGGCAGCGGTAGAGCCACTCGGCGTTCAGTCAGCACCTGGTTGGTCAGGTGCAGGAACTCGCACACCTTCCCGATCCCGAGGTAGGCGACCGCCTGGTAGAGGACCTCCTTCACCTCAGTGGGGGAGACGCCCTGGTCGAGCGCTGCGCGGAGCATCACCCGGTACTCGCCCCGGGCCTGGCAGGCGACCAGCGCCGCGAGCACGACCAGGAGGCGGGTGTGTTCGTCGAGGGCGCCGTGGGCGAGGACCTCGTCGAAGGCGAAGTTGTCGAAGTACTCCACCAGTTCCGGATCGGTCTGGGCCAACGTCGAGACGCCCTCGCCGAACTGGCGGCCGTGGTTGCTGCGGGCGGTGTCACTGAGAGCCATGTGGGGTCTCCTGGGCAGTCGTGATCGGAAGGGGGGTGCTGGCCCAACTGGCCAGCAGGCTGAAGGCCTCAGCGGAGGGGGTGCCGGGTTCGGCGACGTAGGCATTGAGGCGCGGACCGGGGTCGGCGGTCAGGTCCAGGCCTTCGAAGGCGAGGGTCAGGTCGCCGACCACCGGGTGGTGGAATCGTTTGGTGCCGGTGCGGTGCAGCCGGACGTCGTGGGCGGCCCACAGGGTGCGGAAGTGGTCGCTGCGCGTCGACAGTTCCCCGACGAGGTGGGTGAGTCCGGGGTCGAACGGGTTCTCCCCGGCCATCGTGCGCAGCAGGGCCGCTGCTTCGCGGCCGATCTGTTCCCAGTCGGTGAAGAACTCGCCGGCGCGCGGGTCGAGGAAGACGAAGCGGGCCATGTTCGGCGGGCCCGCCATCTCGTACACCGGCGCGTACAGGGCGCGTCCGAGCGTGTTGGCGGCGAGCAGATCGGTGCGCGGGTTGCGTACGTAGGCGGCGGTGCCGGTCATCGAGTCGAGCAGCCACTGGACGGCCGGACGTACGACTCGGCGCGGCACCGGATTGCGGTGCCGGGAGGACGCCGCCCGGGCCAGGTCGTAGAGGTGGGACCGTTCGGCCTCGTCGAGTTGCAGGGTGTTGGCGACCGCCTCCAGCACCGATTCCGAGACGCCGCCCAGGTGGCCGCGTTCGAGCCGGACGTAGTATTCCGCGCTCACCCCGGCCAGCAGGGCGACCTCCTCGCGCCGCAGGCCCGGGACGCGGCGGGCGCCACCCCACACGGGCAGGCCCGCGCGCTCGGGGGTGAGCCGGGAGCGCCGCGTCCGAAGGAACTCCGCTGCTTCCTTCTTCACGTCCATCACAAGACTCCGCTGCTGGCGATCACAGCCGCACCAGCGACTTGATGGCGCGACGCTCGTCCATCGCGGCATACGCCTCCCTGATCTCCGGCAGCGGCAACTCCAGGTCGAACACGAGCCCCGGGTTGATGGTGCGGTCGAGGACGAGCTCGAGGAGCTGCGGAAGGTACGCGCGGCAGTGGGCCGGCCCACCCTTGACACCGACGTTGCGCCAGAACAACTCGTTGATGGGCAGGTCACCATGGGGGACGCCGACCAGCCCGATGTTCCCGCCGTCGCGAACGCTGCCGACGGCCTGCAGCCGGGCGGATTCGGTGCCGACACATTCCAGGACGCAGTCGGCGCCGATCCCCTCGGTGAGTTCCCTCACCTTCTCGATGCCGGCCTCGTCGCGTTCGGCGATGATGTGGGTGGCGCCGAAGGCGCGGGCCACCTGTTGGCGGGTCTCGTGGCGGCTCATCGCGATCACCGTGGTGGCGCCCAACTGCACCGCCGCGAGTACCGCGCACAGACCCACAGCCCCGTCGCCGACCACTGCGACACTGCTGCCGGGGCCGACGCCGGCCGAGACTGCGGCGTGCCAACCGGTGCACATGACGTCCGACAGGGCGAGGATGCTGGGGATCAGGTCGTCGGAGGGCATCTCCGGCGTGGCGAGCAGGGTGCCGTCGGCCATGGGGATGCGGATCATGTCGGCCTGGCAACCGTCGTAGTGGGACCCGTTGAGGCAGTTGGCGTGCGCCCCCTTGCGGCAGACCGGGCAGGTGTTGTCGGACGGGTTGAACCCGCCGACCACGAAGTCACCCACCCTGACGGTGGTGACCGCTTCCCCCACCGCCTCGACGACCCCGACGAACTCGTGCCCGATCGGGGTCGGCTTGGGCACCGCGGAGATACCGCGGTAGCGCCACAGGTCCGACCCGCACACACAGGCGGCCACCGTACGGACGATGGCATCGGTCGGCTCAACGATAGTGGGATTGGGACGCTCCTCGTAGCGGACATCCCCGGGTGCATGAATCACGGCTCCGAACATGTCCACCAGCCCACCACACCCGACAAACGTGAGGAAGGTACTCCCGGTGACCCCCAGCCCAGGGTGGTAATCACAGTGCCTTGTTGAGGTCCGGCACCTCCAGTCCACTGGAAGCCAGGTGACCGACTTGTTCTACGCCTTCAACTCGCCAACGGGGCAACACCCTGCGGGTGAAGGCCGAAGCCGTGCGATGGGCCGAGCGTGGCGCCCGAATCAACTCCATCAGCCCCGGCATCATCTTCACCCCGCTCGCCCGCGACGAACTCACCGGGCCCCGCGGCGAAGGCTACCGTCGAATGCTCGCCCTCTCCCCGGCCGGACGCGGCGGAACCCCCGACGAGGTCGGCGCCCTCGCCGCCCTGTTCATGCGACCCGACGGCAGCTACATCACCGGCAGCGACTTCCTCATTGACGGCGGCGTCACCGCCTCCTACTTCTACGGCCCCCTCGCACCCCAGAGCTGACTCGGCGCCCTCCCGCTTCCGAGGACCTCGGACCCGGCCCATCGCCCCGGACGCGCCCTGGGTTGGCGCCTGCCTGCTCTGCGGGCAGGGGCGGCGTCCCGTGTCAGGACCCACCATGCGCCTTGTGAAGGCCTACTCCGCACCTTCGGCCACCAAACCGCTGGCCCCCGTCACCGTCGAGCGTCGCGACGTCGGCCCGAAGGATGTGCTGATCGAGATCCGTTATGCGGGCATCTGCCATTCCGACATCCACTTCGTGCGCGGCGATTGGGGGCCGGTGACCTATCCGGCCACGGTCGGACACGAGATCGTCGGGGTCGTGACGGAGATCGGCGCCGAAGTGACCCGCCATGCCGTCGGGGAGCGGGTCGGCGTCGGTTGCATGGTCAACTCCTGCCGCTACTGCGACAACTGCAAGGCGGGGGAGGAGCAGTACTGCCTGGTCGGCAACACCGGGACGTACGGATCGGTCGATCGGGACGGCACGATCACCCAGGGCGGCTACTCTTCCCACATCGTGGTGGATGAGGACTTCGTGGTGAAGGTGCCCGAATCCATCCCGTACGAGGCGGCGGCGCCGCTGCTGTGTGCGGGCATCACCACCTACTCCCCCCCTGCGCCACTGGAAGGTGGGCCCGGGCTCGAAGGTCGCCGTGGTCGGGTTGGGCGGGCTGGGGCACATGGCGGTGAAGATCGCTCACGCCCTGGGGGCTGAGGTCACCGTGTTGTCCCACAGCCTGGCCAAGAAGGACGACGGGCTACGGATGGGCGCCAGCCACTACTACGCGACCACCGACCCGGACACGTTCGCCCGACCCAACCGGTTCGAACTGCTCGTCAACACTGTCAGCGCCGTCGTCGACCTGGACGCCTACCTGCGGCTGCTGGCCCTGGACGGCACGATGGTCAACGTCGGGGCGCCCGCCCAGCCCTTGCCGATCCAGGTGTTCACCCTGTTCGGCAACCGGCGCTCGTTCGCCGGCTCGGGCATCGGCGGCATCCGTGAAATCCAGGAGATGCTCGACTTCTGTGCCGCGCACCGAATCGCACCAGAGGTCGAGGTCATCCCCGCACAGGGAATCAACCAGGCATTGGGGGCGGGTGCTGGCCTCCGACGTCCGCTACCGCTTCGTCCTGGCCTGGCTGCTGAACCAGCAGCCCTGGATCGTCCCCATCCCCGGGACCAAGCGCCTCGAACGACTTGAGGAGAACATCGGTGCTGCCGCAGTCGAGCTGGACGCCGCACAGCTCGCCGCGCTGCGGGCCGCGGCCGACCAGGTCCAGATCGTCGGCGCCCGGTACCCCGAGGCCCAGGACGCCATGACCAACCGCGACGCGCCCCTGCCGTCCACCTGAGCACCCGATCCACAAGGGCGAAGCCGGATGAGGGTGCTGAACGGGAGCTTCACGCTGGTTCGGCACCTGGCTGCTGAAGGAGGGACACGAGTGCCATCGCGCCGTCTCTGGCGCAGCGGCTGGGTCACCGGCACATCGACACCGCCCGCGCATACCACAACGAGGCGTCAGGGGATCCAGCCGCGAGTCTCGCCGTTGCCGTGCGCCACGCCCGCGTCAGCGTCGTTTCCTGCGTTGCGTGTGTCGTTGCCAGAACGCCAGCGCTGCCTCGATCCAGTCTTCGGCCGAGGTGCCCTTGCCGAGTCCGAAGACTGGATCGAGGTTGAGATAGTGGGCACACCGGCCCACTCGCGATCAGCCCGCCAGCATGCCCAGCATTCGGGTCTTCATGATCTGAGCCCTCAGATGTCGAGGGTGCGACCGGACAGGGCGCGCACCATCACGGGGTCGCGGTGGTCGAAGAACTGGCTCGTGCCGGTGTCCATCGTGGCGATCGAGGCCATTTCGTCGGCGGTGAGTTCGAAGTCGAACGCGTCCAGGTTCTCGGCCATCCGCTCCGGGCGGATGGTCTTAGGGATCACGACAACGCCACGCTGGACCAGCCAGTGGAGCACGACCTGGCCGACGGTCTTGCCGTGCGCAGCCGCGATGCCGGTCAGCGTCGGGTCGGTGAACAGGTTGTTGCGTCCTTCGGCGAACGGCGCCCAGGCTTCGATCTGGACGCCCTCGGCGGCCATCAGCTGCTGGTCGGCGACCCGCTGGTGGAACGGGTTGACCTCGATCTGGTTCACCGCCGGCACGACCTCGTTGTGGTCGATCAGGTCGATCAGGCGGTCGGGGTGGAAGTTCGACACCCCGATCGCCCGGGACAGCCCCTCTGCCTGGATCCGTTCCATCTCGCGCCAGGCGCCGTAGTAGTCACCGAACGGCTGGTGGATCAGATACAAATCCAGGTGATCCAGACCCAGCCGCTGCAGTGAGCGTTCGAACGCCGCCCGGGCTTTCGCCTCGCCGGCGTCCTGAATCCACAACTTGGTGGTGATGAACAGCTCCTCGCGAGGGAGGCCGCTGGCCGCGATCGCCCGTCCGACCGCCTCCTCGTTCTGGTAGGAAGCGGCGGTATCGATCAGTCGGTAGCCGGCCGCCAGCGCGTCCGAGACCGCCCGCTCACACTCGGCCGGGTCTGCGATCTGGAAGACACCGAAACCAAGGATCGGCATCTCCACTGTGTTGTTCAAAGTCACGTTCCGCATGCAGGTGGTCCTTTCACGATCAATGCGACGCAACCAGTCCACTCCGGTGCCTGCGAGGGCGGAAGGACCTGACGTACCACGCACTGCCAGTACCTGTCAGGACACAGCGGGCGAGCGGTAGCGTCACAACGTGGACAACAGAGGCGAAATCCGCGACTTCCTCACCAGCCGCCGCGCCCGCGTCCGCCCCGAGGACTCCGGCCTGCCCGCCCACGACGACCGGCGGCGGGTGCCTGGGTTGAAGCGGGAAGAGGTCGCCCTCCTCGCGGGGGTGAGCGTCGACTACTACGCCCGCCTCGAACGCGGTAACCTCGGCGGCGTCTCCGAGGCGGTTCTGGACGCGATCGCCGACGCCCTCAAGCTGGACGAGGCCGAACGCCAACACCTGCGCGACCTCGCCCACGCTGCGGCGGTCCCGGAACGCAGACTCCGCCGCCGGAGACAGCGCACCTCGGCGCTGCGCCCCAGCGTCCGCGCCATCCTCGCCGGGATGACCGGTGTCCCGGCCTACGTCCGCAACGCACGCCTGGACATCCTGGCCGCCAACGACCTGTGCCACGCCCTGTACGACGGCATCCTCGACACCGACGGCCCGCCGGTCAACCTGGCCCGGTTCGTCTTCCTCGACGGCCGCGCACACGGCCTTTTCCTCGACTGGGACGAGGTCGCCGACGGCACCGTCGGCTCGCTGCGCGCCGAAGCCGGACGCAACCCTCTCGACAGACCCCTCACAGACCTCATCGGCGAACTCATCGCCCGCAGCGACACCTTCGCCACCAAATGGGCTCAACACGACGTCCGGCTGCACCGCACCGCGACCAAGCGCCTCCACAACACGATCGTTGGAGACATCGAACTCACCGGCGACGCCCTCGACCTCGCCGGCGACGACCTCACGATCATCGTCTACACCGCGCAACCTGGCACCGCAGCCGCAGAGAAGCTCGCCCTCCTGGCAAGTTGGCACCGAGCCACCACACCAGCCCGAAGCGCACACTAGAACGCTCGTTCGATTCTGCACCAGCTCCGCTCAACAGAACACGATCAGGGCTCCCCGGGACGAGTCACCCCGGCTCAATCGAACGAAGGTCGTTCAAGAAGTTGTACCCCAGTAGCTGAAGAGCCCCGCATCCCGCAAGGAGCTGAGGTAGCTCTCCTCGGAGTCGGGGTCGAGCCAGGCCACCTTCCCCCCGACCGGCGCGACCTCGCTGTGGGGGGCGTAGGTGGTCGTCACGAGAATGAGCGTGGGGTCTCCCAACCACGGCATAGGGCCACCCGGGGCATCCTCGTTCTCGAGGACCAGCGGCATCGAGCGCGCCGTGCGCAGCAGCATCAACAGGCCGGCCGCGTCCGGGTCGGTCAGGTCGAGGTCGCCGGCCACGGCAGCTGCTGAGATCCTGGCCTCCTGCGCCGACTGGGCGAGACGTTCGGCGTGGCCGATGCGAGCGGTGCGTCGCGCCTGTTCGTCGAGGCGCGTGTAGCCGGGCATGAGCTCGTCGAGCACCTCGGTTGGTGTGTCCGCGTGCACCATGCTGCCGGAGGGGAGCGCCATCACGTGCGCCCACTCCGTGCCGTCGGGACGCGTGGAGTTGTGGCCGCAGCAGCCAGCGTGGTGGTTACGGACCTTCATCCCCCGAGCGTACGCGCGGTCAGAGCAGCCTCGCCCACGGGGGCTCCATTCATGAGCACCTTCCTCACGCCCTGGAGTTGAGGCGCCGGGAAGGAACGGCCGCTGCCCGGGGGGGATTGGACGCCTCCACACGATGTCACCGCCCACCGACGAGGAACGGCCCCTGCCCGGGGGGGGATTGGACAGGGACCGAGGTGCGCCATCAACCAGCCTTCGGGCGGGTGAAGCCGGGGCCCACCCCAGTCGTTGCAAAACCCTCACACGGCTTCCCGACGGGAGAGGTCCCGGTGGGCCTTGGCTACGCTGTTTTCATGGCAGAGACAGGGCTCCCGAATCTGGACGCAGCCGAACAGCGGGTGCTGGGCTGCCTGTTGGAGAAGCAGATCACCGTGCCGGCCACCTATCCGCTGTCGCTGAACGCCCTGCGGGCAGCGTGCAATCAGACCAGCAGCCGCGAACCGGTGGTCGACTACGACGACCGGACCGTCGAGGACACGGCGCGCGCACTCAAGTCACGGGGTCTGGTGCGCGTGGTCTGGGCCGAGCGCGGATCGCGCACGCTGAAGTACCACCAACTCTTGGAGGACACGCTGGCGCTCCAGCCCGACGAGCGGGCGCTGGTCACCGTTCTGCTCCTGCGCGGCGCTCAGGCCCCGGGCGAACTTAAGACCCGCACCGAACGGCTCCACGCTTTCAGCGGCCGGGACGAAGTCGAGGCCTGCCTGCAGCGAATGGCCGCCCGCCCCGCCCCTTTGGTACGCGAACTGGAACGACGGCCGGGGCAGCAGGACCGTCGCTGGACGCACCTCCTGGGTCCGCTGCCGATCGAAGCCGCGACCGTGGCACTGGAGCCGTCGGGCACCCGGGAGGGCGTCCTCGCGGCCGGAGCCGCGGCTCGGGACGCCCGAGTGCTCGCCGCGTACGACCTTGTGGCGGCCGAGTACGCCGCCGACCTCGGTGACCGGCTCGCCGACCAACCCTTCGAACGCTGGCTGCTGTCCAGGCTGGCGGGGCTCGCGGGATCCGGTCCGGTTGCCGACGTGGGCTGCGGGCCAGGCCAGGTGGCGGCCTTCCTCGGTGAGGAAGGAGCGGCGGTCACCGGCTTCGACATCTCGCCGGCCATGGTCGCGCAGGCCCGAGACCGGCACCCGGGCCTGGATTTCCAGGTCGCCGACTTCCGCGGGCTGCTGCGGCCGAGAACCGGGCCATCGTGGACGGCGATCACGGGCTGGGGCGCCTTCGCGCACCTGGCCCCGTCCGAACTCGGCGAGACCGTGCAGGCCCTGGCCCGAGTGCTGGCCCCTGACGGCTGGCTCGCGTTTTCGATCGACACCGGGGACGGAGTGCGCCATCTCGACCAGTGGTGGGGGATCCCGGTAGACCTCGACGTGGTCGAACACGACTCGCGGCAGGTGGTCTCCACCTTGGCCACGGCGGGCTTCGCCGATCTCGAGTGGTACCTGCGCGGCACGGACGCCAGCGGACGGGCGACGACGCTCTATGTTCTGGCCCGTCGCGGAGTTGCCGCGTGAGCACGCTGCGTCAAGCCTTCGATAGGGGCGCCGGCCGCTACGACCTCATGGTCGGCCTCAACCCCGGCTACCACGCCGAACTCAGGCGGGCGGCCCAGGCACTGGCGCAGCGACTCCGCGGGCGCAGCCGTCCCCTCCGCGTACTGGACATCGCTTGCGGCTCCGGAGCCTCCATCCGCGCCATCGTCGACGCCGCCCCTCACGACACCGAAGTCCTCGGGGTGGACGCCTCGACGGGCATGCTCGACCAGGCGCGGGCGAAAGCCTGGCCGGCCCGGGTGCGCTTCGAGGAGGCCACCGCCGGCGAACTCGACCTGGACAGGCTCGGCCGCGACTCGTGGGACGGCATCCTGACCGCCTACCTCTTCCGCAACGTTCCTGCTGAGCGCCGAGACGCGGCCGCGGCGGAGGCTTTCGACCTCCTGGCCCCGGGCGGGTGGCTGGTGGTCCAGGAATACTCCGTGGCCGGACGCCGCCGGGCGGGCCTGGTCTGGAACCTGGTGTGCTGGGCGGTGATCATCCCGCTCGGCTTCGTCGTCGACCGCAACCCGGGCTTGTATCGCTACCTGTGGCGCAGCGTCCTGGCCTTCGACACGACGGCGACGTTCGCCGACCGCCTCGCGCGGGCTGGCTTCGTGAGCATCGCACGCCGCGACGCCCACGGGTGGCAACGTGGCATCCTGCATACCTTCGTCGCCCAGCGCCCCGTGACCGCCAGCGAGAGTCAGCAGGCGGTCATTCGATGACGATGTGCGTGAGCCCGTCGGCGATGTGCTGCAGGAGGAGCGTGCGGGAGAGGGTGTAGGGCCCGCACTCGCAGCCGGCGGCCAACTCGTCCCCGATCGCGGGGTCAGCGCCCGGATCGAGCAGGTCGAACCAGTCAAGGCCGAGTTGCGAGGCGTGATGGCCGACGTCGAAGTAGTCCCGGCGCCCGTGAGCCTTGGAATGGAGCACGGAATGGAAAACCGGCCCGGCCTCAGTGTCGTAGACAGCAGCCAGATGGTGGCTGCTGGCGCAGGACACCTGCAGAACGGCACTTTGACTAGGGCTCGGACCAAGGGCCTCGTAGGCCCGGCGAGCCACCTTCTCGCGAACCACATGGCTTGTGCTCATGGCTCGACACTACGCCGAATAGGCTGCACCCGGGAGACTGGCGGCGCTTTCCCGCCCCCGATCACGAACGGAGTCCGACATGGCCGGCAAGGCGGTGTTCCTCGACGTCGACGGCACCTACGTCAACGACCGGGGGATCGTTCCGGCCAGCGCCCATGAGGCGGTGGTCACTGCCCGGGCCAACGGCCACCAGGTGTTCCTGTGCACCGGACGGTCGCTCGCGGAACTCTGGGACGACATCATGGCCGCGGGATTCGACGGGATCATCGCCGCCGCCGGCGGGTACGTCGAGGTCGACGGCGAGGTTCTGTTGCACCAGAGCCTGGCTCTTGAGGATCTCGACCACCTGCTGGCCTTCCTCGACAGCCGCGGGATCGACTACTACGCAGAGTCCAACGCCGGCCTGTTCGGCAGCCCAAACAGCCATGCTCGGCTGCGGAAGCTGCTCTACGGCGGGGTCACCGACGAGGATGTGCTGGCAGAGTTGGAGAAGGGGCTTGGTCCGTTCATCGAATCCTTGGTGCTGGGGGAGGACCTGCGTCGCCCCGACATCAACAAGGTGTCCTTCCTCGACTCCGGCGTCGACATCGCCGAGATCGAAGCCGCCTTCGCCGGCCGGCTGCACGTGATCGCGTCCACGGTCCCGCAGTTCGGGCCCAACAGCGGTGAGATCTCGCTTCCGGGCATCACCAAGGCCACGGCCATCGACCTGCTCCTGGCACACACCGGGATTCCGAGGGCCGAAACCATCGCCTTCGGTGACGGCCTCAACGACCTGGAGATGTTCGAGTACGTCGCGCTCGGGGTGGCGATGGCGACGGCCCATCCGCGGCTGCGGCAGGTGGCCGACCGGATCACCGGCGGTCCCGACGAGGACGGGATCGCCACCGGATTCCGCGATCTGGGCCTGATCTGAGGAGCCGCCGCCGCGCGCTGGACGACGTAGAATTCCTCCAGGGACGGAATCGAGGGGGCATGGATGTCCAGACGGATCCTCACCGACGTGGCTATCGGCGTTGTCGTCACGTTCCTTGTCACTGTCAGCCAATACGCCGGCTACTTGGTCGCCGCCCTGCTGGGGTCCGGCCTGACCTACGACACCGCACCGGAGAATCCCGCCTCGGCGCCGGGCTGGCTGGACCAGATCAACACCATGATGTTGGTGGCCGCGATCCCTGCCTTCGTCATCACGTTGCTTCTCGGCTGGCTGCTGAAAGTCACCGACGTGAACGAGGGCCTGGTCAGGGGACTCGTCTGGACGGCCGTTGTGGCGGTGGCTCATCTGGCCATCGGGTTCGGCAACGGGACCCAGGCCATGTTCGCCACCTACGGGTTGTACGTGCTGTTCGTCGCGGTCTGGTTGGGCCCGGTCGTCGCTGGATGGTGGCGCAGCCGCGGCGGCGCCCCGCAAGGCGGGCCAGGCCGGCAGAGGGTCGCGGGGAGGCCTTCATGAAGCGCTTGGGGCTGGCCCTGGCGACGGCGCTCACCATGCTGTCGGCCCTCGCGGTGCCCGCGGCCGCCGCGACGTCGAGCCAGGTCAGGTCCGTCCCTGCCGCGTCCGTCTTGCCGTCCTACAGCATCACCCGGGGACCCAACACGTCCAGCCGGGTGGTGCTCAGCTTCGACGACTGCCCCCGTTCCTACAGCGCGTTCAAGACGATGGTGCTGGCCGCCGAACGCCAGGACGTCGCCCTGGTCCTGTTCCCGACCGGGCTGTGCCTCAACAGCGGCCGATTCAGCCCGAGCTACGCGCGGGCGCACGGCCACTACGTGTTCAACCACTCCGTCACCCACCCGCACCTGACCCGGCTCAGCTACTCGCGGGTGCTGGCCGAACTCGGACGTCCCGGAGTGGTGACCAACTACGGACGGCCCCCGTACGGGGAGTACAACCAGACCGTCCGCAACGCCTACGCCGCCAAGGACATGCGGATGTGGCTGTGGACGGTGGACCCCGAGGACTGGAAGGGGAAGTCCCGTTCCACGGTGGTGAACTACGTGATCCGGCATGCCGGACGCGGGGGCACCGTCCTGATGCACATGGGGTGGAACGCCTTCAACCCGACCGCACTGTCGCAGATCAAGGACGGCCTGGCCCGTCGGGGGATCAGCCTGTGCCGGAACTACCCGGGGACCACTCCGGTTCGGCCGGTGTTCCGCTGCTGAGTGTCGCCAGGCTCGGCCTCGTCAGGGATGGGCCCAGCGCCCGACTCTCGCGTCAGTTGGGCGATCTCCGCTCGTAGTTGCGCCAACGTCGTCTCCATGCTCTCCATCCGGCGCACCATGATCGTGGTCTCGTCCTCCTGCTCTCCGCGGATCCGCGCGACGAACGTGCTGGCCATCGTGGCCGACACCACGCCCAGCAAGGAGATGCCGATCAGCATCATGATCAGAGCGATCACCCGCCCGGTGAGGGTCACCGGATAGGTGTCGCCGTACCCGACCGTCGTCATCGTCGCGAACGACCACCAGATCGCATCACCGAGGGTGTGGATGGTGCCACCAGGGGCGTCTCGCTCCGCGTCCAGCATCGCCAGGCTGCCCACGAAGGACAGGAAGGCCACGGTGAGGCCGATCGCGGTCGCGGTGCGAGCTACGGCGATGCGGGAGCCGCGACGGATCAGCCACTGCCCGGCGGTGAGGATCCTCAGGACCCGGAGGATCCGGAAGGCCGGGACGATGACCGCCAGCACGTCCAACGGGTGATGCGCAAGGTAGGACCAGCGCCGCGGAGAGAGGGACGTCCGGATCAGCAGGTCGACGATGAAGACCCCCCAGATCGCCCGGGCGAGCACCTCATAGCCGGTCAGCCAACCCGAACCGGCCGGGATCCTCAGCACCTGCAGCGTGTACGTGATCAGGTAGACGAAGGCCAGCACGACCATCAGCCACGAAGTCCGGTCCTCATAGGCGTTCAGCCTGGCTTCGGACCGCGCCGGAGCGTGCTGCATGTGGCCTCCCCACAGTGCGATGGGCGTCCGGCAGACTGGACGGATGCGCCGCGTGAAATGGACCACCATCGTCCCACTGGTGTCACTGGCTTCGCTGGCGGGCACGTGGGGGAGCAAGGGTCTGCCGGCGCTCACCCTGGCCCTGTTGGGCGGGCTTCTGGCCGTGTCGGTGCTCGCCGCCGTGCACCATGCCGAAGTCGTGGCCCACCGGGTGGGGGAGCCGTTCGGGTCGCTCGTGCTCGCCGTCGCGGTGACCGTCATCGAGGTGGGGCTCATCATCATGCTGATGCTCTCGGGCGGCCCCGGAGTGGAGACCCTGGCCCGCGACACGGTGTTCGCCGCAGTGATCGTCACCACCAACGGCATCGTGGGGCTCGCCCTGCTCATCGGCGGGATGAAGTTCAGCCTGTCCTACTTCAACGCCGAAGGCTCCGGCGCGGCACTGGCCACCGTTCTCACGCTGACGATCATGACCCTGGTCCTGCCGACCTTCACCACCAGCGCCCCGATCGGCCAATTCAGTGGCAGCCAGCTCGCCTTCGCCGCGGTCGCGTCCCTGCTGCTGTGGGCGGTGTTCGTGCTGACCCAGACCGTCCAGCACCGCGACTTCTTCCTTCCGGTCAACTCGCGCGGGGAGATCCTGCCCGACGAGCATGCCGAGCGTCCCTCGACCCGTCAGACCTGGCTCAGCGCCGCCCTGCTGCTGGCGTCGCTGGTGAGCGTGGTGGGCCTGGCCAAGCTCGAGTCGCCGGCCATCGAGGACGCGGTGGCGTGGGCGGGGCTGCCGTCCTCCTTCGTCGGGGTGGTGATCGCCCTGCTGGTGCTGCTGCCGGAGACGCTGGCCGCGACCCGCAACGCCCAGCGCAAGCGCATCCAGGTGGCGCTCAACCTGGCCTATGGTTCGGCGATCGCCAGCATCGGCCTGACCGTGCCGGTGATCGCTGCCGCGGCGACCATCCTCGCGATGCCGCTGCAGTTGGGCCTCGCCCCGGTCCACCTCGTACTGCTCGGTCTCACGGCCGTGGTCAGCGTCCTCACCGTGGTGCCGGGACGGGCGACCAGGCTGCAGGGCGCAGTGCATCTGGTGATCCTGGCGGCCTACCTGTTCCTGTCGGCCGTGCCCTGATGGCTCTGACCCGCTTCAGGGACCTGTTCGCCGACACCGCACCGCTGGCCAACCCGCCCTTCGCACGCCTGTGGCGGGCCAACATCGTCACCGTCATCGGCGCCCAGCTGACGGTGGTCGCCGTCCCTGCCCAGATCTACGCCCTGACCGGGTCGTCGGCGTACGTGGGGTTGACCGGGGCCTTCGGGCTGGTCCCCTTGATCGTCTTCGGGCTGTGGGGCGGGGCGCTGGCCGACCATGTAGACCGCCGCGTGCTGCTCGTGGTGACCACCCTCGGCCTGATCGCGACCAGCGGCGCCTTCTGGGTGCAGGCCGCCCTGGGTCTGGACGACGTGTGGCTGCTGCTGGGGCTGTTCGCTCTCCAACAGGCGTTCTTCGGGGTCAATCAGCCCGCGCGGACGGCCGTCCTGCCGCGGCTCCTGCCTGCGCCTCAGCTTCCGGCCGCCAACGCCTTGAACATGACCGTCATGATGGCCGGCGCGATCGCCGGTCCGCTGGTCGGCGGCGCGCTCATCCCGCTGGTGGGGTTCTCCTGGCTCTACCTGGTCGACACCCTCACCCTGTTCGCCACTGCGGCGGCGGTCTGGCGCCTGCCCGCCCTGCCGATCGAGAACCCGCAGGGTTCACCGGGCCTGCGTTCGGTGATCGACGGCCTGGGCTATCTGAAGGGCCACCCGGTGTTGCTCACCTCATTCCTGCTGGACCTGATCGCCATGGTCTTCGGCATGCCGCGCGCCCTGTTCCCCGAGATCGCCCATGCCTGGTTCGGCGGGCCCGCGGAAGGAGGGACGGCCTTCGCCCTGCTCTACGCGGCCGTCCCGGCGGGAGCCGTGCTGGGCGGCGTGCTGTCCGGGTGGGTCTCACGCGTTCGGCGCCAGGGTCTGGCGGTCACCGCAGCCATTGTGGTCTGGGGTGTGGCGATCACAGGCTTCGGGCTGGCGGTCCTGGCCGCGCCCCAGTGGCGGCTGCCGATGCTGGCCGCCGGAGTCGGCCTGCTGGTCGTCGGCGGTGCCGCGGACATGGCTTCGGCGGCCTTCCGCCAGTCCATGCTGCTGGCAGCCGCCGACGATGCCGTCCGCGGACGACTGCAGGGCGTGTTCCTGGTCGTGGTCGTGGGAGGCCCTCGGATCGCTGATGCGCTGCACGGCTACGCTGCAGGGCTGGTCGGCGCGGCGTGGGCGACGACCCTCGGCGGAGCGCTCGTGGTGGCGTTGACTCTGATGGCCGTGTCCGCGATTCCCACCTTCCTGCGCTACCGCGGGCCGGCTTCCTAAACTGACCGCCATGACCGCGCCACGGGTGCTCTGGGTCGATGGGACGACCCGCTCGGCCAGCCTCCTGGCCCTCGCCGACCTGCCCCACCGGCTCAACGACCCCTCAGGTTGGCTGTGGTTGGACGTGCCCGAGCCGGACGAGTCGACGGGCGGACTCCTCACCGACGTCTTCGGCCTGCACCCGACGGCGGTCCGCGACGTGCTGGAGCGCAACCACGTGCCCAGACTGCACGCCTACGGTGACATCCTCTTCCTCGTCCTGCACCGCCCCGAGAAGGGGGAGGGCGGTCACGTCCACTACCTGGAACTGGACCAGTTCATCGGTCCGAACTTCCTGATCACCACGCACGGCCCACGCAATCTCGCCGTGCCGTTGGAGCGCCTGCTCACCGAAACCGACGACATCGCCGAACGGATGCTGGCGGGCAGGTTCCAGCCCAGCGCCCCCGACCAGGTCTCGCACCGAATCGTGTCGGCCCTGACCGTCGGCGAAGAGGTGTTCGTCAACGCCCTCGCCCGCGAAGTCGGCCTGCTCGAACAACGAGTCATGGCGCATGCCGGCGACTCCGACCCGCAGCGGTTCCTGGAGGAACTGTTCCACACCCGGCACGCCCTGCTCACCGTCCGCACGATGACCACCCAGAGCGCCGAGATCTACGGACGTGCGATCCGGCTCTTCAGCGAGACGAACAAGAGACTCACCCGGGTCCTGCGGGACAACAAGGACCAATACGACCGGCTGGCCCGGATCAGCCACAGCCAGCTCGAGTTCCTCGCCGGTGTCACCGAGTACTACCGGGCGCGCACCGACACCAAGATGACCATCGCCGCCGAACGACTCGCGGTGATCGCCGCGATCACGCTGCCGGTGACCGCCATCTCGTCCGTGGTCGGCATGAACGTCATCGTCAACGACCAGACCGAGTGGGGCTGGTTGACGGCGCTCGTGGTGATGATGCTGTTCCTGTCGCTGGTGCTGCTGCGCTGGGCGAAGCGTCAGGGCTGGTGGTGAGTCTCCCCACGTCCCACCGGTAGGGTGAGCCGCGTGTCGCCCGAGGTCCACAACCGCTCCTTGACGGTCTACCTGCTTGTGGCGCTCGGCCTGCCGTGGCTGATCGTGCTGCCGCTGTGGACGGACGGGGGCCTGGATTCCCCGTACGCCCTGGTGCTGATGAGCCTGATGATGGTGACCCCCACGGCAGCGGCCGTGGTCGCCCTGCGGGTCGCCGAACGCGGCCTGGACCCCATCGCTTCGCTGCGGCTGAAGCCGACCAGGCCCGTGCTGACGTTCGCGCTCTGGCTGGCGGTGGCCCACGTGTTGATGCTCGCACTGGTGGTGGGAGCGGTCTTCGTCGGCGCCACCCTCGGCGTGTTCCCCCTTGACGTGGTCGGATACTCGGGCCTGCGAAAGGTTCTCCAAGCCCAACTGTCCGCGGCGGGACTGTCGACGGAACTGGTGGGTCCGATGTGGCTGTACGCGCTGGCCACCCTCCCCGGCATCTTCGTGGGATCGCTGATCAACACCGTCATCGCGGCCGGCGAGGAAGTGGGCTGGCGAGGCTACCTGTTCCCCCGCCTGCTTGCCTTCGGACGCGGGCCCGCGCTGCTCCTGCAGGGGGTGATCTGGGGCCTGTGGCACGCCCCGATCATCCTCTTGGGCTACAACTACGGCGACATCCCGGGGTGGCTTTCGATAGCGGTGATGGCCGGATTCTGCACCGTGATCGGCGCGCTGCTGGCCTGGGTCACCGAGCGCACCGGCACGATCTGGCCGGCGGCGATGGCGCACGGCACGCTCAATGCGGCGACTGCCGCCACGACCCTCACCCTCGGCCGGGCCGACGCCCCCGTGGATCCGGTCCAGGCCACCATCCTCGGGTGGTCCGGCTGGCTCCTGCCGGCCGCTCTGGCCGCCGCCCTGTGGTGGCTGTGGCCGCCGGCGCTGAGGGAGGAGAGCGTCCTGGTCGAGGAGCCTCAGGGGTGAACCGGTTCGCTCAGGTGAGCGCCGCGCGCACCTTCGCGGCGATCGCGGCCCCTTCGGCACGCCCCTGGGCGCGGGCGTTGACGGCCTTGATCACCTGACCCATCTGCTTCATGGTGGGCGCCGCCCCCAAGGCCGTGGCCACCGCGGCGACCTCGGCGGCGACCAGTCCGTCCAACTCGACGTCGGTCAGCGGCGCAGGCAGGTAGCCCCGCAGGATCTCCGCCTCGGCGAGTTCCTTTTCGGCGAGTTCGGGTCGGTTCCCGGCGGTGTAGGCCTCGGCGGAGTCCTTGCGCTTGTTGACCTCACGGGTGAGGACGACCAGTTCCTCGGCCTCGCTGAGATCACGGGCCACCTTGCCCGCCACCTCCTCGACCGCGATGGCCGCCAACGCCATGCGCAAAGTGCTCTTGGTGAGCTCGTCCTTGGCCTTCATCGCCGTCACCAGGTCGGCCTTCAGCCGGGTCTTCATGCTGCCCATGGCAATCCTCTCCTCGAACCCCGACATTCTCCCACGGTGCGGCGACTACCCTGGCCGGGTGGGTGACCGGCTCTTCGTTGCGCTGCTTCCGCCGTCCGGCCTTGTCGATTCGCTGTCGGCAATGGTCGATCCCCGCCGGGAGGCGGACCCGGACCTGCGCTGGATGCCCGCTCACCAGTGGCACCTGACGTTGGCGTTCATCCCCGATTCGCCGGCGCCCCTCACCGACGCCCTGACCGAAGGGCTGGCCGAGGTCGCCGCCCGGACGCCGGCCCTGTACGTGACGATCGAAGGCGGCGGTTGCCTGCCCCATCCGGACGCCGCGCGCCTGCTCTACCTGGGAGTCACCGGTGACCTCGCGCCGCTGGGCCGGTTGGCACGGCGCAGCCGCGTCGCCGCGGAAAGGCTCGGCATCGAGGTGGACGGCAGCCGGTTCCGTCCGCACCTGACCGTTGCCCGCGCACGGCGCCCGGTGCACGCACGCCGGTGGCTGACGATCCTGGACAGCTTCCCGCCGCTGCCCTGGCCCGTGCACAGCCTCGCCCTGATGCAGTCGACGCTGCACGCCGCCGGGGCCGAGCACCGACGGCTGGGCTCCTGGCCGCTGGCGCAGTAGCTTCGGCTAACCTGACCCGCGCAGTCCACAGTCGCGATCCCGCCACTTTCGAAAGGCAGGCATGGATTACCCCTCAGACTCGGTCGGGCTGGTCGACACGCGCCAGGTCCGGCTGTTCACGGCCGAGGAGCCACTGCTGCTCTCCAGCGGGCAGACGCTCGGGCCCATCGACGTCGCCTACGAGACCTACGGGACGCTCAGCCCGGCCCGCGACAACGCGGTGATGATTTGTCACGCCCTCACCGGGGACGCCCACGCCGCCGGCTGGCATGTCGGCGCGAAGCGTCCGGGCTGGTGGGACAACCTGATCGGGCCGGGCAGGCCTTTGGACACCGACAAGTTCTTCGTGGTGTGCGCCAACCTGCTCGGCGGGTGCCAGGGCACCACCGGCCCGTCGTCGATCAACCCAGCCACCGGGGACGCCTACGGCCTGGAGTTCCCCGTGGTGATGATGAGCGACCTCGTCGCGGTCCACCGAGCTCTCGTCGCGCACCTGGGCATCGAACGCCTGTTGGCCGCGCTGGGCGGCTCGCTCGGTGGCATGCAGGTTCTCCAGTGGGCGCTGGACCACCCCGAGGAAGTGGCGAATGCCCTTGTCATTGCCGCGTCCAGCCGGCTGACGGCCCAGAACATCGCGTTCTCCGCCGTCGCCCGCCGCGCCATCATGACCGATCCGCACTTCGCGGGCGGGCGTTACTCCGCGGAGGGGGTCAACCCTGACACCGGACTCTCGATCGCCCGGATGATGGCCCACATCACCTACCTGTCGGAGGAGGCGCTGGACGAGAAGTTCGGCCGCGACCCGCACCCGGATCGCCGCGAGCCGGGCTTCGGGATCGACTTCGCCGTCGAGAGCTACCTCGCCCATCAGGGCCAGGCCTTCCTGGAACGGTTCGATGCGCTGAGCTATCTGTACCTGACCCGGGTGATGGACTACTTCGACCCCTTCGATGCGCCGGACGCCCTGGCCGAGGTCACCGCCAGACCGGTGAATTGGCTGGTCCTCTCGTTCGCCACCGACTGGCGATTCGGTACCGTCCATTCGCGGCGGATCGTCCGCACCCTCGAACACGCGGGCCAGCCCGTGACCTTCCGGGAGATCCCCTCGACGTGGGGGCACGACTCCTTCCTGCTCAAGGTCGAGTCGTACCACGACACCATGCGCGCCTTCCTTGACCGCGCCCTGGAGGTGGGGATCCGATGAGCCTGCGAGCCGACCTCGCCCTGGTCGCCAGCCTCATCCCGCCCGGCAGCCGGGTCCTCGACCTCGGCTGCGGCTCCGGTTCGCTGCTGGCGCACCTGATGCGTGAGCAGAGTTGTCGCGGAACCGGGGTCGAAATCGCGCCCGCTTCGGTGCTGGCCGCCATTCGCCGGGGCGTCCCGGTGATCGAGCTCAACATCGACGCCCAGCTGGGCGATTTCGCCGATGACTCCTATGACGTGGTTGTCCTCTCGCGCACCATCCAGACCATCCACCGTCCGCAGGAGGTGCTGGAGCACATGGGACGGATCGGACGCCGGCTCATCGTCTCGGTCCCCAACTTCGGCTGGTGGGGCCATCGGCTGCGACTGCTGGGCGGACGGATGCCCATGTCCCGGGAACTGCCCTACGCCTGGTTCAACACGCCCAATCTCCGCCACACCACTCTGGTCGATCTGCAGCACCTGTTCGACCTGCTGGGCTTCACCGTCGAGCAGCGAATCACCCTCTCACCCACGGGCCAGCGGCTGAAGGCCGGCGACAAGATGGCGAACCTGGTCGCCGGCGCGGCGGTGTACGTGCTCAACCCCCGCCGGGATCAGGCCGGCTGAGGACCGGACGCGGCGGCCATCGCCGCCACCATGCGCGCGGCGCTGCCGCCCAGGCCCAGCGCCGCGCTGAGCTGCTCGAAGCGCGCAGCGGCCATCGGCTCGCTGCGCAGGGTCAGGTCCAGCTCGGACAGCGGGACGTCACCGCGCACGGCCACCACCTCCTGGGCGACCGCGAGGTAATCGATCCCGGACGCAAGGCGGGCGGCCAGCGCGGGGGAGAGCCGCCCCGCGCTGGCCGCCTCGAGCACCCCGGCCAGGCTGTGGTGAGACCCGATCAGGGCCGACGCCGTCTTCTCTCCGATCCCGGCGATCCCGGGCAGTCCGTCGGACGGATCGCCGCGCAGCACGGCGAAGTCGACGTAGCCCGCTCCGTCCACCCCGTACCTCGAGCGCAGCCAGGCCCCGTCCACTCGCTCGTGCCGGGCCACCCCGCGTCCGCAGTAGAGCACCCGGACGGCGCGGGCGTCGTCGACCAGCTGGAACAGGTCCCGATCCCCGGTGACCACATCGACCGGACCCTGGGCGCGAGCCGCCAAGGTGGCGATCACATCGTCGGCCTCGTAGGAGTCCGCCCCGACGACCGGCAGCCCGAGCGCGGCGAGCACGTCCCGGATCAGCGGGATCTGGTCCACGAGGGCGTCGGGGACCTCCTCGACGTCGCCGTAAGCGACCCGGTGCGCCTTGTAGGAGGGCAGCAGCGCGACCCGCCAGGCCGGTCGCCAGCTGTTGTCCCAGCAGCAGGCCACCTGGCCCGGACGGTATTCCTCGATGAACCGGGCCAAGAAGTCCAGCAGGCCCCGCACCGCGTTGACCTGACGGCCATCCGGTGAACGCAGGGTTCCCGGCACGCCGAAGAACGCCCGGAAGTACAGCGAGGCGGTGTCGAAGAGCATCAAGCGCGCACCTGTCACCCGGCCATGGTGGCACGGCTGAACCCGGTTCCCCAGGGTTGGCTAGGCTCGACGATGTGATCGCTCGGCTCGGAAACCTCCATTCGGGGCTACGTGCCGGGTTCGCCATCCTCGCCGGCATCACCACCGCGTTGGGCTTCGAGCCGTTCGGCCTCTGGCCGCTGGCGCTTGTCGGGCCGGCGGCCCTCACCGTCGGCGTCGCGACGACGCGTGGCCTTCGTGGCAGTTGCGCCCTCGGCTGGGCCTACGGGCTCGGCTTCCTGGGTCTGGGCGTCGGGTGGATGCGGGTGATCTTCATCGAGGCCATGGTCGCGCTCGTGGTCGCCGAATCGCTGTTCTTCGCCGTTCTCGGCGCCCTGCTGCACGCGGTTCTCCGGACGCGGTGGTGGCCGATCCTGGCGGCCGGCTGCTGGTCGCTGGTCGAGTTCGCCTACTCCCGCTTCCCGTTCGACGGGTTCGGCTGGATGCGGCTGGGGTTTGCCATGGTCGATTCGCCGTTCGCCGGGTTCTACCCGTTCGTCGGGGTCACCGGGGTCAGCTTCCTGACCGCTCTCACCGCACAGGGCCTGGCCTGGCTGGCCCTGGCGCCGAGCCGCCAACGCTCGGTGGTGACCGCCGGCGCGATCGGTGCTGTCGCCTTCGCCGGGTTCGGCGCCGGGACCTACCTGCCGGAGCCGACCGCGGACACGGTCGAGGTCGGCTATGTCCAGGGCGGCGCCCCTGGTGGCGGGGTGTACGGCCTGGGGGAGGCCCGGACCATCACCCGCAACCACCTGGCCGAAACGCGGCGGCTGGAGCAGCGCATCGCCGATGGGCAGGTTCCTCAGCCCGACTTCGTGGTGTGGCCGGAGAACTCCACCGATCTCGACCCGTTCCACGACACCGAGACCGGCGACCTGGTCGCTTCAGCCCTGTCCACACTGGGAAGGCCGATCCTGGTCGGGACGATCACCGACGGCCCGGGGACTGACGAGCGCCAGACCAGCTCCCTGTGGTGGCACCCGTCCCTCGGCGTCCAAGCCCGCTACGACAAGCGCGGCATCGTCCCCTTCGGGGAGTACGTTCCGCTTCGCGACCTGCTGCTCCCGCTCATCCCCAATCTGCGGTACGTCGGCGCCCAATCCGTGGCAGGCACCACGCCGGGGGTCCTGCCGGTCACCCTGGATGACGGCCGGGGCCTGGGCGTCGGCGTGATGGTCTGCTACGACGTCGCCTTCGACCACATCGCCTACGACACCGTCACCCACGGCGCCCAGGTGCTGCTGGTGCAGAGCAGCAACGCCATGTACCAGGGGACGGGACAGATCGAGCAGCAGTTCGCGATCACCCGGGTCCGGGCGGCGGAGCTGCGCCGCGACATCCTGGTAGTGACCACCAGCGGGGTCTCGGGCCTGATCCGGGCGGACGGCTCGGTCGCGTTCAGCGTCCCCGACTACACCTCCGCCTCCGGCGTGATCAGCCTGCCGCTGCGTGACGGCCTCACTCCGGCGACCTGGCTCGCCCCGGCGCTCGATCCTGGGCTGGCCGCTGCCACCTTGGCCGGCGTGGCGCTGGTCCTCGGCCATGGCCGCCGGATCGCGCGCCGCCGCGTCCCTGCGCCGGGTGCGGCACAATAGCCGGTGTCTGCTCGTCCCCGTCAGAGAGTGTGTTCTTCATGACCGAATCCGGCGCGTCACTGGACCGCGTCCTCGTCATCATCCCCACCTACAACGAGTCGGAGAACATCCGGCCGATCACCGGACGCCTCCGCGCCGCCGTCCCGAACGCCGACATCCTGATCGCCGACGACAACTCACCCGACGGCACCGGCGCGATCGCCGACGAACTGGCCGCCGCCGACAGCCACCTCCATGTCCTGCACCGGCAGGGCAAGCAGGGCCTGGGAGCGGCCTACGTAGCCGGGTTCCGGTGGGGCCTGGAGCGGGGGTACGACGTCCTGGTCGAGCATGATGCGGACGGCTCGCACCAGCCCGAGCAGCTGCCGCTGCTGCTGGACCGGCTCGCCACCGCCGATGCGGTCAAGGGCTCGCGCTGGGTCAAGGGCGGCTCGGTGGTGAACTGGCCGAAGTCACGGGAGCTGCTGTCCCGGGCCGGGAACCTGTGGACGCGGCTCGTGCTGGGCATCCCGGTCAAGGACGCCACCGGCGGCTTCACCGCCTGGCGCGCGGCGACCCTGCGCGGCATCGACCTCGACGGTGTCGAGGCGGCCGGCTATGGCTTCCAGGTGGATCTGGCCTGGCGGGCGGTCAAGAACGGCTTCACCGTCGCGGAGGTGCCCATCGAGTTCCACGAACGCCAGCTCGGAGATTCCAAGATGGACACCGCGATCGTGGTGGAGGCGTTGGCGTTGACCACGCAGTGGGGGCTCAAGCACCGTTGGGGGCAGCTGAAAGCAGCCGCCAGCAAGGCCGGACTGACCAAGGAGAATGCCGAGAAGGTCGCCGATCAGGCCGGCACCGCGGCCAAGCAGGCCGGCCGGGTCGCCGGCGACGCGGCGGGCAAGGCGGTCACCGGCGCACGCTCGCTGGTCGAGAAGATCAAGCAGCGCTGGTCGTCCCGCCGCAAGACCCAGGCGGCACCGACCGACGACTCCCGGTGAGCCACCCCCAGCCCGCCCCGGCCCGTCGGCCCAACCTCGTGCCGGTCCTGGTGGCCGCCTTCATCGCCATCCCGGTCTTCGAGATCTGGCTGATCACGACCGTCGGCGCACTGATCGGCGTGTGGCCGACGATCGCCATCCTGGTGGGCGAGGCGATTCTGGGTGGATGGCTGATGCGTCGCGAGGGTGGGAAGGCCTGGAAGGCACTCTCCGACGCCTACGGCGCCGGGAAACTGCCGGCCGGGGAGCTCGCCGACGCCGGGCTCGTCCTGGTCGGCGGGGTGCTGCTGATGCTGCCGGGCTTCTTCACCGACGTCGTCGGACTGCTCTTCCTCCTGCCGTGGACCAGGCCGGCGGCCCGACGGTTGGTGGGGTTCGTGATCGCCAAGCAGGCAGCGAGGTCAGGGGTCGACGTGGCGGCGCTCAGGATCCGTTACGGGTCCGGAACGGTGATCAGTGGTGAGACCGTCGAGGATGCCGAGCCACCAGATTCCGGCCCGAGCCGGACCATCTCCGGCGAGATCGAGCCCTGAACCCCGCCCCCGGCTCCGGTCAGTCCTTCTCGCCCCGGATCTCGTCGAGCCGCTCGGCCAGCAGATCCTCCAGCTCCTCGATCGAGCGACGCTCGCGGAGCATGTCCCAGTGAGTGCGCACCGGCTTGACCTGCTTGGCCTCGGGCTCGGCCCCGTCCGACCTGCGGGCTGTCTCGCCGCAGCGCGGACACTCCCACTCGGTCGGCAGTTCGGCTTCCTCGGCGAACACCAAGCTGAAGTGGTGCCCCTTCGGGCAGTCGAACCCGACGTCGCGGCGGGGTGCGAACTCGACCCCGCTCCCGTCCGCGTGGCTCTTGGCCCCCAGTCCCGATCCGCGCACCGCCCGATCCGCCATGTCCGCTCCTCTCCCCTCGGGATTCCACGGTAGCGGCCGGGACAAGGCTCACAACACGCGGG
>CAZPCM010000004.1:31812-35383 GCA_964585085.1 uncultured Propionibacteriaceae bacterium
GAAGGCTCACAACACGCGGGGGAGAGGGTTTCCGGCGTCCAGAATCCCCTTGCGCATGTCGACCCGAGCCAGGAGCACCCCTCCGATGCCGAAGAACCCCACCAGCGCCACAATCGCGAAGCGGTAGGACTGGGTGAACTGGAAGACGAGCCCGAAGACCAGGGTGCCCAGCCAACTCGTCCCGCGCTCCATAGCCTGGTAGAAGCTGAAGTACTCGGCCTCGCGGCCGGCCGGCACCAGTTGGCTGTACATCGAGCGCGACAGCGCCTGGGTGCCGCCCATCACGAGCCCGATCGCCGTGCCGAGGACGAGCAGGGCTCCGAAGACTCCGGACGGCAGGACGTAGGCCACCACGACCACGCCCAGCCAGATCCCGATCCCGATCAACACCGTCCGCTTCGCTCCGATGGCTGCCGCCAGCCGTCCGAAGAGCAGGGCACCGCCGAAGGCGACGAACTGCGTCAGCAGGAAGGTCGTCATCACCTGAGACGTGCCCAGCTGCAGTTCGGACGTGGCGTAGAGGCTCGACTGGCCGATGACGGTCTGGATGCCGTCGTTGAAGAAGAGGTACGCGGCCAGGAACAGCAGGGTCTGCGGGTAGTGCCTCAGGTCCCCGAACGTGGACGCGAGCTGGGAGAACGGGCTGCCCCCGCGCCCGGCGGGCGCGACCGGTGCGTCGAGCGCTCGACCGGGGAGCCGACGCAGCCCCAGGACCGGGATCAGCGCGAAAGCGCCCCACCACACGCCCGCCGACAGCAGGCTCAGCCGAATGGCCAGGCCGTAGCTGATACCGAGCGTTTCGTGCCCGACCATCAGCGCCAGGTTCGCCGCGAGGAGGAGGCCTCCGCCGAGGTAGCCGAACGCCCACCCCCGGCTCGAGACGGCATCACGCTCGTCAGGCGTCGCGATGCGGCAGAGGATCCCGTCATAGACGACGAAGGACGCCCCCACGCACACGTTCGCGATCACCATCAGCCACGCCCCGAGTTGCCAGTTGTCGCCTTCGAGGAAGAACATGGCCGACGCTGCTGCCGCACCGAACCACGCGAAAACCCCCAGCCAGCGATGCGGATGCTGCGACCGGTCCGCCGCGGCGCCGACGAAGAGCAGGAACAACGCCGAGAAGAGCGTGGCGAACGTGGCCAGGAACGGGTGCAGCGCCCCGGGCAGAACGTCGAACAGCCCGAGCAGGCTCACCGGGATCGCGCACACGGGCCGTCGGCGAGCTCGGGGCAGGCGGCGTTGGTGGCCAGGCTGGTCAGGTAGGGACCGATGATGACGGTCGCTGTGGTCGTGATGTAGGCCGAGTTGGCCCAGTCGTACCAGTACCAGGCCCGCTGTTGGGGGGAGCTTGCCCTCACTGCGCGTCCCACAGTCCGCGTCGCTGCAGGACATCCTTGAGCACGTCGATCCGGTCAGTCACCAGCCCGTCCACGCCGAGGTCGATCAGACGCTCCATCTCCGGACGCTCGTTGACCGTCCAGACGTGCAGGACCCGTCCAGCCCGGTGCACCGCACGGACTAGGTCTGGGGTCAGCAGCGGCAGGCGTCCGCCCCCGGCGCGCAGTGGCACCTGCAGGGCGACCCCGGCGGAGTCCGCCAGCCGACGGACGCCCGGCGCGTAGGCGTACCACGCCACTCCCAGCCGGCTGGCCGCCGTGGCGACACGTGGCCCGGTCAGACGTCGGAAGGCCCGGATCCGGTCGATGGCGAACGAGCCCACGCAGACCCGGTCGCCGGCGGCGTGCCGGCGCAGCGCCCGCGCCAGCGGCTCCACCGCCCCGTCGGCCTTGATGTCGATGTTCAGCCTCGCCTGCGGGAACCTCTCCAGAAGTTCGTCGAGGGTGGGGATGGGGTCGAGGCCGGCGATTCTGGCCGCCGCAACCTCGGAGTAGGGGAGGTCGGCGATCCTGCCCCGGGCGTCGGTGACCCGGTCCAGCGCCTCGTCGTGGAACGCCACCAGCACCCCGTCGGCGGTGGCGTGGACATCGGTTTCCAGGTAGCGGTAGCCCAACCCGACCGCTTGGGAGAAGGCGTGAACGGAGTTCTCCCGGCCCAGATTGGGCGTGAACCCCGAGCCGCCGCGGTGCGCGAGGGCGGCGAAGCGCGTGTCGAAGTAGGCGTAGTCAGCGGCGCGCACCAGCCCAGTATGGGCACCCGGCTGGTCCGCTAGCGTGAAGCCATGCCTTCCAGCCCCACTCTCGCCGACCTCAGATCGGCGCTGCTGGGTGCCCGCCGGCGGCGCGACGAGGTCGCGACCACCGCTTTGCGAACCACAGTGGCGGCGATCGCCAACGCCGAGGCCGTGCCGATCATCGATGTCCCAACTGCCACCAGCAGCCGGCATGTCGCGGGAGCGGTCTCCGGCCTGGGCGCCACGGAGATGCCGCGCCGCGAGCTCTCCGAGGCCGACGTCCGGGCCATCGTCCTGGCCGAGCTGAACGAACGCGAAACGGCCGCCGCCCGCTACCGCGGGCTGGGGCGTCCCGAACACGCCGATCGCCTGCTGGCTGAAGCGGAGGCGCTGCGTCCGTTCGCCGACTGGCCCCCTCCGGCGCGAGGAGGAGTGGGGGACAAGGTGACCACGATCCTGTCGATCCAGTCCTCGGTGGCCTATGGCCACGTCGGCAACAGCGCCGCAACCTTCCCGCTGATGCGCCTGGGACTGGAGGTCTGGCCGGTGCTGACCGTGCACTTCTCCAACCACACCGGGTACGGACGGTGGCGCGGCCCGCTGCTGGAGGCCGGTGATGTCGCGGAGGTCATCCTCGGCATCGACGAACGCGACGTGCTGCACCGGGTCGACGCGGTCCTGTCGGGCTACCAGGGCGCTGAGGAGGTCGGCGCCGAGGTTCTTCGCGCCGTGGCGCTGGTCAAGCAGCGCAACCCGCAGGCGATCTACTGCTGCGACCCGGTGATGGGCGACACCGATCGCGGTCTCTTCGTCCGTCCCGGTATCCCCGAGTTCATGCGCGACCAGGTGGTCCCGTCGGCCGACATCGTCACTCCGAACCAGTTCGAACTCGACTACCTGACCGGACGGACCACGCGCACCCTCGCCGAGGTGCTGGCGGCCGCCGACGAGTTGCGGGCCGCCGGGCCCGACCTGGTCCTGGTCACCAGCGCCGTCCTCGACGGCGACGATCCCGACACCCTGACCATGCTCGCCGTCTCCGGGGGCGGAGCGTGGCGCGTGGTGACCCCTCGCCTTCAGCGCACGTTCACCGGTTCGGGCGATCTGACCTCAGCGCTGTTCCTGGCTCACCACCTGCGCACCAGCGACCCGGCGTCCGCGATCAGCAGCACCGCCGATGCGGTGTACTCGGTGCTGAAGGCCACCACCGACGCCGACTCGCTGGAACTGCTGCTGGTGCAGGCCCAGGACGAGCTGGTCTCTCCCACTCACCACTTCGAGGTCGAGCAGGTCCGCTGAGACCGGCCCCCATCGACGGCTGAGCCTGAGGAGGCCTCGCCCGCCCTCCAACGACGGCTGAGCCTGACGAAGCCCCGTCCACCCCAACGACGGCTGAGCCTGACGAAGCCCCGTCCACCCCAACGACGGCTGAGCCTG
>CAZPCM010000004.1:35483-47733 GCA_964585085.1 uncultured Propionibacteriaceae bacterium
CCAACGACGGCTGAGCCTGACGAAGCCCCGTCCACCCCAACGACGGCTGAGCCTGACGAAGCCCCGTCCACCCCAACGACGGCTGAGCTTGACGAAGCCCCGTCCACCCCAACGACGGCTGAGCTTGACGAAGCCTCGCCCTCCAGCCATGCGACGACCCTTCGTCAAGCTCAGGGATCGCCAAGAACGGACGGCTCAGCCCCAAGCCACACCACCCCAACGACGGCTGAGCCGAACTCAGTCGCGGAAGACCTCGATGCTCGCGCCCAGGGCGTTGAGCCGGTTGGGCAGGTCCTCATAGCCCCGGTTGATGACGTAGACGTCACGCAGGACGCTTGTCCCGCGAGCCGCCAAGGCGGCCAACAGCAGGCACACCGCCGGACGGAGTGCCGGCGGGCAGATGATCTCCTGACCGCGCCAACGCGTGGGGCCATTGACCACGATCCGGTGCGGATCGAGCAGCTGGACGTCGGCGCCGAGCTTGGTCAGTTCGACGAGGTGGATCGCCCGGTTCTCATAGACCCAGTCGTGGATCATCGTGCGGCCCTGGGCGACCGCAGCGATCACCGCGAAGAACGGCAGGTTGTCGATGTTCAGGCCCGGGAACGGCAGCGGGTGGATCTTGTCGGTGGCGGCGTGCAGAACCGACGGCTTGACGGTGATGTCGGTCAGCCGGGTCTGGCCGTTCTCGGCGGGGTACTCCTCCGAGAGCTCGAAGGACAGTCCCATCTCGGCCAGGATCGCCAGCTCGATTTCGAGGAACTCGATCGGGGCACGCTCGATGGTGAGCTCCGATCCGGTCACGATGGCCGCAGTGAGCAGGCTCATCGCTTCGATCGGATCCTCCGAGGGCGCGAACGAGATGTCGGTGTCGATGTGCTCGACCCCGCGGACCCGCAGCGTGGTGGTGCCGATCCCGTCGATCTGGACGCCGAGCTCCTGCAGGAAGAAGCAGAGGTCCTGGACCATGTAGTTCGGGCTGGCGTTGCGGATCAGCGTCTCGCCCGGGAACCGCGCGGCGGCCATCAGGACGTTCTCGGTCACGGTGTCGCCGCGCTCGGTGAGGGTGATCGCGCGCCGCGGAGCATCGGAATGGCCGACCCGGGCATGGTAGAAGCCCTGGGTCGTCCGGACGTCCAACCCGAAGTGGTGCAGCGCCTGCAGGTGCGGCGTGACCGTCCGCGCGCCGAGGTTGCACCCCCCGGCATAGGGCAGGTCGAACATCTGCTCCGAGTGCAGCAGCGGGCCGAGGAACATGATCACCGAGCGCGTCCGCCGGGCCGCGGCCACGTCCATGGTGGACAGGTTCAGCTTCTCGGGACGGATGAGCTCAAGCTCGGTGCGGTCGGCTGACCAGGTCGCCCGGACTCCGATGCTGGTGAGCACCTCGAGGATCCGGTTGACCTCCTCGATCTGCGCGATGCCGCGCAGCACCGTCCGGCCATGATTGAGCAGGGACGCGCAGAGCAGCGCCACCGCGGCGTTCTTCGACGACCGGACCGGGATCGAGCCGCTGAGCTTGGTCGGGCCGTGGATCCGCAGGTGGGTGGCCCCGCCGGAGCCGGCCGAGATCAGCGGGCTCTCCAGAGCCGCCGCGATCCGGTTGATCATCTCCAGGCTCAGGTTCTGCCCACCTGACTCGATGCGATGGACGGCGCTCTGACTGGTGCCGAGGACGGCGGCGAGCTGCTGCTGAGTGAGTCCGCGCTGCTTACGCGCGTCCCGAATCAGAGTACCGACGCTGCTGGGAAGAAGGTCTGCCACAACCACCACCTTATCTCATATGAGATATGAGAGGCGAACCGAGCCCTTCAATGGCCCCCGATTCCGAATCCGAGAAGGGTCTTCGCGTGCCCCGTCCGAGCGGCCGACCGTGTTCTAGAGTGACCCCATGACAGCACACTTCGACGTCGTTGTCCTGGGCGCCGGCCCCGGGGGATACGTTGCCGCCATCCGCGCAGCGCAGCTTGGCCTGAAGACCGCCGTGATCGAGAAGCAGTGGTGGGGGGGAGTGTGCCTGAACGTGGGGTGCATCCCGACCAAATCGCTGCTCCGCAACGCCGAACTCGCCCACATCTTCAACCACGAGGCCGACCTGTTCGGCATCGAAGGGCAGGTCACCTTCAACTTCGACAAGGCGCTGAGCCGCAGCCGGGCCGTGTCGAGCCGGTCGGTCAACGGCATCCACTTCCTGATGAAGAAGAACAAGATCACCGAGATCCACGGCTGGGGCGAGTTCACCGACGCCAGGACGATCCGGGTCACCACCGATGCCGGCGAGGAGGTGGTGACCTTTGACAACTGCATCATCGCCACCGGTTCGACCACAAAGATGCTCCCCAACACGCAGCGCAGCGCACGGGTGTTCACCTATGAGGAGCAGATCCTCTCCGCCGACCTGCCCGGCTCGATCGTGATCTGCGGCGCCGGAGCCATCGGGACCGAGTTCGCCTTCGTGCTGGCCAACTACGGCGTGCAGGTGACCATCGTGGAGTACCTCGACCGGATGGTGCCCAACGAGGATCCGGAGATCTCCGCCGAACTCGCCAAGGCCTACCGCAAGCTCGGGGTCAAGGTGCTCACCGCCACCAAGGTCGAGTCGATCGAAGAGACCCCCGACAAGGTCCGGGTCACGGTCAGCCCGGCCGCCGGCGGCGACTCCCAGGTGCTCCAGGCCGATCGTGTGCTGCAGTCGCTCGGGTTCGCCCCACGCACCGCCGGCTACGGATTGGAGAACACCGGGGTCGCCCTGACCGAACGAGGCGCGATCGCCATCGACGATTTCATGCGCACCAACGTCCCCGGCATCTACGCCATCGGCGATGTCACCATGAAACTGATGCTCGCGCACACCGCCGAGGCGCAGGGCGTGGTGGCCGCCGAGACCATCGCCGGTGCCGAGACGATGCCGATCAACTACGACATGATCCCGCGGGCCACCTACTGCCAGCCCCAGATCGCGTCCTTCGGCTACACCGAGCAACAGGCCAAGGATCGCGGGTACGAGGTGAAGGTGGCCAAGTTCCCGTTCTCGGCCAACGGCAAGGCCCAGGGACTGGGCGCCGGGGTCGGCTTCGTCAAGGTGGTCGCCGACGCTCGCTACAACGAGATCCTCGGCGCTCACATGATCGGCCCGGACGTCACCGAACTCCTGCCCGAGTTGACTCTTGCCCAGCAGTGGGACCTGACCGCCGACGAGGTGGCCCGCAACATCCACGCCCATCCGACCTTGTCGGAGGTGCTCAAGGAGTGTGTGGAAGGCATCGCCGGTCACATGATCAACCTGTGATGGTGCGTCGGGGGGCCGCTGTGGCCGTGGCAGCAATGCTCGCCGGCTGCGCCGTCCAGACTCCGGGCACGATGCCGGTGGCCTCGACGGTGGTACCGCCCTCACCGGGTGTCTCGACGGCGGTCTCACCCTCCTCAACGACGGCGCCCTCCGCCTCGGCCACGGTGTCCGCCGGCCCGGCCACGGTGTCGGCCAGCCCCCCGGTCGCGATCAAGGAGCTGCCCCGGGGCGGGACCACGGTCTTCCCCACCTATCGGCTGTTCGGCTACTCGGGCTTCCCGGGGGCGCCCGGCCAGGGCCGCCTCGGCATCGGCAAGCTCGATGACCGGATGGCCGAGATCGAGAAGCGCGGCCAGGCCTTCCGCAAGGGGCGCAAGCTGCTGCCGGTCATGGAACTGATCGCGGTCACCGTCCACGCCACCCCGGGCGCGGACGGGATGTACCGCACCCGGGTGGGTGACGCGATCATCGCCAAGTGGCTGGCCGCGGCGCGCCGGCACAAGGCATTGCTGCTGCTCAACATCCAGCCGGGACGCGCCGACTTCATCGACGAGGTCCGGTACTTCCAGAAGTGGCTGCGCGAGCCCGACGTGGGCCTGGCCCTCGATCCGGAGTGGGCGGTCGGAAAGCACCAGATCCCCGGACGGGTCTTCGGCTCCACCACGGGTAAGGAGTTGGACGGCGTCGCGTCCTGGGTGTCCGCCCTGGTGGCCGCGCACGGACTGCCGGAGAAGGTCATCGTCTTCCACCAGCTGCACGCCAGCATCGTCGCCCGCCAGAAGGACCTCAAGGCGCACCCGGGCGTGGTGATGATCAAGTCCGTCGACGGCATCGGCGGCCCCGCCGCGAAGGCGGGCACGTTCCGGCTCGTGGTCAAGAACACCCCGAGCTTCGTCCACACCGGTTTCAAGCTGTTCTACGTCGAGGACGTCAAGACCGGGGGTCGCCTGATGACCCCCAAAGAGGTTCTGGCCCTCAAGCCGACCCCGGAGTACGTCCTGTTCGAGTAGGAGAAGCCATGCCCGCCCTGCACCTGACCGGCGACCCGGTCGCCGACGAGTTGTTGTCCAGTGACGCGAACGCGCTGCTGATCGGGATGCTCCTGGACCAGCAGGTCCCCATGGAGAAGGCGTTCTCGGGTCCTGCGGTGCTCGCCGAACGGATGGGCGGACGCCTGGACGTCGCAGCCATCGCCGCCGCCGACCCTGAGCAGTTCGCCGCCCTGTGCGCCGAACGTCCGGCCGTCCACCGGTTCCCCCGGGCGATGGCCGCCCGCATCCAGGAACTCTGCCGGATCCTCCTCGCCGACTGGCAGGGGAGCGCGGCCATCCTGTTCGCCTCCGCCGGCACCGGCGCCGAATTGAAGAACCGGCTCGCCGGGCTTCCGGGATTCGGCGAGGCCAAGGCGTCCATCCTGGTCGCCCTGCTGGGCAAACAGTACGGCGTCACCCCCACCGGCTGGCGGGACGCGGCAGGGGACTACGGCCTTGTCGGCTACCGGTCGGTGGCCGACATCGTCGACGCCGAGTCGCTGGCGAAGGTGCGTCTGGCGAAGCGAACCGCCAAGGCCGCGGCACGCTGAACGAGTCTCAGGGACGGGGCGAGACTCGCCGGACGGTTTCCGGGGGTCTCTTGCGAACGTGTTAGATTAGCGGGCAGCGTCAGTTGATGTAAGGGGTTTCGCCCGCATCGTTCCGACTCGTGGCCTACAGGGGTAGGGCCAAGCAAAGGGAGAAGAAGTGAGACGTCGTTTCATCGCCAGTCTGGTCGGGGTTCTGGGCATCAGTTTGTTGCTCGCTCCGGCGACCGCCGTCCCGGCTCAGGCAGCCGCGGGCAAAGCAGTCTTCACAGTCGCGCCGCCCACGACGGTGTACAACAACCAGGATGTGAGCTTCACCGTCGATTTCCCGACGGGATCCTATGACGAAGGGACCTGGGGCAACTACCCCTACTTGGCCATCTTCAAGTCCACCGACGACGGCGCGACCTTCAGCCAAGTGGCGCCCGGAGCGAAGTCCAACTCCTCAGGTGTGCTGGCCATGACCTACAACGTGGGAACGGCCAAGAGCAAGATCAAGGTCTGCAACGACATCGCCCTCAAGAACGGCCAAGCCGGGAAGCTGTACAACGACGGCATCTCCCAGATCTGCACCGACGTATTCTCCTTCGATGATCCGCAGACCCCGCCCCCCTCGGGCGCCGCTCTGACGGTCGCGCCGGACGGCAAGACCGCGCAGGCCACCTTCACCGGGGCGGCCATGAAGTCCGGCCAGTCCGCCTCGCTGCAGATCGCGACCATCGTCACCGCGATGACCAACGAGGTCACCGCGACGTCCTGGAAGACCATCGCCACGGCCAACCAGAACTCCTCCGGCGTGGCCAACTTCTCCATCTCGAACCCCTACGAGGTCAGCCACAAGTACCGTGCGATCACCGGCACCTCGCCGCAGTACATCTCCAACGAGGTGACGCTGGCGGCGTCGCTCACTGCGAAGAGCACCGGTGTGCCGCAGGTCTACTTCAACAGCAACGAACAGGCCTCGGTGAACACCCGGACCCGCTACTTCGAGGGCAGATTCACCTTCGTCCAGGGCGGTTCGACCGTCCAGTTCGGCGAGTGCGACAAGGTGCTCGACAAGGACGGCAAGACCGTCGACACCAACACCGCCCCACTGCTCGGCGCGCTGAAAGGTCGCGGTAACTACTCTTGGAGCTTCGCCAAGAAGTCGTTCACGCTCAAGCTGAATGACAAGGCGAACTTCTGCGGGATAGGCGCGAGTAAGAAGTGGGCGCTGGTGGCCAACCACTACGACAAGTCGCTGCTGCGCAACACGGTGGCCGACTACATCGGCTCGAAGCTCACCAACCTGGCCTTCACCCCCGACTCCCGGCCCGTCGACTTCTGGATGAACGGCGTCTACCAGGGCTCCTACATCCTCATCGAGCGCATCGCCGGTGACACCGCCGCGAAGCGCCTGCCCTACGACGCCCTCAACGACAACCACTACGAGAAAGACGGTGTGACGCCGCTCGACCCGAAGAACACCCCCGGCTTCCTGCTGGAGTGGGACTTCCGCAAGGGCGCCGACCACAACATCACCGTGGGCAGCCGTGGCTACGCGGGCATCAAGGACCCGGAGAACGACTACAACACCGACGGCAGCAACGCCGGAACCGGCATCACCCAGGCCCAGATCGACTACATCAACGGCTACGTCGACGCGTGCGACGCCAAGCTGTTCGGCAGCAGCTTCACCAATGCCACCACCGGCTGGCGTTCCTGCATCGACGAGGATTCGGCGATCGACTACTACATCGGCATGGAACTGATGAAGCCGGTCGACGGCAACATGTGGGCGAGCGTCTACATGTGGAAGCCGGCCAACGGCAAGCTGCAAATGGGCCCGCTGTGGGACTTCGACCTGGCGGCAGGCTCGGCCAACCGCGCCGGCGGCACGGTCAACTCCTCAGGCTGGTACCTGCGCAACGTCATCACCACGTCGGCCAAGCAGTCCACGAAGACCTGGTTCAACCGCCTCAATGAGGATTCCAGCTTCCGCTCAGCCGTGAAAGCGCGATGGAAGGACGTCATCTACCCTGCCTTGACTGACTCGACGACGGGCGTCGACAGCTACATGTTCGGCAAGTCCAACAGTGGATCTGCCGGATTCGCGAAGAAGATCTCGGCCTCCGCCTCCGAGAACTTCAAGAAGTGGAGCGTGACCGAGCACCTGAGTTCAGTTCAGGTGGTCAAGGGATCCTGGGGGAGTGAGGTCACGTACCTGCGCGGCTGGCTCAACTCCCGGATCTCCTGGATGAACAGCAACCTCTGATCCTCACCGCCGACGATGCCCGGGCCGCACGGCCCGGGCATCGTCGCGTCTACGACCCTGCTGGAAGTCGACTGACCAGGTAGTCGCGGAGATAGGGGAGCGTGAAGGCCACCCGTCCCCAGGCCACCGACTCGATGATGCCGTGCGCGAGCAGCCGTGCCCGGTACACCCCCGCGTGTTGCGCGGTCAGCCCCAGCCGCTCGGCCACAGCCCCGGTCGAGGACGGGCCGTCGTCGGCGGCCATGGCGTCCAGGTAGGCGCGGTCCAGGGCTGAGAGTCGCGCCAGCGCCGGCTGGTGCACCTGGGTGCCGAGCCGTCGGACGGCCTCGGCGACCCCCCGTCCGACGTCGGCCGGCGTGATCTCGGGGGAGTCCGGGTGCTGCATCCAGCTTCGGTGACCCACCAGCTGGATCAGGAAGGGGTAGCCCGATGTCGCCTCGGCGGCCTGGGCCAGGGCCTGCGGACTGATCGTCCGGCCTGCTTCGGAGATGGTCCGGGCCAGCCCGGAGCGAACCTCCTCGATCGGGACGCAGCCCAGGTCGTACCGTTCGGCCCGCCTCAGGAAGGTGACCACGTCGTCGTTCAGCAACTGGTCGACCGCGGCGTTCAGCCCGGCGCCGGCGAAGGCGAGCTCCCGGTCCTCCCGCCGCGCGTGCTGGATCACCTCGCCCAGCTTGCGGAGTTCGGGACGGTCGGCGCTCTGGATCTCGTCCAACGTGATGACAAGGCCCGTCTCGTGCTGCCGCAGGGCGTCGGTGAGCAGGGCGACCTGCGAGCGCAGGCTGGACTCAGCGGGCGTGCGCTGCTCCCAGGCCAGATCGACGCCACCGCCCACCAGCGGCAGCTCGAACCCGGCCGCGGTGACGCGGCTGGGCGGCTGGCCCCCGTATTCGCTGAGCAACCGAGGGAGGTGATCCCGGGTGAGCCGCTCCAGCAGCCCGGGACTGGCGCCTTCGGCAACCACCAGCCAGCCGCGCGCGCGGGCGAGATCCTGGTACTCGTTGAGCATGACCGTCTTGCCCATCCCACGGGCGCCGGTGAACAGCACGGTGCGAACAGGGGAGCCCGGGCCGTCGTCGAAAGCCGCGTCGATCTCCTCGATGATGGCGTCACGCCCGATCAGGACCGCGGGGCTGCGTCCGAACGTGGGGCTGAACGGATTCCTGGGCATCACAACCTCCCGACACGACTCCGAAAAGTATAAACATCTATAACCCGGTTCGACCCTGCGCCCGCGAGTAGAGTCTTGACCGCCGGAAGCTGCCCGAGGAGGAGGCCATGCAGGCCACGATCGCCATCATCATCGGCCTCGCGCTCGCCGGGGTGGTCATCTTCGCCACTCAGGGACGGGCCACCGCCGAGGCGACCCCGCCGGGACGGCCCAGCATCGTGGCCTGGTTCACTGTGGCTTTCGGTGCGGCCGCGCTGTTCGCGTTCGGAGTCTCCGCGCTGCAGGTGTTCGACCTCCTGCTGGTGTCCATCGGCTCCGCTGTGGCCGCGGTCGTGGTGGGTGCCGCCGACTTCGTCCGAGGTGACCGCACCTGGGCCACCTGGATCGGACTGGCGGCAGGCGGCGTGCCCGCTGCGTTCTGGCTGGTCTTCTTCATCGGACAACTCGTCCTTCCTCACTGACTCGTCGCACCCGGCGGGGCGGAGCCGCCACGCACGATCCCTGAGCCTGACGAAGCCTCGCACCCATCCGCAGAGACGACCCTTCGTCACGCTCAGGGATCGTCAAGCACACGACCGCCAGCGCCGCACCCCTCTCCCCTGGCTGTCCGATAATGCACATTATGTCATTACGCCAGTTCCGGGGAGTGCTTAGTTTCCGAGGAGCGCTTCTGGTCCCGCCGCAAAGGAAAGCCAGGTGCGGTCCGCCCTCCCCGGCCGAGGGTGCCTGGACGGGCGTGCGAGAGGCCACGTGGCACTAGCGTTTGGAGTGATTCGGACCGGAGGACGAACATGAGCTACATCCCGGGATTCCACATCCCAGGAACCCTCGTGCCCATAGGCGCCGTCGCGGCGCAACAGCAGGCCGTCGCGGCGCAACAGCAGCAGGATCAAGACGAGGAGGCCTTCCTTCTGCTCCTCGCACACGATCAAGAACCCATGGCGCCGACGCACAAGGAAGGGGCACCTGTGGTGGAGTACGGAATCCTGGAGTTCAACCGAGTCATGCAGGCGGCGCACACCCTCACGACGCTCACCTGGGATGGCGGCTCGTACGGTCCGGCGAACGAGTACAGACAGAAGCTCAAGGAAGTGGAAGAGGGGCTCGAACGCCGGAACAGGCAACGGCAGGCTGCGGTCGAACAACAGCGGGCCACCTGGCTCAGGCAGCACGTAAAGGTCCGGGTGAACGCGGCCGAGGAGGTGCAGGTGAGCGCCTTCCGCAAGGAGACCCACTACTTCGACGAAGTCAGCGTCGATGGGCTCATCGCCCGCCTTCCGGTCGGTCAAGCTGAACCAAGAATCAGCGACCTGGCCGAGGCGAAGTTCCCCAACCCGACGCCGCTGAGCGTCACGATCAGCGAGGAGAAGCGCGCCGAGGTCCGATCGTGGGAGGGAAGCTGGGCCTCCGGCGGCACCTACTCAACGATTCCCACGCCGCAGGACCTGCAGTGGAACTCGATCCCGACGCTCTGGGTGCTGGCCGAACTGGACGCGAAAGCACGTGAGGGGTGGCGACTCCTTCACGTGAGCGTCGACCACGGACTCTACAAGGGGCGTCATGCCCGATTGGCAGCCGGGCCGGAGTCGATCCGCTACACCCTCGGCCGATAGCCAGTCAGTCTTGGCCGACATCGCCGCTGGGTCACGCCGGGCCGCGCTCTGCGCGGATCTCAGGAGTGTGGAAGAACGACACCGCGATCAGGGCCAGCACCGAGACCGCGGCGGGCAGCAGCATGGACTCCGCCATCGCCTGCGCAAAGCCGGCCTGCAGTTCGACCGGCAGCCGAGTCCCGGTGGCTCGGCCCACGGAGGCCAAGGTCCCCGGCGGCAGGTCGGCGGCCAGTCTGGCCTGCATCAGGGCGGCGATGGACGCGCTGCCGAAGACGGCCCCCACTTGGCGCGTGGTGTTGTACACCCCTGAACCGGCCCCGGCACGATGCAGCGGCAGCCCACGGGTCGCCGTGGTCGAGATCGGGCCCCACACCCCCGACATGCCCAGGCCCATGAGCGCATTGGGCACCAGCAGCCACCAGATGGGCGTGTCGGTCCGCATCAGCCAGGAATACGCCACCAGTGTCACGAGGTAGATCGACAGCCCGGTCATCGCGATCAGCCGGGCGCTGATGCGCCCGATCGACCGCCCCACCAGTGGTGCAGCCAAGGCCGAGAGGATGGCCGAGGGCGCGATGAGCAGGGCGCTCTGGGTGGGCGTCAACCCTCGGACGCTCTGCAGGTAGAACATCAGTGGCAGCGCCAGGCAGGTGACCGCGAAACCGACCGCGCTGATCGCCGCGTTGGCCAGCGAGAAGTTGCGGTCGGAGAACAGCTCCAACGGCAGGAGGGGTTCACCGGTGTTTCGTGCCTGCCAGACCACGAAGGCGACCAGAACCGCGGCGCCGAGTCCGATCAACCCCCACACGGTGATCGGCCCGACGATCGTGCCCCAGTCGAAGGTCTCCCCTTCCTGGATGCCGAACACCAGCAGGAACACTCCCAGTGTGCTCAGGGCGACCCCGGGGAGATCGAAGCGGTGCGGGTGGGTCTCCAGACGCGGCACCAGCCGCCAAGCCAGCACGGCGGCCACGACGCCCACCGGCACGTTCACGAAGAAGATCCATTCCCAGCCGAGCAGGTCGACCAGGATCCCGCCGAGCATCGGCCCGACGAGCGTGGCCACCCCGGCCACCGACCCCCACACCCCCATCGCCACGCCCCGCCGGTCGGGCGGGAAGGTGCGGGTGATGATGGCCATGGTCTGCGGACTCATCAGGGAGGCACCCAGGCCCTGGAAGACCCGGGCGGTGATCAGCATGCCGATGCCGCCTCCGGGCATCATGCCGGAGAACCCGCACCAGGCCGAGGCGGCGGTGAAGAGGACCAGGCCGGTCAGGTACAGCCGCCGGGGCCCGAACCGGTCGCCGAGTCGTCCGGTGACCAGCAGCGGGACGGCATAAGCCAGCAGGTAGGCGCTGGTCACCCAAACGACCGCGGAGTAGTTGCTGCCCAGGCCCAAGCCCGCCATGATCGCCGGGTTGGCCACGTTCACGATGGTCGAGTCCACCAGGATCATGAAGAAGCCGACCACGAGCGCCCACAGGCCCGGCCACGGGTTGTGGCGTGCATCCATCGGCGTCTCCTGACAACTCCTGTCCAACTCCCCGACCCTAGCGGGCCGTGCTTTGCGATGCTTGGGCGGTGAGCAGTGACACCTGGGACGCGCGGTACGCCGAGGCACGCGAGGCGGGTCAGACCGTCTGGTCCGCCGGACCGAACATCATCGTCGAGACCGAGTTGAGCACCCTGCCGCCCGCCACCGCCATCGACCTGGGCGCCGGCGAGGGACGCAACGCTCTCTGGCTCGCCGAGCGCGGGTGGCAGGTGACTGCCGTGGACTTCTCGGCGGTCGGGATCGAGACCGGACGACAGAACGCCGTCTCGCGCGGGGTCGGCCTGGACTGGGTGGTGGCCGACGTCACCACCTGGACTCCCCCGCACCCGGTCGACCTGGTCCTGGTCGCCTACCTGCACCTGCCCTCGGCTGTCTTCCGCCCGCTGTTTCAGCGGATCGAGTCCATGCTGGCGGCAGGCGGGAATCTGCTCGTGGTGGGCCATGCAGTGGAGAACCTCACCGAAGGCGTCGGCGGACCTCAGGATCCAGACGTCCTCTACCCTGCCGGCCTGCCCACGGCAGGGCTGACCGTCACCCGCGACGACCTCGTGCGGCGGATCCTCCCTGATGGCAGGTCCGCGATCGACCGACTGCTCCGCGCCCAGAAGCAACGCGATTGGCGCTGAATGTCCTGCGCCGGGGGCGGCAAGGCGGGACGATAGCGGTCATGACGACCACGGACACCGCACCCGACAAGCTCGAAGAAGAGGTTCAGGACCCGGCCCAGGCCTCGGAGACCGTCCCCGACAAGGCCCCGAAGCAGGCCCTGAAGAAGGCGCCGCCGAA